>CAZZYA010000143.1:0-1210 GCA_964658115.1 uncultured Rudaea sp. | reverse complement strand
GTGATCGTGATCGAACGGGCATCGGCAATCGCGATGTTCGACACCTGCGAAAGCGGCACGTCGGAGCCGTAATAGTTCACCTTCAGATGCTCGACGAGCGCCGTGCTCGCGCGTCCCGTGCGCAAACGCTGCAAATCATGCTTGAGCGCATCGATGCTCTTGGCCATGCGCAGCTGCGCGTCATTTTTGATGTCGTTCAACATGTGCGGCTCCGCGGATCAATCGATCCTCGAAGTATAGCAGCGGCGCTGTTTTTTAGACGGTCAGCTAACCAGCGTGCCGATCGCTTCGCCACGGATGATGCGCATCAAGTCGCCGTCGCGGCTCATGTCGTAAATGCGCAATGGAATCTTGTGGTCGCGACATAGCGCGATCGCGGCCGTATCCATCACGGCGAGCTTGCGTTCGATCACCTGATCGTAAGTCAGTCGCTCGAAACGTTGCGCCGTCGCGTCTTTTTTCGGATCGGCGCTGTACACGCCGTCGACCTTGGTCGCTTTCAGCAACAGATCAGCGCTGATTTCGATGGCGCGCAACGCAGCCGCAGAATCCGTGGTGAAAAACGGATTGCCCGTTCCGGCCGCGAAAATCGTCATGCGGCCTTTTTCCAGATGCCGGATCGCGCGGCGGCGGATGAAGTCTTCGCACACCTCGTTGATCTTGATCGCGCTCATCACGCGTGCGCGCGCGCCGAGTTTTTCGAGCGCGTCCTGCATCGCGAGCGCGTTGATGACCGTGGCGAGCATGCCCATGTGATCGCCGGTGACCCGATCCATCCCTTTGGCCGCAAGACCCTCACCGCGAAAGATGTTGCCGCCGCCGATGACCAGCGCCACTTCCACGCCCGCGCGCTGAACCTCGAGCGCTTCCCGCGCGAGCCGATTGATCACCTTCGGATCGATGCCGTAGTCGGCGTCGCCCATCAAGGCTTCGCCGCTGAGTTTCAGGAGGATGCGTTTGTATTTGATGTCAGACGACATGCGGCGCTCCAGCGGGCAAACGAACGTATTGTAACGCAGAGGGATGTTTGGTCGTTTTGTTGCGGACGGCTTGCTGGTTTTTCGAGTCAGGGGTTTCGCTGTCGGTGGTTGGTAGTTTTTTTGCGCAGGGCTTCCGTTCGGACTTCGCTGTCGGCGGTTGGTAATTTTTTGACGCAGGGCTTCCGCTCGTGACGAGCGCGTGACTTTTGTTGAGGCAGGTATTTGAGGTT
>CAZZYA010000142.1:0-9666 GCA_964658115.1 uncultured Rudaea sp. | reverse complement strand
GCGCGGAAAATACGGGTCGCGCAGAAACTCGCGCGCCATGATGATGAGATCGGCTTCGCCGCGGTCGAGGATTTCCTGCGCCTGTCGCGCTTCGGTGATCAAGCCCACCGCGCCCGTCGGGATGTTGGCGTCGCGTCGGATACGCTCGGCAAACGGCACCTGGTAGCCCGGACGGTTCGGGATTTTCGCGTACGGCACCAGGCCGCCGGACGACGTATCGATCAGATCGATGCCGTCGTCCTTGAGCCAGCGCGCGAGCTGCACGCATTCGTCGATATCCCAGCCGCCGTCGGCCCAATCGGTTGCCGAAACGCGTACGAACAGGGGATGCGGCGCCGGCCATTCGTTGCGCACGGCGACAATAATTTCGCGCAGCAAACGCGCCCGATTTTCGAGCGGGCCGCCGTACTCGTCCGTACGACGATTGCTGAGCGGCGACAAAAATTCGTGCACGAGATAACCGTGCGCGGCGTGCAATTCGATAACCTGAAATCCGGCCTCGCGCGCGCGCTTCGCCGATGCTGCAAAATCCACAATGACTTTTTTTATACCGGCAGCGTCGAGCGCGGCGGGCATCGGATAATCGTCCTCGAACTTGACCGCGCTCGGCGCAACGGGGGTCCACGCGCCGTCCGAATCGCTCAATGCCTTACCGCCGCGCCAAGGTACGTGCGTGCTGCCTTTGCGACCCGCGTGGGCGAGTTGGATGCCAGGCGCTGCGCCGTGCTCGGCGATGAATCCGGCGATGCGCGACCACGCCTTCTGCTGTTCGTCGTTGTACAAGCCCGTATCGCCAGGTGAGATGCGGCCTTCCGCGGAAACCGCCGTTGCTTCTGTAAATACAAGGCCGGCGCCGCCGACAGCTCGGCTGCCGAGATGGACGAAATGCCAGTCGTTTGGGACGCCGTCGATCGCGCAGTATTCGCACATCGGCGAGACGACGATGCGATTGCGCAGTTCAATGTTTCCGAAGCGGACGCGATCGAACAGATTCACGGGCGACTCCTTTTGCCGGGGGGCTAAGTATGGCGCAGGTGATGTTGGTGTAAGTGCGATGGATGATGAATAAATGTTTAGTGGGATTGTGGGCAAGGGCTTCCGCTATCCTTCGGCCAGCGGGTAACTTTTTGCTCAATGGTAAAAAGTCACCAAAAAACGTTTTGTTTTCTCGCACTGGGTGTTGTCCGCTACAGCGCGGCCGTTCCGCCTGACTGCGGACCGCGCGCATCCCTGCGCGCGATCCGCGTCGCGACAAGCCTGCGCGTCGGCCCAGAAAGCGTTTGTCTCGTGATCTACACGCAGCCAGGGCGGTAGGGCTTTCAAAAGATTTTCGTGCCGCCGCTGAATTCTGGCTTTTTCGGAATAAGAATTTAGAGCATGCGCCGTAGTTCGGGCATTAGCGGTAGCTTCCTGACACGGACTGTCGTAGCGGCATAAACCGCATTTGCTAACGCCGGCGCCGCACTCGCCAATCCAATTTCACCTACGACACTCGGCGATTCCGTCGACGCCACGATCGTCGCTTCGACATTCTGCGGCGCCTGCGCCATGTGCATCGGCGAATAATCCGGGAAGTTGTGTTGCTGCACCTGTCCATCTTTCACCGTGATGGCGAGATTGAGCGCGTTGGAAACCGCGTCGATCGTACCGCTCATGATTTGCGCTTCGACACCGAGCGGATTCACGACGCGGCCGACGTCGGCGACGCACACCGCGCGATGAATAAACAGGTTCGTGCCCGACACCGACACTTCGAATGCGTGTGCGGCATAGCTGCCGGGCGAAAAATGACACGCGATTCCAATCCCGTGACCGTCCGTGCGTTTCTCGCTCCAGCCGATTTTCTCCGCAGCGGTTTTCAGCACATCGGCGAGTCGGCCGGTATCGAAACCGGGATTGTCCGAACCTCCGAACGGAAATTTGCGCGGCTCGCCGAGCAGATCGAGTTGGAACTGCAGGGCATCCTGCTTCGTCGTCACAGCGATTTCGTCGATGAAACTCTGCACGGCGAACGCATGGAAATCGTGGTTCGGCCCCGGATACCAACCGCGCGGCATGCCGGAGCTGACCGCGAAAAACGTTTTTTCGAGATTGGCGACGAGACCGGCCGGAAAATCATCCGGTTCGATGCAGCCGATATAGAGCGCATCGTTCTTCACATCGGGATCGCGATAGTTGCGCGGCGTCGCGGCGCAACGATGCGACCAGCCCGTGATCTTTTTCTTCTTGTCCAACGTCGCGACGAGCGCGTGCACGCCGAACGGGCGATAGACATCGTGCTGAATGTCGTCCTCGCGCGTCCACAAAAGTTTGACCGGTTTCTTCACCGCTTTGCCGATCAACGCAGCTTCGGCGATGAAATCGTTTTTGAGTCGTCGTCCGAAACTGCCCCCGATGCGCGGGAGTGGAATGTCGATGTTTTTGCGCGACACGCCGGTAATCTGATTGACGATCAGCGATGCCGCGCTCGGCTGCTGCAACGAGGCGATCAGCAACACTTTGTCGGCCTCGACGGAAATCAACGCGCCGGGTGTTTCCATCGGTACGTGCGCAAGAAAGGGCATTTCATAGCGCGCTTCCACTTTCGACGCCGCCTGTTTGCGCGCCTTCAGAATATCGCCGTCGTTGCGCACGGCGATGCCGCCCGTGTTTTTGTCGAGAAGCGCATTTGCCGCCGCCGCGAGTGCGCCGGTCGACTCGTTCGCCCACGGACCCGCGCTCCAGTCAACTTTCAGTTTCTCGCGGCCTTTCAGCGCCGCCCACGTGTTCTCCGCGATCACCGCAACGCCGGTCGCGAGCACGCCGTCGAACGCGTCGTTCGGCTTCGGTCCGTTGATGATGATGACGTCCTTCACGCCCGGCACTTTGCGCGTTTCGCTGTCGTCCACTTTTTCGATGCCGCCGTCGAGACGTGGACAGCGCAGCATCGCCGCGTACAACATGTCGGCGACGTACGCGTCGCTGCCGAACGCCGCGCGGCCGGTGACGATGTCGCGCGCGTCGACGGTCTTGGTCGGCTTACCGACGATCGCAAACTGATCCGGATTTTTCAGCGGCACGTTTTTCGGCGGATCGATCGACGCCGCTGGCGCAGCCATATCGCCATACGTCGCGCGTCGTCCGTCCGGCGCGATCAGCACGCCGGTTTGCGTGCGAACGGATTCCGGCGAAACGTTCCACGCCTGAGCCGCCGCTTGCACGAGCATGGCGCGCGCCGTGGCGCCTGCCGTGCGCATGTCGGGCCACGAGGAAGCAACGGTGTCGCCAACCGCATCCTGCGCGCCGTATCTGTCTGACGGACCTTTGTCGGTTTCGACGTATCCGTATGGCAACTGCTCGACGCGCACGCGGTTCCAGTCCACGTCGAGTTCTTCGGCAATCAGCATCGGCAGGGATGTTTTCACGCCTTGTCCGAATTCCGCGCCGCGCGCGCCGATGATCACGTCGCCGTTTTTCTCGATGCGCACGAACGGTCCCACGTGCTGCGGTTCGATACGCGCGCCGAGGTAAGGCAGAGCCTCTTGCGCGCGTGCGGAAACGCGCACGAGCAGCGCACCGGCCGTTGTCAACGACACCGAGAGAAAGGTACGGCGCTTCATTTCTTGACGTCGCGCATCGCGTCGGCGGCGCGTTTGATCGCGTTGCGAATACGCGGATACGTGCCGCAGCGGCACAGGTTCGGGATCTTGTCGATGTCCTCGTCGCTCGGATGCGGAATGCGCGCGAGCAGATCGGCGGCGGCCATGATCTGACCGGTCTGGCAATAGCCGCACTGGATGGCATCTTCGTCTATCCACGCCTGCTGCAGCGGATGCAGATTCGCGCCGGCCAATCCTTCGATCGTCACCACATTGCTCGAGCCGAGCGAGCTCACCGCCGTCATGCATGCGCGTTGCGCCTTGCCGTCGATCAGCACCGTGCACGCGCCGCAATAACCGACGCCGCAGCCGAACTTCGTGCCGGTCAAACGCAGCACATCGCGCAGGTACCACAGCAGCGGCATGTCGGGCGCGCCGTCGTGATAGTACGAACGGCCGTTGATGCGCAGCGGAAGCGTTTTCTCGAGCGCGCTCGCCGCGACTGCCGGAACCGGCGTGGGCTTGGCGTGGCGGACTTGATCGTCGGGTGACGGACGCGCGCGATCGTCAGGCATGACTAACTCGTGATGAGATCGCGCTTATTGTGCCTGATTGCCTCAAAAAGCAAAGTCACGAATTCACCATGACGGCCGCGTTTTTCCTGCGCCGCGACCAGAACGCGTACACCGGCAGACCGAGCAGCGTGATCAGCAATCCCATGCCCGCATCGCGCGGACTTTGCCAGATCGTCATCGCCACGATCCACAACACGATGATCAGGAAAAACGCCGGCAACAACGGAAACAATGGAACCTTGAACGGCACGGCTTCGTCGCGTCGCATTCTGCGATACCAGAACAGCGTTCCGATCACGGCGGCCATGCCGAGCCAGTCGCCGACGGTCGAATAGTTCAGCAACTGCTCGAACGTACCCGACCACGCCAGCACGCACGACCATACCGCCAGCATCACCAGTGCCGCATTCGGCGAACGCCATTTTGGATGCAGCCGACCGGCGACGCGGAAGAACACACCGTCCGCGCCCATCACCTGAAAAACGCGCGCCGCACCGATCACCGAAATGTTGCAGAAGCCAAGTGTGGAAATCGCGATGCCCGCCGCGATCAGCCGCGCACCGGTGTCGCCGAACACGTGCTGCATCACGTCGGCCGCCGGCGTTTCGCTCGCGGCGAGTCCGGCGTGACCGAGCACGAGCAGGTACGCGAGATTCGCCAGCAGATAGCACGCCGCGACCAGCAGCATGCCGAAGATCAACGCGCGCGGCAGATTGCGGTTCGGATCGCGCAGCTCGCCGGCGATGTCGTTGATGTAATACCAGCCGCCGTAAGAAAACAGCACCGGCATCAAGGCGCCGATCATGGTGAACGGATTGATCGGCGGCGCCGGTGGCGCCGGCGGCGCGTCGTGCACGCTCAATCCCACGGCTATCAGTGCGCTGATCGCAACGAGCTTCAATACCGTGAGAATATTTTGCGTCAGCGATCCGGCACGAATGCCGAACCAGTTGATGCCGGTCAGAAACACGATCGTCGCGATCGCAAGCGGTCGCGGATCGGCGAGCTTCACGCCGACCGCTTTCGCGGCGTAATCGGCGAACAATGTCGCGACCGCCGCGATGGCGCCGGAGTGATTCACCACCAGCAGATTCCATCCGTACACGAACGCGATGATCAGTCCGAACGCTTCGCGCAGATACACGTAGCCGCCGCCCGCATTCGGCCGGCGCGTGCCGAGTTCGGCGTAGCACAGCGCACCGACCAGCGCGATCACGCCGCCGATGCCCCACGCGAGCATCTGCTCGAACGACGATCCGGTTTCCTTCGCGATCGAACCCGGCGTGCGGAAGATGCCCGAACCGATCACGCCACCGACCACGATCATGCTCGCGTCCCACACGCCGAGCGATCGCGCATACGTGACCGGTGCTGTGGCGGATGGTTGCTCAGACACGGTGATTTCCCGAGGCGGCCTCGCGCGCAGCATGGCGAACTCGCGCGGCGCTGTCGAGCATCCGCGTGACCTTCGGCACTCAGCGCCGGCGCCGCACAATTCGATGATGCCGCATCGAATTCGCGGAGCTATTCAATGCGCATCTCGTTCACCCTCGCCGGTTTGCTGGTGTCGTCGCTCGCGCTTGCCGACGAACCGACCGCGACCGTACGCAAACAAATCGTCGATCTCACGCAGCAGGTCATGGACGCGGTAGGCGAGGGCAAACCCGAGGTCTGGCAGAAAACGCTGCTCGACGATGCGCTGATCACCGACGAATTCGGCCGGCGGCAAACGAAGAAGGAAATCGTCGACAGCATTCATCCGTTTCCAGCGGGAATCTCGGGCAGCATCGAAGTGCGTGATCCGCACGTGCGCGTTTACGGCAACACCGCCGTGATCGATTTCGAGGACTACGAGAAGGAAGCGTTTTTCGGACAGAACTTTCTCGTTCGTTATATCTCGACGGCGACCTACATCCGTCAAGGCGACGCCTGGAAACTCGCGACGATGCTCGACGTCACGCTGCCCACCGTGCCGCCGAGCCTCGATGTGCGCGAGGTCAATCCCGCCGATTACGTCGGCAACTACCGCTTCGCGCCGGATCGCGCGTGGATCGTCGAAGTCGACGGCGGAAAGCTGCAATGGCGCACGAAGGCAGGTCGTCCCGCGCACGCGCTCGACGCCATCGCGAAAGACGTTTTCATGGGCGGCGACGACGAAAAGAATCTGATGATTTTCCGCCGCGACGCATCCGGCCGCGTGACCGAACTGATCGAGCGCCGCAAGTTCAACGACCTGCGCCTCGAGCGCGAGTGATCGACGTTACGGTCAGGCGTGCGGCAGTGCGAGCAATCCGTCCACGCACGTGACGGTTTGGCCACCGATCCACACTTCGCCGGTATTTTCTTCGACGCGCACGTCGACGTAACCATCGCGTCCGATTTCCCGGCCCTGGCTCGCGCGATAATTCGCGCCGACCGCTTTCAGTCCGCCGTTGGCGAGCAGGAACGCGCCGATGGCCGCATTCGCGCTGCCGGTGACGGGATCTTCCGGCACGCCGTCTGCCGGCGCGAATGCGCGCACGGCAAGTGCGTAGCCGGCATTTTTCGCGCGCCCGAACACGGCGACGCCGATGGCGACATCACTCAGTCGCGCGATGCCTGTCATATCCGGTTTCAATCCGCGCACGACGTTTTCAGAACCCAGATCGACGAGCAACCAGTCCGGTCCGTTGCTGACGATCGTCGGCGGCATCGTCGGTGACGCGCCAAGCGCTTTCGTGAGTTCGGCAGTTACATCGCGTTCGGCCTTGCGCAGGGTCGCTTTCGGCGCGCGCACGAAAATGCGTTGTTCGATACCCGCACCGATCACTTCGACAGGCAGCAAACCGGCTGCGCATTCCTGCACGAGTTTAGGTTTCAACGCGATGCGTTCGGATTCGATCAACGCGTGCGCCGTGCCGACGCTCGGATGTCCGGCGAACGGCAATTCGCTGCGCGGCGTGAAAATGCGCACGCGATAATCGGCTTCCGAGGTTGTCGGCGCCAGCACGAACGTCGTTTCCGACAGGTTGGTCCACGCCGCTATGCGCTGCATGTCCTGCGTGCTCAAGCCTTCGGTATCGAATATCACCGCGAGCGCGTTGCCGTACATCGGATTGGCCGTAAAGACGTCCACTTGCTTGAACGCGCTGGTGCGCAGCGTGTGTTGCGTGTGCATGAAATTCCCCTCCCGTGCAGCCCGATGGCGACGAAACTATACGGCAGGAAACGTTAGCGTCTTGCTTAACGCCGTGTTCCGACCGCTTTCCGCCATCAGCGAAACTTGTATTTTCGCAGCGCAGCGGGACAATGGCGCGATGTCTTCGTCTCATTCCGGTTTCAACCCCGCCTGGATCGTCCTGAAGTTCGGCGGCACCAGCGTTTCGTCGCTCGCGCGCTGGCACAAAATCGCGTTGATCGCGCAGCAGTGGCGCGATCGCGGTAAACGCGTCGTCGTCGTGGTTTCGGCGCTGTCCGGCATCACGGATAAATTGAAGTCGATCGCCGAATCGAAAGATGCCGGCACGGGCGAACGCGTGCGCGACGAAATTCGCGAGCGCCACCGGCTGATGTTCGAAGAGCTGGGTCTGGTCGACCACGCACCTATGCGCTATTGGCTGGAGCGTCTGGATTCGCTCGTCGCGAACGCTCGCGCGGATGCGGCGGGTTTGGCGTGGCAGGCCGAAGTCCTCTCGCTCGGCGAACTGATGTCGAGCACGCTCGGTGTTGCGCATCTCACCGCCGTTGGTATTCCAGCGCATTGGCTCGATGCGCGCGAACATCTGCACGCGCAACCGCTGCCGAATCAGAACGCGTGGGGACGTTATCTTTCCGCGTCGGTGCCGACCGCGTTCGACGCGGCGATGTCGAACGCGCTCGCCGCGCGCGGCGATCTGTTCGTGACGCAAGGCTTCATCGCGCGCAACGACGCCGGCGAAACCGTGGTGCTCGGCCGCGGCGGTTCGGATACGTCGGCGAGCTATTTCGGCGCGCTGCTGAAAGCGGAAAAAGTGGAAATCTGGACCGATGTCGCCGGCATGTTCAGCGCCAATCCGCGCCACGTGCCGACCGCGCGGCTCCTGTCGAAACTCGATTACGAAGAGGCGCAGGAAATCGCGACCACCGGCGCGAAGGTGTTGCATCCGCGCTGTATTAATCCCGTGCGCGAGGCGCGCGTGCCGCTGGTTATTCGCGACACGAACCGTCCCGAACTCGGCGGCACCGAAATCGCGGCGACCGCCGTCGACGCCGCGCCGAGCATCAAGGCGATCAGTTCGCGCAACGGACTCACGTTGATCGCGATGGAATCGATCGGCATGTGGCAGCAGGTCGGCTTCCTCGCCGACGTGTTCGAGCATTTCAAGCGGCACGGCTTGTCGATCGATCTGGTCAGCACGTCGGAAACCAGCGTCACCGTGTCGCTCGATCCGACGGAAAATCTGGTCGATACCGACGTGCTTTCCGCGCTGTGCGCCGATCTCTCGCGCGTTTGCCGCGTGAAAGTGATCGCGCCATGCACAGCGATTACGTTAGTCGGACGCGGCATGCGCGCGATGCTGCATCGGCTGTCGGCGGTGCTCGCCGAATTCGGCGCGATGCGCGTGCATCTGATTTCGCAATCGTCCAACAATCTCAACCTGACGTTCGTGGTCGACGAAAATGCCGCCGACGGACTCGTGCCGCGTTTGCATGATCTGCTGATAAAAGCCGAAGCCATGCGCGTGGAAGACGGCGCCGTTTTCGGTCCGCGCTGGCGTGATCTGTATGCGAGCGGCGACACGCGCCACGCACCGCCGTGGTGGCGCGCGCGCCGCGATGCTTTGATCGAACTGGCGTCGCGGCAATCGCCATGTTACGTGTACGACATCGACAGCGTTCGTGCGCAGGCGCGCGCTTTGCGCGCGCACGTGCCGAGCGTCGATCGATGGTTCTACGCGATCAAGGCCAATGCACATCGCGAAATCGTGCGTACGCTCGTCGCCGAAGGGTTCGGTCTCGAATGTGTGTCGCCCGGCGAACTCGCACGTGCTGCAGAAATCGACGACGCATCGCTGCTGTTCACGCCGAACTTCGCGCCGCGCGACGAATACGCGAAAGCGTTCGCGTCGAATATTCCGGTGACGGTCGACAATAGCCACACGCTGCAGCACTGGACACAGATTTTCGCCGGCCGCGAGATTTTCCTGCGCATCGATCTGGGTCATGGTCGCGGCCATCACGACAAAGTAAAAACAGGCGGCGCGAATTCGAAATTCGGATTGGCGCTCGACGAACTGCCGGAGTTCCGTCGCATCGCTGCGGCCAACAACGTGCGCATCGTCGGGCTGCACGCGCATCTGGGTTCGGGCATTCTCGATGCCGCGCATTGGAAAGAGGTGTACGTGCAGCTCGCCAGTCTTGCGGAAAAACTCGGCAGTGTGCACACGCTGAACATCGGCGGCGGGCTGGGTGTTCCGTCGCGCGCCGATGAAGACGCGCTCGATCTCGACGCGCTCGAACACGCGCTAGCCGAAGTGAAAGCGGCGTATCCGCAT
>CAZZYA010000141.1:0-9756 GCA_964658115.1 uncultured Rudaea sp. | reverse complement strand
GGCCGTAACGGTGCAATGCCATGGCATTTGCCGGAGGATCTGAAGCGGTTCAAACGTCTCACGTTGGGCAAGCCAGTGCTGATGGGCAGCAAGACGGCGCGCGCGATCGGACGGCCATTGCCCGGTCGCCCGAATTGGGTGCTGACGCGTTCAGACACTGCGCCATTCGCGGAGCAATCGGTGGTGCATTCGCTTGACGAGGCCGTCGACGCCGCGCAGGGGAACGAGCTTTGCGTGATCGGCGGTGGCGAGGTTTATGCGCTCGCGCTGCCGCGCGCGACGCATCTTCATCTTACGTGGATCGAAACCAAAACGAACGACGCCGACGCGTTTTTTCCGCACTTCGATGTCGCCGACTGGCGTGAAACGTTGCGCGAACGGCATGCCGCGGATGCGAAACATGCCTTCGAATTCACGTTCGTCGATTACGAGCGACGCAATTAGGCATTCCTGAAATAGAAGCGGCGCGGATCCCCGCGCCGCCTCTTGTCGAGCCGATGTTACTTACGCGTCGACGCCGGGCGCATCCTCGTAATCGATGGCGGTGGTGCTGTCCGCTCCATGCGCGGACTTCGACGCATTGAGGGCGAGCGTGATCAGCGCGGCGATGACGAGGTTGATCGCCAGCGCGATGAGACCGATATAAAGATTGCCGATTCCCGGAATCGGAAATACCGGTTTCACGCCTTGGCTCCACGACATCCACGTGCCGGCGATCATGCCGACGGCCCAGGCGATGATAAGCGCCGTCGAATGGAACCACCGTGTGTACAGACCGAACACGACGGCGGGCAGTATCTGCAGGATCCAGATGCCGCCCAGAAGCTGCAGGTTGATCGCAAGATCCAGCGGCAGGAAAACGACGAACACCAGCGCGCCGAATTTCACGGCAAGCGACGTCATTTTCGCTACGTTGGATTCCTGCTTGGGCGTCATGTTCTTGTTCACATACGGACGCCAGATATTGCGCGTGACGATGTTCGCCGCGCCGATTGACATGATCGCCGCCGGCACCAGCGCGCCGAGCGCGATGGCCGCGCAGCAGAATCCGGCGAACCATTCGGGGAACTGCTCCATGATCAGCGTCGGCACGACGGCGGTGCCTTTCGCGTTAGTGTGCGCGGCGATGGCCATGTAGCCGAGGGTCGCGATCAGACCCAGCGCGATGGTGTATGTCGGTAACAGGATGGCGTTGCGGCGGATCACGTTCGGGCTGGATGCGGCCAATGTGCCGGTCGCCGAATGCGGATAAAGGAACAGCGCGAATGCCGAACCAAGCGCGAGCGAGGCGAACGCCGTCATCTGGTTCGGATTGAGCAGAATCCCCGGTGGCGGCGCGTTGGGTTTGGCCTTGAACGCGGCGTCGGCTGCGGCGAACACGGCTTTGTATCCGCCCAGATGCATCGGGATGACGATGATCGCGGCAATGACGAAGATGTAGATCATGATGTCTTTCACGAACGCGATCATCGCCGGCGCGCGCAGGCCGCTGGTATACGTGTATACCGCGAGGATGATGAATGCGATGACGAGCGCGATTTCACCGCCCGTCTTCGGATCGTCGCCCAGGCCCATCGCGGCGAACACGACTTGCATGCCGACGAGCTGCAGCGCGATGTAAGGCATCGTCGCCAGCACGCCGGTGAAAGCGATGGCGAGCGCCAGCCAGTGACTGCCGTAGCGGCCTTCGACGAAATCCGAGGTCGTCACGTAATTGTGCTTGCGGCAGACGTTCCACAACCGCGGCATGACGAGGAATACCAGCGGATACATGATGATCGTATATGGCAGCGCGAAGAATCCCCACGCGCCAAGCGCGAAAACCGCGGCGGGAACGGCGACGACCGTATAGGCTGTATAGACATCGCCGCCGATTAGAAACCATGTGACCAGCGTGCCGAAGCGCCGGCCGCCGAGTCCCCATTCGTGCAACTGCGTCAGGTCCGCTTTCTTCCACTTCGAGGCGAGAAAGCCGATGACGGTGACGAGGAGAAAGAAGAAAATGAAGACCATCCACGCCGTCGTGTGCACGGTGGGCGCTGCGGGTGCGGTCGGATTCATGCGCGTTTCTCTCCCCTATATACGACCCAGATCAGAAAGGATGTGATGAACACCCAGACGAACTGGTACCAATAAAAGAATGGAAATCCCCAGAGTTCAGGCTCGGCGCTGTTATAAAACGGCACCCACAGCAGGCCGATGAACGGCACGAGCAACAGTAGTCGACGCATGAAGTCCTCCCAGATCGGACTTCGGTAGCGTCGGTTGCTGCGAGCGGTGCGTCAAGACGCAACCGCACATCGCGTCTATAGCCCTTAGTCGAACATGACGCGTATTCGTCGGATCAGAGCCAGCGCGCGCGACGCAGCAATCCGTACAGACCCACGCACGCGAGCAGCGTGAGCAAGGCGAGTGTCGGATACGCATAGGGCATGTCGAGTTCGGGCATGTCCTTGAAGTTCATGCCGTACCAGCTGGCGACCATCATCGGCAGCGTGAGCAAAATGCCCCAGCCGGCGATTTTCTTGAACACATCGTTCTGTGCGATGCCGACGAGCGCCAGGTTCACATCCATCGCCGACGTCAGCATCTCGCGGACCATCGCACCGATGTCGTTGATGCGCGCGGCGTGATCGCCGACGTCGCGGAAATACGTGCGCACTTCCTCGCGGATCAGCGATGGATACAGCCGCACGAGCTGGCTCATGATGTCCTGCACCGGACTGACGACGAGCTGCATTTTCATCAGTTCTTTCTTCAGCTCGTACAGGCGCACGATGGTGCGTTGCTGGAATTCGCCCTGCAGCACCGAATGTTCCAGATCGTTGAGGCGCTTCTGGAAGTTTTCCATCACGGGAAAATAATTGTCGACCACGAAATCCAGCACGGCGTACAACGCGTAACTCGGTCCGTACACCAAAAGTTCCGGCGTCGATTCGCACACACGTCGTGCCGGCGCATACGACAACGACGCGCCGTGACGGATCGTCACGAGATAATTTTTGCCGAGGAAAATATGCGTTTCGCCGAACGAGATGCGGTGCTCGGCGAACTGCGCCGTGTGCACGACGATGAACAGCGAATCGCCATACACTTCGATCTTGGTGCGCTGATGCGCGACGTGCGCGTCCTCGATGGCGAGCTCGTGCAGTCCGAATATTCCCGCGAGGCGGTCCAGTAAAGGCTCGTCGGGTTCGTGCAATCCGACCCAAACGAACGTATCCGGTTCTTTCAGAACATCCTTGATTTCTTCCAGCGAAACCGGCCGCGTCTTTTTCGGCGCGTAAGCCACGCAGTTGACGAGCATGTTCTCGGGCGTTTTCGTATCCATGATTTTCGCCGCGCCGACCGGGCGCTTCAGGCAGCAAAGTCTGACACGGCGAAACGCCGCGTGGATGACAACTTACTGAATCCGCCTTGTCGGTGCGGACGATTGCGCCTGCATCCACACCGCGAGTGCGAATGCGACGTGCACCGGCAGCAATAACGCGATCCACAAACGGTTGTCCTGGATGAACCACGGAAACACTTTCGCGAACCAGGCGATGCCAGCGAAAAAGGCGACGGCCAGCGTCGCATAGCGCGCGAACGGCGAAGGCGACCAGTTGCTGCGAAACGCGCCGATCCAGGTCGGGATCAGCAGCAGGCACAACGGATCGAGCAGCATCAGGTTTTCGTTTCGCCACGCTGACACGTGATCAGTGAGGAACCACAAACCAAGCAGCACGAGTCCGCCGAGACCGAGCACGAACGCAATGACGACGCCGATCGTCGCGAAGCTCGCGCGTGCAAGCGCGTTCCCTCGCGCACGCGCGAGCAGAAGTATCAGCGCGCCGAGCGCGAGGCCGACGATCAACGCAATCCAGAACCCGTCCGGCGGCGATTCGCTGGGCTCGGGAAGACGCGCTTCGTTGAGCCGCGTTTCGCGCGCGACGAGCGGACGACGTGCGCCGGTGACCGGATCGACTACGACGACGTCCCGCATGTGCCGCATCAATTCGGTCGGCAGAAAACTTTCGTCCCAGTAACTCAGCCTGCGATCAGCATAGGGGCCGAGCCCGGCGTCCATTCCGATCATCAGCAGCGGATCGGGACGCATCAGGCGCATCACGTCCATGCGATAGGTGAAACCGCGCGACGGTGCGACGGTCTGCTGGCGGATCGCTTCATCGACGGCCACGTTCAACACGTCGCGCGTGCGCGTGGAACAGTTCGCATCGAAATAGTTGTAGCTGTATTGCGCGTTTTCCGGGCGAACATTCCAGTCGAGGAATTTTTGCAGCTTCGCTTTTTGCGTCGCCGTGAGATCAAGTTGCTGCTGCACGATCCAGCGGCCTTCTTCCACGTATTCCGGCAATTCTTCGTCGGCATCGTCGACGGCCATGCGATACGTCATGCGGCCGCGCGCGAAGTTGAGGAAAAAATTTTCCTGATCGAAATCGAAGATGCCGTAGTTGTACAAGCGCGACTCGTTCGTTGTGCTGTCGTGGATCAAGATCGCGTTGTGACCGAAACGCTCCCAGACTTCCGTGCCCGGACCGAACGTAATGAGCGAAACGTCGAGGTTTTCTCCCGACGATGTCGTGTCGTCGGTCTGCGCGCGCGCAATGCCGAACGAACCGATCAGCAGGAGGAAAAGAATCAGCGCGAGGCGCGAGGCGCCGTCACGCATCGTGAACGTGCACGGCGAACTGCAGCACGCGGCGCGCGTCGGCTTTGGCGACGCGGAACGTGAATCCGCCGAGCGCGATTTCTTCGCCGGGTTCCGGCAAATGGCCGAATTCGGACGTGACCATGCCGCCGATGGTGTCGAAATCCTCGTCGGAATATTCACTGCCGAGGCGTTCGTTGAAATCGGAGATCGGCGTCAGCGCGTTGACGAGAAAGCCGCCGTCGGCTTGCGTCTGGATGAGTTTCTTGCGCGCGGGATCGTCTTCGTCGTGTTCGTCGTCGATTTCGCCGACGATTTCCTCGAGCACGTCCTCGATCGTGATCAAACCGGACACGCCGCCGTATTCATCCACCACGATCGCCATGTGATTGCGCGACAGGCGAAATTCCTTCAGCAGAATATCGAGCTGCTTGGATTCGGGAATCAGAACCGGCGGCCGCAGCAACTGCCGGATACTGCACGGCGCGTTCTTGTCGACGAAACACTTGAGCAGGTCCTTGGCGAGCAGGATGCCGACGACGTGATCGGACTCCTCGCCATAAACCGGAAAGCGCGAATGGCCAGATTCGATGACATCGCCGAGAATTTCCTCGAGACGCGAGTCCACGCGAAGGCAAACCATTTGTCCGCGGGGCACCATGACGTCGGCGACGGTGAGATCGGAAACCTCGATGGCTCCCTCGACCATCGACAGCGTATCGTTGGATAGCAGGCCGTTTGCCTGAGCGCCGCGGAGTTCTTCGAGCAGTTCTTCGATGTTGCGCGGTTCGCCAGAAACCAGTTGGCCGATGCGTTCAAGCCAGGATTTTTGACCGTGGGGACTAGGGTGGTCCTCGTTCATTTTTATGAAGCTAGAGCCCGCGTTGGGCGAGCAGCCAATTATAGCGTAGTTTGCGTTTCAGAATTAAAAAACGCGGAAAATCAGGCGTTTATTGGCGTTCTGCATAAGGATCGGCGATGCCGAATTCGGACAGGATGAGTCTTTCCTGATCTTCCATGCGTGTCGCTTCGGCTTCATTTTGATGATCGAAACCAAGCAGATGCAGCACGCCGTGCACGGTGAGGTGCGCATAGTGGTCGCGCGGACGTTTGCCTTGTTCCTTGGCCTCGTTTTCGACGACTGAGGGGCAGATAACGATATCGCCCAATACGGCGGTTTTCTCGCCGTGCAGCGGTTCATACGGAAAACTCAAAACGTTCGTCGCGTAATCCTTGCCGGTGAACGTCTTGTTGATCTGACGCGCCTGTACGGGATCGAACAACTGGATGTTCACTTGCCGGCGCTTCGAACGTTTGCCATGCAACGTCGCGCGGACCCATTTTTCGAACATGCGCTCGTCCGGTACGCCCTGCTGCCCAACGTGGCTTTCCACGTTTACCTTGAAACCCGTGGACGGTTTGCCCGGGCTCACGATTTTTTCGATTCGTCCGCTTCGGCATGCGTTTCGTACGCACGCACGATGCGTTGAACGAGGGGATGGCGCACCACATCTCGCGCAGTGAAGAACGTGAAGCTGATGCCTTCGACGTCCTTGAGCACATCGATGCCATCGCGCAGGCCGGATTTCAGATGGCGTGGCAGATCGGTCTGCGTCAGATCGCCAGTGACGACTGCCACCGAGCCGAAGCCGATGCGCGTGAGGAACATCTTCATCTGTTCGACCGTCGTGTTCTGGGCTTCGTCGAGGATCACGAACGAATCGTTGAGCGTGCGCCCGCGCATGTACGCGAGCGGCGCGATCTCGATCACATTGCGCTCGACCAGCCGCGTGACTTTGTCGATGCCCATCATCTCGTACAGCGCGTCGTACAGTGGACGTAGATACGGATCGACTTTCTGCGTGAGATCGCCCGGCAGAAAACCGAGTTTCTCACCGGCCTCGACCGCCGGACGTACGAGGATCAACCGCTGAGCGCGGTTTTCGTTCAATGCCTCGACCGCCATCGCGACGGCGAGATACGTCTTGCCTGTTCCGGCTGGGCCGATGCCGAAGTTGATATCGTGCCGCGCGATCGCGTGCAGATATTTTTGCTGATTCGGTCCGCGTCCGCGGATCGTGCCGCGTTTCACCTTGACGGCGACGTCCTGCGTGTTTTCCGCTGCTTTCTCGGTCAGCGCGTCGATTCCCGATTCGGACAGGCGCAGCGAAATCTGTGCGCCCGTCAGCGTCTCGTTGCGGGTTGCGTCGAACAGATCGCGAATCACGCGATCGGCGAGTTTCACCGAATCTTCCGCACCGTTCACGCGATAAACGTTACCGCGATTGGATATCTCGACGCCGAGTCGAAGTTCAATCTGGCGCAGATGTTCGTCGAACGGACCGTTGAGATTGGCCAAGCGTTCCATGTCGTCCGGTTCGAGGACGAAATCGTGTCGGGTCGATGCAGTCATTCGAGAGAAATGGCGTGCGGTCGGCGTTGAATCAAGCCGTCGCAGCGAGCGGAGCGGGAATCCGGCCACGCAGCGAGTTCGACATCGCCTGCGTGATCTCGACATCGATGAACTGGCCGATCATGCGCATGTCGCCCGGGAAATTGACATAGCGCATGTTCTCCGTGCGGCCGGTCATTTCGTTCGGATTCTTGCGGCTGGGGCCTTCGACGAGAACGTTTTGCACGCTGCCGACCATCGCCTCGTTGATGCGCCGCGCATTCTGGTTGATCGCGTTTTGCAATCGGGCGAGTCGCGCGCGTTTCGTTTCGTCGGTGGTGCCGTCGGGCAAGCTGGCGGCAGGCGTGCCAGGCCGTTTGGAGAAAATGAAACTGAAACTCTGATCGAAACCGATGTCCTCGATGAGTTTCATCGTCTGTTCGAAATCGACATCGGTTTCGCCGGGAAAACCCACGATGAAGTCGGTCGAGACGGAAATATCCGGGCGCACGTTGCGCAGCTTGCGAATCTTCTGTTTGAACTCGAGCGTCGTGTAGCCGCGCTTCATCGCGCTGAGAATGCGGTCGGAACCGGCCTGCACGGGCAAATGGAGGTAATTGGCGAGTTTCGGAACGTTCGCGTACGCCTCGATCAGCGAATCGGAAAATTCCAGCGGGTGCGACGTGGTGAAACGAATGCGTCCGATCGAATCGATGCTGGCAATGGCGTGAATCAGCACGGCGAGATCCGCCGTCGATCCGTCATGCATCGCGCCACGATACGCATTGACGTTCTGACCGAGCAGATTGATCTCGCGCACGCCTTGGTCGGCGAGCGCGGCGATCTCGGCGATGACGTCGTCGAACGGCCGGCTGATTTCTTCGCCGCGCGTGTACGGCACAACGCAGTACGAACAATATTTCGAACAGCCTTCCATGATCGACACGAACGCGGTCGGACCTTCCTTGCGCGGCTCGGGAAGATGATCGAACTTTTCGATTTCCGGGAACGAGATGTCAACCTGCGGCTTATTTGTCGCGCGTCGCGCGTCGATCATCTGCGGCAAACGATGCAAAGTCTGCGGCCCAAACACCAGATCGACGAACGGCGCGCGTTTGACGATGGCTTCGCCTTCCTGACTCGCCACGCAACCGCCGACACCGATGACGACATTCGGATTCGCGAGCTTCAACTCGCGCCAGCGGCCGAGTTGCGAGAACACTTTTTCCTGCGCCTTCTCGCGGATGGAACAGGTGTTGATCAGGATGACGTCGGCGTCGGCTTCGTTCTGTGTCACTTCCAGCCCATGCGAAGCCGCGAGCACGTCGACCATCTTGGCCGAGTCGTACTCATTCATCTGACAACCGTGCGTTTTGATGAAAAGTTTGCCGGACATTGGACCGATGCGGAAGAAACGCGGGGAACTTCGCATTTTACGGCTATGTCGTAGTGCGGGCTATGTTTTTCGGCGTTTCGGCGCCGTTGCCCGTACTTACGCCGCGTATCGGCTGAAATGGCGGGCTTAACGCCCCTGCACTTGGCAAATTGTTTTTCCTGTCAGAAACTTGGATTGTCTAGCTGTCCTGTCCTATGAAGTCACGTTTCGCCACAATGCGTTTTCTGCGCATGCTGCTGCCGCTTGCATTGCTGTGGGCGGCCGGCGCGCATGCGGGCGCCGTTTTCAAATGCACGGGGCCGAACGGCCAGATTGCGTTTACGAATCAACCCGGCACGTTCAAGAATTGCGCGGCGGTTTCGTCGTATGCGGATGAGAAACCGGTGTCGTCCGTCAGCGTGCCGAAAAATCCGCAGGCGCGTACCGAATACCACACCGCGCCGGGAGATTCGGCACTCGGCTCGATGATCACGTCCGATGCCGGCGACAAACCCGACGCGACCCCGTCTGCCAATGAAGTGCGCCGTGGCGCGGTATACAAAGTGGCAAAGTCGAACGGCATCACCGAATACACAAATGTGCGGCCGGATCGTGGTGCGTATCAGGTTTTGTTCACGTACATGGCCACGTGCTACGCGTGCAACGTGCATTCGAACGTGGATTTCTCGCGCACGCCGCTCAACATCAATGCGTTCAACGATCAGATCGCGGCGTCGGCGAGTGAATTCGGCGTCGATCCGGCACTCGTTCGCGCGGTAATCCACGCCGAATCGGCGTTCAATCCAAATGCGGTCTCGATGAAAGGTGCGCAGGGTTTGATGCAACTCATGCCCGGCACGGCGTCGGATTTGTCGGTGAACAATCCGTTCGACGCGACGCAGAACATCCGCGGCGGCACGCAATATCTGGCGATGCTGCTAAAGCAGTTCAACGGCGACGAAAAACTCGCAGCCGCCGCGTACAACGCCGGCGCGCAGAATGTGCAAAAGTATAAAGGTGTACCGCCGTTCGACGAAACGCAGGTCTACGTGCAACGCGTGGCACAGCTCCGTCAGCGTTACGGAGCGGCCAATTCGACCGTTGCGACGGCCGCGGTCACGCCGCCGCGCTCGTGATCGTAAGGGTTTGGTCAGCCGTTATTCTGACGCTGCGGCCGCTCGGCCAGCGTGATCGATAGCGACAAATCCTTGCCGTTGCGCGTGCCGTTGAGTTTTACGGTCGTGCCCGGCGCCATCGCCGCTTCCTTGTTGCGCAATTCGAGCTGATTGGCGATCGGATCGCCGTCGAGCGTCGTGAGAATATCGCCCGCGAGCAAAC
>CAZZYA010000140.1:0-9775 GCA_964658115.1 uncultured Rudaea sp. | reverse complement strand
ATCATCGCGATCAGGCAAACGGCCGCCAACGCGCGGCGGGTACTCGCCGACGTGCTGCGCATTAATCGATCGTCGCTCGCGAGCCGCACGACGAATACCGCCGCCAGCGCGAGCACGCATGGAATCACGGGAAGCAGCGTTCGATCATTTCGAATCTGGAACATACTGATGAATACGAAATAACTAACCGCGAACACCGCGACGATCCATGTAGCGGCCGAACGTCGCCGAATGCCGTCGACGATTTGCAGCACGGCAAGCACTAACGCCAACCCCGTGCTGACGACGAGTTCTCCGAAATACCAAGTCAGCGCGTGGCCTTCCATACCCGCGTGCGAACTCGCGTACATGCGGCGCTGATAGTCGAGGTCGTGCAAAAACTGCGCGCGATCGATGATGAGATAGGGGCAGATCGCAAAGAACGTCAGCGTGCTGATCACGCCCGCGCAAATCAGCAGCGTCAACGCGCGCAGTGAGAAGCCATTACGTGCCAGATGCGCGACGATAGGAAACAAACAAACGACAGCGCCGTTGTACTTGCTCGCACCGGTCAATCCGATCGCGATACCGGCAACGATGTAGGCGGACAGCCGTCCGGCCCTCAGGATCGCGAAAGAAGCGACGAGCGTGAGCAATTCGAAAAGCACGACGTAGCTATCCGGCGTGACGTGACGGCAGTCTTCCACGATCAGCGGCGAGACGGCCATCAGCGCGGCGGCAGCCAATCCCGTCGAACGATCGCGTGCACGCGTGCCTGCCAGATACATGAACAACACGGCGAGCACGCCGCCGCAAATCGACACGAGCCGGTAGACAGCCACACTATGTGCGTCGGGCGCGAACGTCGAGCCCATCGCGATGCTCAACGGCTCAAGATATTCCACCGCATGCCCCGTCAGTGCGGCGGGAAGCGTGACGAATATCAAGGCCGCAACGACGTTGATGTAATACATCAGTGACGGATACAGAAACGCGTGCGGATCCGGATCGCGATTCGCCAGCATTCCCTGAATAATCTGCAGATTGACCGGCTCGTCCGGATGAAAAATGTAAGGCAGATCGTAAAACGCGCCCCACACGCGTAACGCGAACGCGGCGATAAGCACGGCCGCCAGCACCACGCGTTGTCGATTCGTCATCGTTTCCCGTGCGATCACGCCATGCTCCACCGATCGCCGCACGCTAACATGCGGCCCCCGCACGCGCCTAGCGCATTTGTGATCGCCGGACACGCCGCGTATCCTCTCCGGATGCCGGATTCCAGTCACCGTTACGCCGCGCGTTTTCGCGGCTTCCTGCCCGTCGTCGTGGATATCGAAAGTGGCGGTTTCGACAGCGAGCACGACGCGCTGCTCGAAATCGCCGCGGTGATCATCCGCATGGACGAACACGGTTTCGTGCATCCCGAGCCGGTTATTTCCGAACACGTCGTTCCGTTTCCCGGCGCGAATATCGATCCGAAGTCGTTGGAGATCACGGGTATCGACGTGACACATCCGTTTCGATTCGCAGTCGAGGAAAAGGAAGCGTTGGACCGGGTGTTCCGACCGATCCGCACGGCATTGAGTGAATTCGAATGTCAGCGCGCGATCCTTGTTGGTCACAACGCGGCATTCGATATTTCCTTTCTCAACGCGGCAGTGCGGCGTACGAATCACAAGCGCAATCCGTTTCATCAATTCAGTTGTTTCGACACGGCCACGCTCGCGGGCCTCGCGTACGGACAAACGGTGCTCAGTCGCGCCGTGCAGGCCGCGGGCTTTGACTGGAATGCGACCGAAGCGCATTCGGCCGTTTATGACGCCGAACGCACGGCTCTGATTTTCTGCGACATCGTCAACCGATGGAAAACGATGGCGGATTGCATGCGCTCGCAATCCGGCGCGGCAGCTTGAAATCAGGCGCTGACGGGCCAACTGTTTCCTCATGCCGATCTACGAATACGCCGCCATCGAGAAGGGTTGTTCGCACTGCGAAGCGCGATTCGACGTGCTGCAGAAAATGGCCGACGACCCCCTCACGCATTGTCCGCAGTGCGACGCCATCGTGCGGCGCGTGATTTCGGTGCCAAGCGTCGCTGTCGGCGGTTCTCACGTTCTGAAGGAAGATCACTTTTCCAAACGCGGCTTCACGCAATATCGCAAGGCCGGCGGCGGCGTTTACGAAAAAACGGCTGGCGACGGTCCGAAGTACATCAGCGGCAAATAATTTCCGGTGTTGCAGCGGTCGCGTCTGAAAAAATCCGGGCCCGGTCAATGTCCCGACTTTCGCCATTGTCCGCCACAACGCGGATGATGGTTTAATGTGAGTTCGCTTCCTGGAACGGAGTTCGCGATGCGTCTTTCACTCTTGCTGCCCGCCGCGCTGGCGACGCTGCTCGCCGCCTGTCAAAGCCCGCCGGCCAAACCGGATCGAATACCTGGCTCGGCAGCATCAACAACGATGTCGGATTCGGGTTATCCGAAAGCGAAGTTGGGAACACAGGTCGACGACTATCACGGCACGAAAATCGCCGATCCGTATCGGTGGTTGGAAGACGTCGATGCGGCAGACACTCGCGCATGGATCGACGCCGAAGACAAAGTAACGTTCGGCAAACTCGCGCAAATTCCGGGGCGCGATCGCATCCGCGAAAAACTCAGCGCGGTGTGGAACTACGAGAAATTCAGCCCGCCGGAAAAGTACGGCGATCATTATTTCTACACACGAAACGACGGTTTGCAGAACCAATCGGTTCTTTACGTCGCCGATTCGCTCGATGCCGCGCCGCGCGTGCTGCTTGATCCGAACAAACTCTCGACCGACGGCACGGTTGCGCTGAAAAGCTATTCCATCAGCGACGATGGCAAACACCTCGCCTACGGACTCTCGTCCGGCGGTTCGGATTGGGAAGAGTGGCACGTGCTCGACGTCGACACCGCGAAAAACACCGGCGACGTACTCAAGTGGGTCAAATTCTCGGGCGCGAGCTGGCGGCGCGACGGAACCGGCTTTTTCTACAGTCGCTACGACGAACCGAAAACCGACGCGCTCAAAGCCGCGAACAAATTCCAGAAACTGTATTTCCACCGCCTCGGCACGAAGCAGTCGGACGATCTTTCGATTTACGAACGCAAGGACCAGCCCGACTGGATGTTCGGCGGCAGCGTGACCGATGACGGACGCTACCTCGTCATCAGCGTATCGCGCAGCACGGAGCCGAAAAACCTCGTGCTCTATCGCGATCTGGCGAAAAAGAATGCGGAAGCCACGGTCGAAACGCTGATCGGAGAATGGGATGCCGGCTATCAATTTCTCGGCAACACTAAAGACAAGTTTTATTTCCTCACCGACAACGATGCGCCGCGCTATCGCATCATCGAACTCGATCTGAAGCATCCGGACAAGCCGCACTGGAAGGAATTGGTCAAGCAATCCGACGACGCGCTGCAGAACGTCAGCGTCGTCAATCATCTGTTTGTCGCCGAATATATGAAGGATGCGCACAGCGCGGTGAAGCTATTCGACGAGCGCGGCAAATCCGCCGGCGCGATCGATCTACCCGGTATCGGCACGGCAGGCGGATTCTCAGGCCGCACGCGCGACAAGGAAACGTTCTACACATTCTCGAGTTTCACGACACCGCCGAGCATCTATCGCTTCGACCTGACGACGAAAGAAAATTCGTTGTTCAAGGCACCGAAGGTCGCATTCGACGCATCGCCGTACGAAACCAAACAGGTTTTCTACGCGAGCAAAGACGGCACGCGCGTGCCGATGTTCATCACCGCGAAGAAAGGCGTCGCGATGGACGGCTCGAATCCGACCATCCTGTATGGCTACGGCGGCTTCAACATTCCGATCCAGCCGGCATTTTCGCCATCCGTGGCGGCGTGGCTGGAACTCGGTGGGGTCTATGCCGTCGCCACGCTTCGCGGCGGCGGCGAATACGGCCGCGACTGGCACGAGGCAGGCATCAAAACGCACAAGCAGAATGTGTTCGACGATTTCATCGCCGCCGCCGAATACCTGATTGCGCAAAAGTATACTTCGCCGCAAAAGCTCGCTATCCGCGGCGCGTCGAACGGAGGATTGCTTGTCGCGGCGGCGGAACTGCAGCGTCCGGATTTGTTCGCCGCGGCGATTCCGCAAGTCGGCGTGCTGGATATGCTGCGCTTCCGCGATTTCACCGTTGGCCGCTCGTGGGAATCCGATTATGGCTCGGTCGAAAACGCCGACGAATTCGCCGCGCTGCACGCCTACTCGCCGCTGCACAACGTGAAAAGCGGCGTCGATTATCCTGCCACGCTCATCATCACCGGCGATCACGACGATCGCGTTTTCCCCGCACACAGCTTCAAGTTCGCAGCAACCATGCAGGCCGCCGATCCGCACGGAAAACCTATTCTAATCCGCATCGAAACGCGCGCCGGCCACGGCCAAGGCAAACCCACTTCGATGCAAATCGACGAAGTGACCGATGTTTATGCTTTCATACTCAATGCGTTTGGAATGGCACATTGACGACGATTCAAAAAAATGACGGATTTTCGCTTTTGAATTCGAAGGAGTGATCGATGATTTACCAAAGCATCCTTGAAACCATCGGCCGCACGCCGATCGTGAAGATCAACCATCTCGCGCCGAAAGGCATCGACATGTACGTGAAGGTCGAGGCGTTCAATCCGATGTCGTCGGTGAAGGATCGCCTCGCCATCGGCATCATTCTCGATGCGGAAGCGAGCGGCACGTTGAAGGCAGGTCAGACGGTCGTCGAAGCGACGTCGGGCAACACCGGCATCGCGCTCGCGATGGTGTGCGCGGCGAAAGGCTATCCGTTCGTCGCCTTCATGAGCGATTCGTTTTCCGTCGAACGCCGCAAATTGATGCGCGCGCTGGGCGCGAAAGTGATTCTGGTTCCGGCGGCCGAACGCGCGGTCGGCATGATCAAGCGCGCCGAGGATTACGCGAAGAAAAACGGCGCGTTCCTGGCGCGTCAGTTCGACAATCCCGCCAATCCCGCTTATCACCGCAGTACGACGGGGCCGGAAATCCTGCAGGATTTCGCCGGCAAACGTTTCAACTATTTCGTGACCGGATGGGGCACCGGCGGCACGCTCACGGGCGCGGGCGAGATGATCAAGCTCGCGCGTCCGGAAGTGAAAGTGATCGCCACCGAACCCGAAGGCGCGGCGATGTTGTCCGGCAAGGAATGGCAGCCGCACAAAATCCAGGGCTGGACGCCGAACCTGATTCCATCGGTGCTCAACAAGAGCGTCGCCGACAAAATCATTCCGGTGAGCGACGTGCTGTCACGCGACACCGCGCGCGCACTATCGACGAAGGAAGGCATCTTCTGCGGCATTTCGTCCGGCGGCACGTTCGCCGCGGCACTCGAGGTGGCGAAGACGGCAAAACAAGGCGACGTGATCCTCGCCATGTTGCCCGACACCGGCGAGCGTTATCTGTCGACGTTCCTGTTCGAAGGCATCAACGAGGGTACGGACGTCGAACTCGCCGATCTCTGAGTGATCGCTGCGCTGCGCATCACGCGCTGCGCAGCGTTTCCGTCGGCGAAGGTTCCGGCCGCGTCCAGCGGTCGCGCAATCGCAGTATCGGCGCTTCGAAGAAGCGGTAGACGAACGCGGCGCTCGCGATCGCCAATGCCGCGAACAGCACCGCTTGGACAAGACACATCGCGAAATTCGCCGCGCTGCCGAATCCCAATCCTTCTAGCACACGCAACGTCGTGAGCTGACTCAGATACAACGCGTACGACCATCGCGCGACGCGACGTATCACGCGTTGCATCGAGTCCGGCAAGCGGCTCGCACGCCACGTCGATGCCGCAGGCAGCCAAGCCGCGAAACTGAGCGATATCAGACTGAACAACCCCGTTCGCGCGAAGAAATCGGTATCTTTCGGCAACGTGAGATACAGCGCGATGGCGACGGCGAGTCCGATCGTTCCGGCCGACGCGATCGCGCGTACAACGCCGGATGACAGCGGTTCGCTGCGGCGACACAGCAACATCACGAGTACACCGTAAGCGATCGCATCGAGACGAACGGCGGCGACCGCGCGTGTAGACAAATCCCACGTCGGATCGACGACGATCACGTAGATGACGCGAAGGCCCGTAAGCACGACGATCGCCGAGACGACGAGCGTGCCAGACCACTTCGCCGAAATCCGTTCGCGACAAATCCACAACAGCAATGGTGCGACCAGATAAAAAAGTTCTTCAACCGACAAACTCCACGACTCGACGAAAAAAATCGGCTGCGGCCACAAAAAATTCTGCATGAATACGGCGTTCGGCGCGGCGTGCGGCCAGGTGCCGTCGGTCCAGCGCGCGATGACGATGTTGAGGATGAGAAACAGGTAATAGTTCGGCAACGTCCTCAGCCAGCGCCGCGTCCAGAATCCGCCGACGCTGAAACGCGGCGACGCCGCTTGTTCGGCGAGAATGCCGCCGATCAAAAATCCGCTCAATACGAAAAACAGTTCGACGCCGAGATGCCCCAGCATCCACCACGCTTCGAGGTGATGCGTTAGCGGCAGGAACAGGAAACTTGCGTGCGCGACGAGCACGAGCATCACGGCGAGTGCGCGCAGGAAATCCAGCCCGAAGACGCGTTCCTGACTCATCGACGTTTCAGGATTTGCGGCGGTGCGAGCGCGCCATGCCGTACAGACTGATCACCACCCAGCACGATTCGATCACGAATGCGGACAGGTTGAAATCGTGCACGAGCGACAACAAAACCGCACCCGCACCGAGTGCGTTCATCAGCTGATACGGAAACGAATCGCCGCGCAATTTTCCAGCTTGCAGGAGATAGAACGCCCACAACATCACGGCGACGCCGAGCAGTCCCGCGATGTCGTACCAATGAATGCTGAGCCTCATGGCGTGCGCTGCCGCAGCGTTTCGAACAGCACGATGCCGGTCGCGACCGACACGTTCAGACTTTCCACATCGCCGCGCATCGGAATTTTCGCGAGGAAATCGCAGGTTTCGCTCGTCAGACGCCGCATGCCCTCGCCTTCGCTGCCCATGACGATGGCGATCGGGCCTTTCAGATCGATCGCATAAAGACTTTCCGTCGACTCGTTAGCCAACCCGACCAGCCACACGCCTTGCTGTTTGATCGCTTTCAATGTGCGTGCGAGATTCGTCACGGCGAAAAACGGTACGCGATCGGCGGCACCGGATGAAGCACGCCGTACCGTCGGCGTTATGCCGACGGCTTTGTCCTTCGGCGCGATCACGGCGGTGACGCCGGCGGCTTCCGCACTGCGCAAACACGCGCCAAGATTATGCGGATCGGTAACGCCGTCGAGCACGAGCAGCAGCGCGTCGCGACCGGCCTGCTCGATCAGCATCAGCAGATCGCTTTCGCTTCTTGGCGGTGGCGCGCGATATCTCGCAACCGCGCCTTGATGGCGCGCGCCGCCTGTCATGCGATCGAGCGCTTCGCGCGGCCGTGCGTGCGGTTTCAGACCGAGATCGCGCGCGCGATCGGACAGTTCCTTGATGCGTGCGTTCTGACTCTCCGCCTCGAAATACAGTTCGATCACGTTCTGCGGATCGTGATTCAACGCCGATTCCACGGAATGAATTCCGTACAGCAATTCGCCGACGCTCATGCGCGTTTTTTCTCCCGCTCGCTCGTCGCCAGACGAAAATCGATCTTGCGATCTTCCAGACTCGCGCGCAGCACCTGCACACGCACCGCATCGCCGAGGCGGAATTTCAGGCCGCGCCGTTCGCCGCTGAGCATGTGGCGGATCGGATCGAAATGGTAATAGTCGTTCGGCAACTGCGTGATGTGCACGAGGCCACTCACCTGCGATTGTTTCAATTCGACGAACAGCCCGAACGACGTGACACCGGAAACGATGCCGTCGAATTCGCTGCCGACATGTTTTTCCATCCACGCGCATTTGTAACGTTCGTCGACATCGCGTTCGGCTTCATCGGCGCGGCGCTCGTTGTGCGAGCAGTGCGTGCCGAGTGCCGCCATCTCGCTCGGGCTATACGTGTATTGCTCCGGCGCGCCTTTGCCGATCGCGTAGCGGATCGCGCGATGCACGAGCAAATCCGGATAACGCCGAATCGGCGACGTGAAATGCGCGTATGCATCCAGTGCGAGTCCGAAATGTCCGGAGTTCGACGGACTGTAAACCGCCAGCGACTGCGAGCGCAGCAGCACCGATTCGATCAGTGCGCTATCGGGACGCTTGCGGATTTTCTTCAGCATCGCCATGAAATCGCCGGGCGTGACCTGCGCGTGCGCCGGCATGCGCAGGCTGAATTCGCGCAGGAATTCCTGCAGATCCTCGTACTTCGATTCCGGCGGCGGTGCGTGCACGCGATACAGCGCCGGGATTTTGCGTTTGTCGAGAAACCTCGCCGCTTCGACGTTCGCGGCGATCATGCATTCCTCGATCAGCTTGTGCGCATCGTTGCGTTCTTCGGTGCCGAGTTGCACCACGTCGCCCGCGGTATCGAGACGAAACTTCACTTCGTGGCTGTCGAAATCGATCGCGCCGCGTTTCTGTCGCGCCTTCGCGAGAACCTTGTAAAGCTGATGCAGCTGTTCGAGTTGCGGCAACACCGCGCGCAGTTCGTCGCGTGCATCCTCCGACTTTTCGCCGATCGCCTGCCACACACGCGTGTAGGTCAAGCGCGCGTGCGAATTCATTACGGCCGGATAAAACTTGGCGTTGCTGACATCGCCGTCGAAACCGACGCGCATCTCGCACACCATGCACAGACGATCGACGTTCGGGTTGAGCGAACAAATGCCGTTCGACAACGTTTCCGGCAGCATCGGCACGACGAAGCCGGGGAAATAAACCGACGTCGAACGCTTTTGCGCTTCGTCATCGAGCGCGGTGCCGGGGCGAACATAGTGCGACACGTCGGCGATCGCGACGATCACGCGAAATCCGGCCGTGGTCGATTCGGCGTAAACGGCATCGTCGAAATCGCGCGCATCTTCGCCGTCGATGGTGACGAGCGGCAGCTTGCGCAAGTCGACGCGTCCGGCGATTTCTTCTTTCGATACCTGTGGCTCGACATCTTCCGCTTCGCGCAATGTGGCATCCGGCCAATCGTGCGGGATGCCGTGACTGGCGATCGCCATTTCGACGACAAGCGACGGTTTCAACCGATCGCCCAGCACACTCAGCACATGACCGATCGGACCGCGATGCGCCGATGGCGGATCGGTGATTTCGGCGACGACGATTTGTCCGGATTTCGCGCCGGCGGTTTTGTCCGACGGAATCGAGATGTTTTGATGCAGACGTTTGTCGTCGGGCACCACGACAGTCACGCCGTCCTGCACCACGATGCGTCCGACCAGGCGCGTCGAGCGTCGTTCCAGCACTTCGGCGATCGCGCCCTGCTTGCGACCGCGCCGGTCCGCGCCGACGATGTTGCCTAGCACGCGATCGCCGTGCAGCACCTTGCGCATTTCGGCGGGCGACAGATAGATATCGTCACCGCCAGCGTCGGGGCGCAAAAATCCGAAGCCTTCGGCGTTGGCGATGATGGAACCCGGAATAAGATCGAGCCGAGCCGCAACGCCGTAACCGGCGCGTCGATTCTGGATGAGCTGACCGTCGCGCAGCATCGCGGCGAGACGTTTCGTCAGTGCTTCGAAATCACGCGGCTGCGTGAGTTTCAAATCCTGCGCGATGGTTTCGGCGGTCATCAATTGCGCGCCGTCGCCAAGGAATTTGAGCAGCGCCTCGCGACTGGGAATCGGATGTTCGTAGCGGT
>CAZZYA010000139.1:0-9807 GCA_964658115.1 uncultured Rudaea sp. | reverse complement strand
CTTGAAGTCGTCCGCGTCATCGGGTGCGATCATGTCGAGAATCGACATGCCCTGAATTTCCTCGAATTCCTCGAAGCCAAACATTTCCAGATACGCCTTGTTCGCGCGAACGTGCATGCCTTCATGCACGTAGGCGATCGGGTCGCGCGACGAATCCAGCAACGCATCGCAACGTCGCTCGGTTTCGCGCAGCGAGGTTTCCAGGCGCCGCACGCTGCGACGCATGTTGAGTCCTTCGAATTCGCGCTTGACCACCGCCTGCACGTGTTCGGCGCGATGACGCAGCGCGAGTCCGCGCGCACCTTCGCTGAACGCGGTGACGATCGTGTCTTCGTTGACGTTCGTCGTCACGCCGACGATGGAGATGTCCTTGCCGGTGCGGTTGGCGGCGGCGGCGACATCCGGCAACTTCAACGTGCGCGCGGCGAGGTTGACCAGGATGACATCGGGCGTGTTCGTGCCGATCTGCTTTTCCAGCTCGTCGGCGTTCGCGGCGCGCGCCGGACGCACGGCGATGCCGCCGTTGCGCAGCATGCTGATGAGCTGTTCGGCTTCTTCGACCGAATCCTCGATCAGCAGCAGTTTGATGACGTTGTCTTGTTTGCTCATTGGCACGATGCGGGGCTACCGAACAGCTTTTACTCGATTCCGACGCTCATTTCCACCCGACCGCCGCGGCATCCCATTGTCACGGGCCAATTGTCATAGGGGTGTCTTGGAATCCTGCCCGGCGATTTCGCGGACGAGCCGCGGTACCAGATAGCCGGCTAGACGTCCGCGCAGTCCATCGATCAAGGCTTTCGCGCGCGCGTCGCCGACCTCGAAATGCGCCGTGCCGGATACGCGATCGAGCTGGTGCAGGTAATACGGAACGATGCCCGCATCGAAAAGTCGCCCCGACAAGTCGGCCAGCGCGTCGACCGAATCGTTGACTCCGCGCAGCAGCACGGACTGATTCAGCAAGGTGGCGCCGGCGGCGCGCAATCGTTGCGCGCTTTCCACGACCGAATCATCGATTTCGTTTGCATGGTTCGCGTGCAGCACCATGGCGACCGGCCACGGCAACCGCGAAAGCCACGCAATGAATTCGGCGTCGATGCGCTCAGGAAGCACAATCGGCAATCGCGTATGGATACGCAAACGGCGCACATGCGCGATACCAACCAGCGCTGCCGTCAGTTCGCTCAGTTTCGGTGTCGACAGCGACAACGGATCGCCGCCGGAAAGAATTACTTCCACGATCGACGCATCGCGACGGATGTGTTCGATCGACGCCTGCCAGCGGTTAGCGGCAGCCGTGTCTTCCGCGTAATCGAAATGCCGGCGGAAACAGTAGCGGCAATTGACCGCGCACGATCCCGTCGCGACGAGCAACGCGCGACCTTCGTATTTGTGCAGCACGCCGCGCGCGACGCGCGCAGGACTGTCCCCGACGGCATCGTCGACGAAACCCGGTACCTGCAGCAGTTCCTCGCGCACGGCGAGGACTTGGCGCAACAGCGGATCGTTCGCATCGCCGTAGCGCATCCGCGCGACGAAGCCGCGCGGAACGCGTACCGCGAAGCCGGTGTCTCGATCCGGCAACAGTATGTCGGCACGGTCGGCCAATCCCACGGCGTCAAGTAAATCGCGCGCGTCGGTAATCGCTTCGCGCCAGAGCTGTTGCCAGCGCGGCGTCGGCGGTTGGGCGCGAACGGGGGTTGCGGTTATCATTGGCATTCTTACGGACGCCCGCGTCCAATTCGATTATTCAAGAAAGCAATGTTAGCCGTTTTCATCATGAGGCTCGTTGCGCAACGGAGCGACTATGGCCAGCTATGGCATGAACGATGTGAAGAACGGCATGAAGATCATCGTGGACAGTTATCCATGCACGATCGTCGATACCGAATATATCAAGCCGGGCAAAGGCCAGGCGTTCACGCGCGTTAAATATCGCAATCTGAAGACTGGTCGCGTGGTCGAGCTGACGATGAAATCGACCGACTCTCTGGAAGCTGCCGACGTGGTCGATACCGACATGGAATACCTCTACAACGATGGCGAGTTCTGGCATTTCATGCATCCGGAAACGCACGAGCAGATCGCCGCCGACAAAAGCGCGATGGCCGATGCGTCGCAATGGCTGAAAGGCAACGAAGAATGCATCGTCACGTTGTTCAACGGCGCACCGTTGGTGGTCTCTCCGCCGACGTTCGTCGAACTGGTGATCGTCGAAACCGATCCGGGGGTGAAAGGCGACACGGCTGGCAGCGGCGGCAAGCCGGCCAAACTCGAAACCGGCGCGACGGTGCGCGTGCCGTTGTTCGTGCAACAGGGCGAGAAAGTCAAAGTCGATACGCGAACCGGTGAATATCAGGGCCGCGTGAAGTAATTCGCGCCGTCGCACGGAACTGCGAATACATGAAGCCGGTCGATCATCTTTTGCAAGCGCGCTGGGTCATTCCGGTCGAGCCGGCGGGAACGATTCTCGAGCATCACTGCGTGGCGCTCGCCGGTGACGTCATCGCCGATATCCTGCCGATCGATCAGGCGCGCATGAAATATGCGAACGTCGCTCGCGTCGATCTCGGCGAACATGTGCTGATTCCCGGCCTCATCAACGCGCACACGCACAACGCGATGACGCTCATGCGCGGCCTCGCGGACGATCTGCCGCTGATGACGTGGCTGCAGGAACATATCTGGCCGGCCGAAGCGAAAGCGGTCGGGCCGGAATTCGTGCGCGACGGCGTCGAACTGGCCATCGCCGAAATGCTTCGTGGCGGAACGACCTGTTGCAACGAGAATTATTTTTTCCCCGACGTGCAAGCCACGACGTATTTGCGTCACGGCTTCCGCGCCGCGATCGGTTTGCCGTTCATCGAATTTCCGAGCGCGTGGGCAAAGAGCCGCGACGAATATTTCGACAAGAACTTCGCTGTCTACGATGCGCTGAAATCCGAATCGCTCATCAGCGTGACATTGGCGCCGCACGCGCCGTACACCGTCGCCGATGAAAGCTTCGCGCGCATCCGCGTGCTATCGGATCAGCTCGATCTGCCCGTACACATTCACTTGCACGAGACGGCGCAGGAAATCGAAGACGCCAAGAAACAATACGGCCAGCGCCCCTTCGCGCGATTGAAAACGTTGGGCTTGATCAACGATCACCTCATCGCCGTGCATGTGACGCAACTTCTCGATACCGAAATCGCGCAGTTCGCCGAAGCGGGTTCGAGCGTGGCGCATTGTCCGGAATCCAATCTCAAGCTCGCGAGCGGATTCTGTCCGGCGGAAAAGTTGCGGCGCGCCGGCGTGAATCTCGCCATCGGCACGGACGGCTGCGCGAGCAATAATGATTTGGATATGTTCGGCGAAACGCGCACGGCCGCATTGCTCGCCAAAGGCGTATCGGGCGATGCGAGCGCGTTCGACGCCGCGTATGCATTGCAGGCCGCGACATTGAACGGTGCTCGCGCGCTGGGCATTGCTGACCGCGTCGGTTCGATCGTCGTCGGAAAACAGGCCGATCTCGTCGCCGTGCGTCTCGACGCGCTCGAGACCGAGCCGACGTACAACCCCGTGTCGCAACTCGTCTACGCGACCGGCCGTCATCAGGTCAGCGATGTGTGGATCGCCGGCGCGCGGAAAGTCGAGGACGGCATCGTGCTCACCATCGACGCCGACGCGTTGCGCCAAAAAGCGCGAGGCTGGCGCGACCGCATCGGTTCCTATCGCGGATGAAGCGCATCACGTTCGCCGCGGTTTTTCTGCTCAGTGGCTGCACAGTTCCACTGAAGCACTACGACGCGTATCGCGGCGACGGCACGTTCGCGAGTCATCCGGCGCCGTCGGCGCTGTGTCAGGACGGATACACCGTCGATCTCGGATCGGTTGATCTCGCGCAGACCAGTCATGTGCATCGCACGCTCGAAGGATTGCCGAACGTCGAATCGATCATCGGCGTGGCGGTGGCATCGAAAGCAGGGAACGCGGGCAATCCTCGACCGCAAGCGTTGATCACCATCACCTTACGCGATGAGCACGGTCACATCGTTCTGTCGCTTCAGGATCGCCTTTCGGACTGGACGCGCCTTTACGCGAGCGACGATCCGCAGCACGCCTTCATTTACCAACCCGGCCGGCTGATCGACGTGGCCGTCGAGCCGGGCGTCGTGCATGTGCAACGAATCCCGATCGGCGAAGACGATAGCTGGGGCACCTACGTCACGCCGCGCAGCGCGGCGCGGTACACACTAGACTTTAGCGTCGACGAGCCGGATACCGCATCGGCCGATTTCGATGTCCGGTTGCAAGTGCGTCGTGCGCTCGCGCCGTGCCCGTGAGAATTCGATGACCGCCAACGTCAGCCACGCCGAAACCGCCAAGTTCGATCGCCTCGCCGCACGTTGGTGGGATGTCGACGGCGAATCGCGACCGCTGCACGATCTCAATCCCGTGCGTCTTGCTTATGTCGCCGAACGCGTGACGTTGAATGGCGCGCGCGTGCTCGATGTCGGCTGTGGCGGCGGCATTCTGAGCGAAGCGCTGGCGCGTGCGGGTGCGGACGTCGTCGGGATCGATTTGGCGCCGCGCGTGCTCGATGTCGCGCGTTTGCATCTGCACGAATCGAATGTGAACGTCGCTTACCGCGAAATCGCAGTCGAAGAACTCGCGCGCGAAATGCCGGCACAGTTCGATGCGATCACTTGCATGGAAATGCTCGAGCACGTCCCCGATCCCGGCAGTGTGATCGCTGCGATCGCTGCGTTGCTGAAACCGAATGGCCGCGCATTTTTTTCGACGCTCAACCGCACGCCGCTGGCCTTCGGCGCGGCCATCGTCGGCGCGGAATATGCGCTTGATCTGTTGCCGCGTGGAACACATCGCTATGCGCAATTCATCAAGCCTTCCGAATTGGCTGCGAGCCTGCGCGCGAACGCACTTCCACTCGACGACATCAGCGGCCTCGCCTACAACCCGCTTAGCCGGCGCGCGTGGATCGCTAAGAACACACAGATCAACTATCTCGTTTGCGCACACAAACCGGGATGATTCTGCGCGGCGACGAAATCGCGGCGATCTTCTTCGATCTCGACGGCACCTTGGTCGATTCCGCGCCTGATCTGATGGCCGCGATGCAGCGATTGCGCGCCGAATTGTCGTTGCCGCCGATCGACGCGGCCTATGTCGGCGCTGTGGTTTCGAAGGGCGGGCGCGCGATGTTGCGCCGAGCGTTTCCCGACGCCGATGACGTGCGCGTCGACGTTCTTCTGCCACGATTTCTCGATCTGTATTCGCAAGCGATTGCAACGCACACCAAGACCTATCCCGGCGTGGATGCGATGCTCGATGGACTCGAAACGCGGCGCATCGCGTGGGGCATCGTCACCAACAAGCCAGGCTGGCTTGCGCGCAGTCTTGCGGCGGAATTGAAACTCGATCATCGTCACGCCGCGCTCGTGTCCGGCGATTGCCTGCCGCAGAGAAAACCGGAACCCGAGCCGATCCTGTACGCGTGCAAGCTGGCGAACGTATCGCCGCAACGAACCGTATACGTCGGCGACGATGCGCGCGACATCGAAGCCGGCCGCCGCGCGGGAACGATGACGGTCGCCGTGGGCTGGGGCTATCTTGCAGGTGAGGATCACCGCGAATGGTCGGCCGATCTCGCCATCGCATCGCCGAGCGAGCTGTTGCCCGCACTCGGTCTGTAATCATGACCGACGATGCGTTCGCCAGTTTCGAGCGCAAATGGCTAGACGCAAATCCCGAGCAGGCCGCAGTGCTTGTTTTCCTGGACGAGGACGAACGCCGCCGCGCATCGGCGTTCGGCACCCTTGTGCACGAACTTGCGCAAACGACATTTGGCGTGCGCGAAACGCAAGTTGCCGCCGCGAAGTTGAGTTGGTGGCGACAGGAACTGACCGGGACAGCGCGTCACCCCATCACGCGCGAGTTGTTTGCCGATTCGCGCGCGCGCGCGATCGCCTCAAAACAATGGATCGCACTGGTCGAAGGTGCGCTGTCGCAACTCGATTCATCGAGCGCAGGCGATTTCGCGCAGATGCGAGAGCAGTTCGGGCGGTTTTACAAAAACGTCGCCGCTGTTGAAATCCAGCTCACGGCCGGCGGCGCGACATCGATCGATCACCTCGCGAATCTCTGGATGTGTTCCCATTTCCTGAACGCATCGGCTGTCGATTCTCCGTTCGCCGAACACTTTTCGTTGCCGCTCGATCTGTTCGCGCGCCGCGCCGTCGCGCGTGCCACATCGGAAAAACAAAACGACGTCCTGCGGGATTTCATCGGCGAGGTTCGCCAGACATTGCAATCCTCGCTCGCGCAAACGCCACACGCGAGCGCAGGTCGCCGCGTTCGCGCGCGATCGGACCTGAAACGTGCAACCGACGCGTTACGTTCGCCCGATCCCGCACTGTTCCTCGCGCAGCGCAGCCAGAAACCGCGTGTGCGTCATGTATGGTGGGCGTGGCAAGAAGCACGAGCTGCACGCCCGCGCACTTGACGATGTCGGCCACGACCACACGTAAGATATCGAACGCAGGAGTTTGCATGCAGTCCGATCACACTACCGCTCGCGCGATGCCGGATATCGCGCAATCGTCGCTGACGGAATCGTCGATCGCGCTCGACTGGGTCGGCATGGACGAAATCCAGGCGCCGGTCGTTTTGCTGAGCGAGCACGGGGAATCGTCGCGCACGCCGGCGCGTGTCGCGGCGTTCGTCAACCTGCGCAGACCCGAAGCGCGCGGCATTCACATGTCGCGTTTGTATCTGCATGTCGACAAAGCGCTGGGCGAGCCGCTGACGCCGGGTTCGATCCGTCACATGCTGCGCGATTTTCTCGAGTCGCACGCCGATCTTTCGGACCGCGCCATGGTGCGAATCGCATTCGATCATCTGCTCCGGCGGCCCGCCTTGAAGAGTGATCACAGCGGCTGGAAAGCGTATCCGCTGACGATCGTCGGCGAATCGCGCGACGGACAATGCGACATCGAACTGCATTTCGCCGTGGAATATTCCAGCACGTGTCCAGCATCCGCGGCGTTGGCGCGTCAGCTCATCCAGGAAAAATTCCAGCGGGATTTCGCGCGTGGAACGCCGCTCGATCGTGACGCGGTCGTCCAATGGCTCGGCAGCGAAGCGGGCATTTGCGCCACGCCGCACAGCCAGCGCAGCCTGGCGGAGATTCGCGTCAAACTGGCGGCGAGTTTCGGATTTCCGATCGTCGAACTGATTGATGTCGTCGAAGGCGCGTTGCGCACGCCGGTTCAAACCGCCGTGAAGCGCGAGGACGAACAGGAATTCGCATTGCTCAACGGATCAAACCTGATGTTCTGCGAGGATGCCGCGCGCCGCATTCACGCGGCGCTGGATGACGACGAACGCGTCGCGGATTTTTGGGCACGCGCGTCACATCTGGAAAGTCTGCATCCGCACGACGCCGTCGCCGTGACGGTGAAAGGAATCGAGGGCGGTTTTCGCGCCGAGGTTTAAGGTTTCGGCAGTAACGCCGGATCGAGACGCACGTCGAACCAGTTGAATCCCCAATGCACGTGCGGCCCTGTCGCGCGTCCCGTCTTGCCGGCTGCGCCGATGATTTGTCCGGTCTTGATGCGATCGCCGAGTTTCACATCGAGGCGGCTCATGTGCAGGAACGAACTGGTCAGACCGAATCCGTGATCGAGCAGAATCGTTCCGCCCGTGAGTATCAGATCGGATGCCGCGAACGTAACGACGCCTGCGGCGGGTGCATGGATCGGCGTGCCTTCCGGCACGGCCATATCCAGGCCCATGTGCGGCGCTTTGGGTACGCCATTGTCGACGCGCTGACTGCCGTACACGCCGCTGATGCGCGCGCCTTGCACGGGCAGGGCGAAACCGCGCAGGAAGTCTTCGCGATCATCGTCGCGTTTGCGTGCGTCGGCGACGCGCGCTTGTTCTTCCTCGATGCGCTTCGCGGTTTCCGGATCGGGCGTAACGGTTTTCGGCGGCAATCCTTCGACACGTTCGATCTGATATTCGCGTTTGGCAATCGTCCGCGTGATCGTCTCGGATTTTCCGTTCGCACAATCAAAGTGCAATGTCGCTGAAGCCGGCGCCTCGCGATCCAGGCCGAACACGAAGACGCCATCGGCGCCGACATGAACGTCGCGGCCATTGAATGCGACACGGCAAGCCGGCGTCGCGCGTCCGATGACAAGCTGGCCCTGCTGAAGCTGCTCGGGAACATCGATTCGATCGGTGGCGATCGATGTAAGCGCAGCAAATAATCCGACGATCATCGCTGAAACGCCAGACGCTGGCCGAGCTGCGAATCGTCGAGGTTGCCGTCGTTCCACGCGAGATGGCCGTTGACCCACGTCGCCGCGACACTGCTGCGGAACGTATAGCCCTCGAACGGCGACCAGCCGACTTTCGAAAGAATGTCCGACGCGACGACGCGCTGCGATTTTTTCGTGTCGATCAATGTCAGATCGGCCCAATACCCTTCGCGGATGAAACCGCGATCGATCACGTTGAATAACTGCGCCGGCGCGTGCGTGATTTTTTGCACGATCAATTCGAGCGGCAGCAGTCCGTCGTACCAGCGTTCGAGCGCGCACTGGATCACATACTGCACCAGCGGCAATCCCGACGGCGCTTTTTCATACGGTTGCGATTTTTCTTCCATCGTGTGCGGCGCGTGGTCGGTGGCGAGCACATCGATGCGTCCGGTTTTCAGCGCTTCGGTGATCGCCGCGCGGTCGGATGCCGATTTCACCGCCGGATTGCATTTGATGAGGTTTCCTTTCGTTGCGTAGTCTTCTTCGCTGAAATGCAAAAAGTGCACGCAGGTTTCCGCCGTGATCCGTTTGTTTTCCGTCGGGCCGGGAGCGAAAAGTTCGAGTTCGTCGGCGGTCGAAATGTGCAGCACATGCAGCTTCGTGCCGTGACGTTTCGCCAGTTCGATCGCGAGTTTGGTCGATTTCACGCACGCCTCGCGCGAACGGATGTACGGATGTCGTTCGACCGGAATGTTCTCGCCGTATTTCGCGCGTTCGATCGCAAGATTCGCTTCGATGGTCGGCGTGTCTTCGCAATGCGTAATCACGGGTACCGGACAGTCGCGAAAAATGCCATCGAGAATTTCCGGCTTGTCGACCAGCATGTTGCCGGTCGACGCGCCCATGAACACCTTCACGCCACTCACGCCGCGCGGATCGAGATTGCGGATCAGTTCCAGGTTGTCGTTGGTCGCGCCGAAATAGAAGCCGTAATTCGCTGCGGATTTCTTCGACGCGCGATCGTATTTGTCCGCGAGCGCGGTGTAATCGGTCGTGGTCGGTTTGGAGTTCGGCATCTCCATGAAACTCGTCACGCCGCCGGCCACGGCCGCGCGGGATTCAGTGTGGAAATCGCCTTTGTGTTCGAGTCCAGGTTCGCGCAGATGCACCTGATCGTCGATCATGCCCGGAATGAGCAGGCGGCCGGCGGCATCGAACGTGCGCTCATTCGGGCGACCGGGCAACGACGGCGCCACCGCGTCGATGCGGCCGTCGCGAATGCGCACGTCGCCCTGGAAACGACGACCTTCGTTGACGATATCGGCGTTGACGATCAGCCAATCATTCATTTCGTGGAATCCTCGGAAGTCTCGCCGCAGCGTCGCATGGTAAAGGTTTCCGGCACCGGATCGAGTCCGCCGGCGCATAACGGCTGGCACCGCACGATGCGCCACAACGCCAGCACGCCGCCGCGCGCAGCGCCGAATCGCGCGACGGACGTACGCGCATAGTCCGAGCACGACGGATGAAAACGGCA
>CAZZYA010000138.1:5500-9831 GCA_964658115.1 uncultured Rudaea sp. | reverse complement strand
CGGCCAGATCCGCTGACCGATCGCGAAACCGAAATCCTGCGGCTGATGGCGGGCGGTTACAGCAACAAGGAGATCGCCAATTCGCTCGGCGTGGCGGAAGGCACGGTCAAGAATCACGTCTCCAACATCCTATCCAAGCTCGGCGTGCGCGACCGCACGCGCGCGGTGCTGAAGGCGTTCGAGATCGGGATCGTCTGAGGCGGCGAAAGTGCCATCGGGGAACGGAAAATGCCTCGCGGCGCGACGTCCGGGGCCGCTTAGCCGTCCCGAAGAAAATGTTTTCGCAAGCCCCGTTTCCCTGTTCCCTGTTCCCCATGTAACATTCGACGTTCTTATCGTGGAGATCCGCGGATGACCCGTCTGCTCGAGATACTGGTTGCCATCATCATCGTGTGCGTGCTGGCGGTGGTGTTCGCCATTTTCCTGCCGGCGCACCGGCACATCGAGCGTTCGGTCGAGGTGAGTTCACCGGCCCGGCAAATCTTCGACGTGGTCGACGGCTTCCGCACGTTCCCGTCGTGGAACGCGTTGCGCGCGTACGATTCGCGCGTACAGCTCAACTTCGATGGCCCGCCGCAAGGCGCGGGCGCCAAGGTGAACTGGACCAGCAACGACAAACGCATCGGCACGGGCAGCTACACCATCTCGTCGAATCCGGAACCCAAGCAGGACTCGCAGCTCACGTGGGACGTGGTCAATCCGTGGCGCGGCCAGAACAAGCATTTCACCATCGACATCGTCCCGGCCACCAACGGCAAGACGTCGCGCATCACGATGGGCTATGACGTCGACTTCGGATGGGATCTCTACGGCCGCTACACCGGCATGTATCTCGACGGCAATCCGGCGACGCAAATCCAGTTCCAGCTCGGCGCGCTGCAGACGATGCTCGCGACATTCCCGAACATCGACTACACCGCGCAGCAGATCGATCTGAAAGATGTCGAGAAGCGTCCGACCATTTTCATCTCCACCACCGCCAAGCGCACGCTCGACGACGTGGCCGACGCCACCGACAAAGCCATGCAGGCGCTGCAGGCGCAGGTGAAGAAGAACAAGATCAACGTCACCGGCGCGCGCATCACCATCACGACCAATTTCGGCGACGAGAACTACGACTTCGACATGGCCTTGCCGATCGATAAGGACGACTACCAGGTCCAGGATCCGGTCAAGATCGGTTCGATCGGCGGCGCCAAGGAACTCGTCACGACTTTCACAGGCTCCGCCGCGCAATTGCCCGCGATGCGTCTGGTGCTAAAGGCATACGCGTACACGCACGGCTACGTGTTCGACGAATCCTCGGAAGGCGCCGGACGTTTCTACGAGGAAACGACCAGCGATCCGAACGCGGCGGACGATCAGCAGGTTTACATCGTGCATCTGCCGCTGCAGCAGGCGCAGTAACTTTTCATGATTTGCGCACACAGGCGGCTTAGGCCGCCTGTGTCGTTTTCGGGTCGGCAAAGCGGGGAACTTTTTCTGTTTCCCGCGGTATTTTGCGTGCGGTGGAAAAACGAACGTCATCCGTCACTCCGGCGAAAGCGGGAATCCAACGGCTCGCTCTGCACATTCGGTAAAACTGACGTTACTGGATTCCGGCTTTCGCGGGAATGACGAGCAAAAAAAACACGGTCGGTTGAGGCCGCGCCAAAACTTCACGACGGAAACATCGGATGGACATCGGAACATGATCGAAACCCAGGGTCTCACCAAACGCTACGGCGACCTCACGGCCGTCGACGGCATCACCTTCAAAGTGGAACCCGGCCGCGTGCTCGGCTTCCTCGGCCCCAATGGCGCCGGCAAATCCACGACGATGAAAATGATCGCGGGTTTTCTCGCGCCGACGGCCGGCCGCGCACTGGTGTGCGGTCACGATGTCGTCAACGACCCGATCGCCGCGAAACGCGTCATCGGTTACGTTCCGGAAGGTGCGCCGTCGTACGGCGAAATGAGCGTGCGCCAGTTCCTCGAATTCATCGCCGACGTGCGCGCGTTGAAAGGCGAGCGCAAACGCGCGCGACTCGACGACGTGATCGAGCGGTTGCGTCTCGACGGCGTGCTCGAACAGCCGATCGAAACGTTGTCGAAAGGTTTCAAGCGCCGCGTCGGACTGGCGCAGGCCATCCTGCACGATCCGCCCGTGCTCATCATGGACGAGCCGACCGACGGACTCGATCCGAACCAGAAACACGAAGTGCGCACGTTGATCAATGCGATGGCGCCGGACAAGACGATCATCGTGTCGACCCATCTGCTCGAAGAAGTACACGCCGTGTGCAGCCGCGCGATCATCATCGCGAACGGCAGGATTCTCGCCGACGCAACGCCGGCCGAACTTGAAGCGCGCTCGCGTTATTACCTGGCCGTATCGCTGACTACGCCGAACGTCGGCGCCGCGCGCGACGCATTGGCGCAACTGTCCGACGTGCAAGCCGTGGAAATCGATCCGCAGGATCACCGAATCACCGCGTTTCCGAAGGCGGGTAAACAGATTTTTTCGGCCGTCAGCGAACTGTTGCGCGCGAAGAATATTCCGGTCAGCGAGCTGCAGCTTGAAAGCGGACGGCTGGATGAAGTCTTCCGCACCATCACCACGCAGGAGGCCGCATGAGCGCCATTGCGACCGTCTTCAAACGCGAGCTGGCGAGTTATTTCGCTACACCCGTCGCGTATGTTTTTATCGTGATCTTCCTCGTGCTCGCCGCCGCGTTTCCGTTTTATCTCGGCGGACAAACGTTTTTCGAGCGCAATCAGGCCGACTTGTTGCCGTTCTTCAATTTTCATCCGTGGTTGTATTTGTTCCTCGTGCCGGCTGTCGGCATGCGGCTGTGGGCGGAGGAACGCAAAAGCGGCACGATCGAACTGCTGCTCACGTTGCCGCTCACGATGTGGCAAGCCGTCGTCGGCAAGTTTCTCGCCGCGTGGGTGTTCATCGGCATCGCGCTGGTTCTCACGTTTCCGATCTGGATCACGGTCAACTATCTTGGATCGCCGGACAATGGCGTGATTTTCGCGAGCTATGTCGGCAGTTTTCTGATGGCCGGCGCATTCCTCGCCATCGGCTCGTGCATCTCGGCGTGCACGCGCAATCAGGTCGTCGCCTTCATCATCACCGTCGTGGTGTGCTTCGTGTTCCTGCTCGCCGGATTTCCGCTGGTGCTCGCCGCGTTCAACTCATGGGCGCCGCAAGGTTTGGTCGATGCGGTTTCCGGACTGAGCTTCCTCACGCATTTCGCTTCGATCAGCAAAGGCGTGATCGATCTGCGCGATCTCATCTATTTCCTGCTGACCATCGCATTCTGGCTGTACGCCAGCGCGGTCGTCATCGATTTGAAAAAAGCAGACTGACATGAAGAACAAGAAACTTCTCACCGGCGGCGCGCTCGCCGTTCTTGCCGTGCTGCTCGTTGCGGTATTGCTGATCAGCAACGTTCTGTTCCGCGGCGCGCGCGTCGATCTCACGCAGGGCCATTTGTATACTTTGTCGCAAGGTACGAAGAACATCCTCGCGCACATCGACGAGCCGATTCATCTGTATTACTTTTATTCCGACAAAGGCTCGCAGGATTTGCCGCAAGTCCGCACCTACGCGACGCGTGTGCGCGAACTGCTCGAGGAGATGGCCGGCCGCTCCAGCGGCAAGATCAATCTCGAAGTGATCGATCCGCTGCCGTTCTCCGAGGACGAAGACCGCGCGACCGCGTTCGGGCTCACCGCCGTTCCGACCGATCGCGGCGGCGACAAGATCTTCCTCGGTCTCGCCGGCACCAATTCGACCAACGGCAAATCGACGATTCCATTTCTCAACCCGCAGAAGGAATCGTTCCTCGAATACGACATCGCGAAGCTGATCAACGAACTCAATCAGCCTAAGAAACCCGTCGTCGGATTGATCAGCGGCCTGCCGATCACGCAGGGCTTCGATCCGCAAACGCGTTCGATGCGCGAGGCGTGGGCGGTCGATCAGCAGTTGGGCCAATCGTTCGAGGTCCGCCAGCTCAATGCCGCGGCCGTGAAAGCGATCGACAAGGACATCGGTGTCCTGATCGTCGTGCATCCGAAGAATTTCAGCGATGACGTGCAATACGCCATCGATCAGTTCGTCATGCGAGGCGGCCATCTGCTCGTGTTCGTCGATCCGAATGCCGAAGCCGATACGGCGGGAGATGATCCGAACAATCCACAATCGGCGATGCTCGCCGACAAGTCGTCGGATTTGCCGGCGCTGTTCAAAGCGTGGGGTGTTGAATACGACCCGCACAAAGTCGTGCTCGATCGTGGACACGGCGTGCAGGTCAGCCTCACTCCCGGCGGGCAGCCGGTGC
>CAZZYA010000138.1:0-5490 GCA_964658115.1 uncultured Rudaea sp. | reverse complement strand
CGATTCTCGGCTTCAGCAAACGCGATCTCAACGCCGACGACGTGACCACCGCGAATCTCGACAGCATCAACGTTTCCTCGGCTGGATTCTTCTCGCTTGCGCAGGATTCCGAGACCAAGCTGGTGCCGTTGCTGCAATCGGGGCCGGATTCGATGGTCGTCGGCGCCGACCGCATCAAGTTCATGACGGATCCCAACCAGCTCCTCGAAAACTTCGCGTCGACGAAGATCAACTACGTGATCGCGGCGCGGCTGGAAGGGTCATTCACGACGGCATTTCCCGATCGCAAAGACGAAGGCCATCTCGCGCAGGCGAAGGACTCGGGCGAAATCATCATTGCCGCCGACACCGACATGCTGACCGATCGTCTGTGGGTGAACGTGCAACCGTTCTTCGGGCAGAAAGTCATGAACGCGTTCGCCAACAACGGCGATTTTTTCATCAACGCCGTCGACAACCTCACCGGATCGACCGACCTGATTTCGATTCGCGGCCGCGCGATCTCGCAACGTCCGTTCACGCGCGTCGACGACATGCGCCGTGCCGCCGAAGATGCGTACCGCGGCAAGGAAGATCAGCTCAAGCAGCAGCTTCAGGAAACCGAGCGCCGCCTCGCCGAACTGCAAAGCGGAAAAGCGAAAGGCACCGAGATGATCCTGTCGCCGGAACAGCAGGCGGAACTGCAAAGCTTTCTCGACAAGAAGGTCGAGATCCGCAAGCAATTGCGTCAGGTGCAACTGGGCCTCGGTGAAAACATCGATTCGCTCGGCGCGCGTCTGAAACTCATCAACATCGGCCTGATGCCGCTGCTCGTCACGATCGCTGCGCTCGGCTTCGTTTTCTGGAAGAAAAAGCGCCGTCCCGCCTGAGAAAAAATCATGAAGACGAAAACGCTCTACATCCTCATCGGCGCGGCGGTGCTCGCGCTCATCGTCGCGTTCGCGATGAATCGCGCCAGCGCGCCGAAAATAGATGTGGCCGACCGCGCGCAAGCGGTAGTGCCGGCCTTGAAGGATCATGTCAACGACATCACCGGTCTCACGTTCACCGGCGCCGGCGACAAGACCCTCGTCACGCTGCGCCGCGAAAAAGACGGATGGACGATCGCCGAGAAATCCAACTATCCGGCCGATCTCACCAAGCTGCGTGAGTTTCTTATGAAGCTGTCGCAAGCGACGGTGATCGAAGAAAAGACGTCGAATCCCAAACGCTATGCCGAACTCGGCGTCGACGACGTCAAGGATGCGAATGCCACCGGCGTGCGCGTCGACATCGCCGGGCTGGCGCAACCGACGCAACTCGTCATCGGCAATTTCAACGGCGCCGGTGGCGGCGGCACGTTCGTGCGTCGCGCTGGCGACGCGCAAAGCTGGCTCGCCAACGGCAATCTCACCGTCGCGAAAAACATCACCGAATGGGAAAAGCGCGATCTCGCCGACATCCCATCGAGCCGCATCGGCAGCGTCACGTTGACTTCGGCCGACGGCAAAACCTGGAAGGCGTACAAGGAACAGCCGGGCGACGCGAACCTCAAGATCGCCGACATACCGAAAGGCCGCGAGATGAGTTCGGACTACGCCGCCAACAGCGTGAGCACCGTGCTGAGCAACCTGCGCGCCGATGACGCGACGACCGCGAAAGACGCCGCACCGCCGGAGAAAACGGCGAAAGTGCATTACGTCATGACCGACGGACTGATCGTCGACGCGACGACGTGGCAAAAGGACAACAAGGATCTCGCGCAATTCGCCGTTTCGCTCGACACGCCGGCGGCGAACACCGACATCGATCGCGCGCAGGCGAAAGCAAAAGCCGACTACGAGGCAGCCACCGCCAAGAAACCGGCGGCCGATGCAAAGCCGGATACGCAGCAAGCGGAGCCGCCGAAGCCGCTCGCGGTCAGCGATCCGGCGAAAGACCGTCAGCAGAGACTCGACGCGCTGAACGCCGAAGTCGCCACGCTCAGGAAGACGTTCGACGGATGGACGTTCACGCTGCCGACGTACAAATACACCGACATGACCAAATCGCTCGATGACGCGCTCAAGCCGCTCGACGCAAAAAAGTCGGACGCGAAAACGGCCAAGCCGTCCGCGAAACCCGCAGCGAGTTGACGATGAACCGCGCGCTCGGCATGGCCGCGGCGGCGCTCGGCGCATCGGCCGTCGCGCTGGGTGCTTTCGGAGCGCACGCGCTGCGCGGAGAGCTCGGCGAAAATGCGCTGGCTATCTGGCATACGGCCAACGAGTATCAGTTCTGGCACGCGCTGGCGGTTTTTGCTATCGCCGGTTTCGCTCCGCGCGGCGAGCGCTGTTGGCCGCGCGCGGGTTGGACGATGGTCGCGGGTTGCGTGATATTCGCCGTCACGCTTTACGCATTGGCGCTCGGCACGTCGGGATGGATCGGCGCGGTGACGCCGCTTGGCGGACTTCTTCTCATCGCCGGATGGATTCTGGCCGGCGTCGCCTTCTGGTGCAGCGCGTCAAGCAAATGAATCGCGGCGGCGCATAAACTGCGTCGAACGATCGTTTCAAATCAGCACCATTCTGGAGGGGACACATGAATCTCGCGCGCACCGGCGTCCGTCGGTATCGTCGTATACTTCTTGCTTTTTCCATTTTTGCATCTTTCGCCGCGCCTGCCTCGGCTGTGACGGTCAACGGACCAGGTCTTTCTGCGCCCGGAACGATCTCCTACGACGCGCTCGGCATGCCGACGATCCAGGCCGCCACCCAGAACGACGCCGCTTTCCTGCAAGGTTATGCGCAAGCGCAGGCGCGCTTCTTCGAGATGGATTTCGATCGCCGCGCCGCGTCGGGAACGCTGGCCGAACTGGTTGGACAATCCGCGCTCGCCAGCGACGTGCAAACCCGCACACTCGGCCTGGGTCGCGCCGCGTGGGCAACGTGGTCCGCGCTCGACGACGACACGAAAGGCTGGCTGCAAAGCTTCGCCGACGGCGTGAATTTCTGGCTGCAAACCAATTCGCTGCCGCCCGAATACGGCGCGCTGATGCTGACGCGTGCCGAGCCGTGGACGCCGGTGGATTCGATCACCGTGGGCAAGGGTCTCGCGTTCCAGCTTTCGTTCGATCTGGATATCCAGAACACGATCGATTACGGCGCTTATCAACAGGCCGCCACCGCCGCGAACGTCGATCCTGATGCGTTGTTCTTCGTCGATACACACCGTTTCGCACCGCCGGACGATCACGTCACGATTCCCGGTTTCACGCCGAGTGGATCGGGCAGTGCCGGCAAGCCGTTCTCCGGAAATTTCAAGATAGATTCCGGCGCGCTTTCGCTCGCGCAAACATATCGCGCGCAGATCGCCAGCAATCCGTTTGTCGCGCCGTCGCTGCATCCGCGCCTCGGACGTGGCGGCAGCAACGAATTCGCGGTGAGCGGCGCCAACACGGCCGACGGCAAACCGCTGATCGCGAACGATCCGCACCTCACGCTCGCGTTGCCGCCGATCTTCATGGAGATGCACCTCATCACCGCCGACCACACGTTGAACGCAACCGGTGTAAGCGTTCCCGGTGCGCCCGGCATCATCCAGGGTTGCAACAGCACGATCTGCTGGGGCAGCACGGTGAATCCGATGGACGTCACCGACACGTTCCTCGACACTTTCGCCGTCAACAGTTACGGCCTGCCCACCGCGCTGCTCCGTGCCGATGGAACGCAGGAACCCGTGCAGTGGGAATTCCAGACGTACTACGTCAATCAGATGACGTCCGGCAGCACCGACAACATCGCGCGCGACACGTCGATCGGCTACACCAACGGCGCCGTGACCGTGATCGTGCCGCGTCACAACAATGGACCGGTCGTGCAGCTCTCGACGAAGGCGGGCGAATGTTCGATAAACGGCGAGACGACGAGCCCGGCCGTCACATGCGGTTTGTCGATCGCGTACACCGGCTGGGGCGCGACGTTCGAACTGAAGGCGTTCAAGCTGATCAATCTGGCGCAAAATATCGACCAGTTCCAGAACGCGCTGACGTATTTCGATTTCGGTTCGCAGAATTTCGCGTACGCGGATACGGCGGGCAACATCGCGTATTTCACCAGCGCGGAAAATCCGATTCGCGACGATTTGCAAAATCTCGGTCAGTACGTGAACTCGCCGCCGTTCTTCATTCGCGACGGATCCGGCGCCGCGCACAACGACTGGCTGCCGGTCACGCATCCGCAACCGAATCAGGCGATTCCGTTCGAGATCATGACGGCAGCGGAAATGCCGCACGTGATCAATCCGTCCGCCGGCTATTTCGCCAACGCGAACAACGATCCGATCGGCGTCACGCTCGACAACAATCCGTTCAACCAGACGCGTCCCGATGGTGGTATCTATTACCTCAATTACGCGTACGACTCCTACCGCATGGGACGCATCGACCGCATGCTGTCGTCGATGATCGCGAGTGGACACAAGCTCAGCTCTGACGACATCAAGAGCGTGCAGCTCAACAACCAGCCGGTGGATGCGCAACTCGTGTTGCCGTATCTGCTCACGGCGTACGACAACGCATCGGCCGGCGGCGCGTGGGGACCGCTCGCGCAACTCGCGAGCGATCCGGCGATAACGGAATCGATATCGCGTTTGCGCGCGTGGGATTTGTCGACACCGACGGGCTTGCAGCAAGGTTTCGACGCGTTCCGCGCGCCCGGTTCGCCGCCGACGCAATCGCAACTCGACAACAGCGTCGCGGCCACGGAATTTTTCGTTTGGCGCAGCAATGCGATAAAGAACACGATCGACGCCACGCTCACGCAAATCGGGCTGGGCCAATATCTGCCGGGCGACGACAGCGCATACACCGCGTTCAAATTCCTGCTCGATGCATTCCCGCAACTCGGCGGCAAGGGCGCGTCGGGAATTCCGTTCTTCAACGCGCCGGGCGCGCCGGATCCCGCCTCGGCGCGCGACTACGTTTTGCTGGCGAGTCTGAAGGGCGCGCTCACGCAATTGTCCAGCGACGCGTTCGCGCCGGCGTACGCCAACTCGACCGATCAGTCGACCTATCACTGGGGCGCACTGCATCGTTTCGTGCTCGAGCATCCGCTCGGCGGACCGTTCAACATTCCCGGACCGAATCCGTATGGCTTCACGGACCTCGCGCCGAATCTGCCTGGCCTGTCGCGCGACAGCTCGTACGAAACCGTGAATCCGGGCGGTGGCAATTTGCGCGTGAGCGGCGTCAACGATTTCATGTTCAGCGGCGCGACGGCGCCGGGTCGCCGTTTCGTTGGCCAGATGGATACGCCCATCAACGCATTCGAAGTGATTCCGGGCGGCGAAAGCGCGGTGCTCGGCGATCCGAATTATGCGAGCGAGCTGTTGTTGTGGCTCACGGGAAACTACCATCCGTTGGTGGTCGATCCGTCGAAGGCGACAACGGGCGCGGTCAGTACGGTCACGTTCACGCCAGGCGGCTGACCGAACGTTTGCAGACGAGGATCCGAGTGAACTATCTCCGGATCC
>CAZZYA010000137.1:0-9960 GCA_964658115.1 uncultured Rudaea sp. | reverse complement strand
CGCGTGCCGACATGTCGGCGCAAGAACTCATCGAAGGGGCGACGTCGAACATCGCTTTCGAATACAGCGGACCACTCCCGGCATTCACCGTCGACGAAACGCTCCTGCGCATCACCGGCGATCGCGCGGCGCTCGAACGCGCTATCGTTGCACTTCTTCGCAACGCCGCCGAAGCGGGCGCGAGCGACGTGCATCTCGCCGCGCACGAAGACGGCGAAGATGTCGTCATCGACGTGCGCGACAATGGACCCGGTCTCGATGCGAAAGGAATCGAGCGCGTCACGACAACGTTCTATTCCAGCAAGCGGGCCACCGGCGGTTTGGGTTTGGGCCTCACACTCGCGCGCGAGCTCGTGCGAAAACACTGCGGAAGTGTTTTGATTCGTGCGAATTCACCGGCCGGATTGCACGTGCAACTGCGGCTGCCTCGAGCGCGCGGCTGATGCGGTTTGGCATAACGTCTGCTATGCCCCGCAGGCCAGCCGCGGCGAATCAGGAACGTTTCCTATGCTCAGTCTCGATCGGATCGAACAAGTGCGCAGCAGAACACACGTATCCACGATGGACGCAATTCATGCGCTCACCGTGGCCGGTGGTGATGTCACCCGCGCTATCGATGAGTTGAACGATCACTCACACGCTGGTAATCGCTCTGTTGTCGCCGAATCGCGTGCCCATGCGCAACGCCTTGCAGCAGCACTTGTCGATGCGGGCATCTGGTTCGAATGCGAAACGACGGCGCCGGGTCGTTGGCGTTTTTCCGTGGCCGTAGGTGCTTATCCGCGTTTGCGTGCAATCAACGGCGTGCTCAGCGTAGTCGATGACGCCAAGGTCTCCGTCGCTGCCTGATTGTTCTACGGTGCGAGCGAGAGCACGAGTTCGCGCAAATCGTTCGCAACGAACGGCTTGTACAGGAATGCATCGGGTTCTGGCATCGATTCGTCAAGTTGCAAGTTTTCTCGGCGGGCTGCCGTGGAGCAGATAATCGGCATCTGCGGAAAACGACGGCGCATCTCGGCGATCAAATCCGATGACGGCACGTTGCGTATGTAGTAGTCGACGATAGCGATCTCATACGGTCCTGCGGCGATATGACGTTGCGCCTCCTCGCGCGTTTCCGCAGCGATCAGACCGAATCCCAGATTTTCCAACAAATAGCGCATGGCCATCTGAAGGCTTTGGTCGTCTTCGACCAATAAAGCGCGACGCGGCATGCGCGGTAATTCCCCTGAGCGGACGCCAGAAGTATGCATGCCGGTGTGGTGGTTTGCACGTGAGTTTTCTTTAAAATTTGTGCTCGTGCGTTGCTGCATTGTGCAGCGTCGGCAGCTTGCAAATTGCATATTCGCCTGAATTGTTTGCCGCGCGACGTTGCAACAAACTCCGTGATCAGCGTGTTGCAATATCCGCCACCATCGGCGCGATCATCAACAGCAGCCAGAAAAATCCTGTGATAGCGAACACGACCGTCGTGCCGTGCTCGCGCCGCAATTCCATGTAGAGCGTCATCACGAGCCCTGTTTTAGCGGCTGAAATGATCAGGCTCGCCACGAGATTGAAGCTGCCGAGCTTCACGTATGCGCTCGCCACAGTGAGCGCGACGAGCACCATCAACGCTAGCCACACGCCGAGATAAAGCCGAAGCGTGCGGACCGATGGCGAGGTCACGTGCGCGACACCAAATACAAAAGCGGAAACAGGAAAATCCACACGATATCGACCAGATGCCAATACAGTCCGCCGAGTTCGACGGGGGTGAAATAGGTCGGCGAAAACCTGTCACGCCGTGCGAGCTCGGCCAGCACCAGCAGCACGCTCAGTCCGATGGTCACGTGCAGGGCGTGCAGTCCCGTCATCACGTAGTAAAGCGTGAAGAACATTTCCGTCCCGCTGACGGTGCGCAACGTTGCGTCGAATGTGCGCCCGGGGAAAAGATGTTCGTGCCATTCGTGCACATATTCCATCGCGTGAATCGCGAGAAAGGCGACGCCGAACGCCGCGGTCGTCAACAACAGTGCCATGCCCGTGCGCTGTTGCGCGAGCCGGATCGCGCGGATCGCTAGTGCCATCGTGAGACTGCTCGTCAACAAAATGACCGTCTCGATGGTGCCGAGCACGACGTCCGTATGTTTGCTCGCGAGCGCGTATCCCTGCGGATATTGAAAACGATAAAACGAATACACGCAAAACATCGCGCCGAACAGCAGAACTTCGGTGGCGAGAAACGTCCACATGCCCAGCTTCGACGCCTTGAGCTGCTGGCGCGAGGTGTCGAACTGTTCGTGCAGTCGCGCGGCGGCAGCGTTCATCGCGACTCCGGCGAATATGCATACGGTTCGTCGGAAACCGCCGGCGGCAGCGCGAAATTGTGGGTAGGCGGCGGCGACGACACGCTCCATTCGAGACCTTTCGCGCGCCACGGGTTCGCTGGTGCGCGGTCGCCCCGAAACAGCGACCACGTCAGATAACCGAGCGGCGCCACATACGCGAGCGCCAGGATCACCGCACCGGCGCTCGAGAGTACATTGAGCATCTGGAATCGATCGGCGTATTCGTGATATCGCCGCGGCATGCCGAGATACCCGAGTAGGAATTGCGGAAAAAACGTGAGATTGAAGCCGCAGAACATCAGCGCCGCCGCGATTTGCGCGATGCGCTCGTTATACAGGCGGCCAGTGATTTTCGGCCACCAGTAATGAATGCCGCCGAGATACGCCATCACCGCGCCGCCGACCATGATGTAGTGAAAATGCGCGACGACGAAATACGTTTGCGTCAGATGCACGTCGACCGCCGCGGCCGCCAGGAACAGGCCGGTCAGTCCGCCGATGAGAAACAGTCCGACGAACCCGAGCGCGTAGATCATCGGCGCCTCGAACGAGATCGAGCCTTTGTACAACGTCGCCGTCCAGTTGAATACCTTGATCGCCGACGGCACGGCGACGAGAAAACTCAGCAGCGAAAACACCAGCCCGGAATACATCGACTGTCCCGACACGAACATGTGGTGTCCCCACACTAGGAACCCGATGACGGCGATGGTCGCGATCGCGTAGACCATGAATTTGTAGCCGAATATTTTCTTGCGTGCGAAGCACGTGATTATTTCGCTCACCACGCCCATCGCCGGCAACACCATGATGTAGACGGCCGGATGCGAATAAAACCAGAAGAGGTGCTGGAACAAAATGGGATCGCCGCCGAGCGCGGGATCGAAAAATCCGATGCCCGCGATACGCTCGATGGCGATCAACGCCAACACCATCGCCAGCACCGGCGTCGCGAGCACCATGACGATGCTCGTCGAATACATCGCCCACACGAACAGCGGCAAGCGGAACCAGCTCATCCCCGGCGCGCGCATCGTGTGGACGGTGACGATGAAGTTGAGTCCTGTGAAGATCGACGAGAATCCGACCACGAAAACGCCCGCTGCCGCCAATAACACGTAGCTATTGGAGAACATCGTGCTGTACGGGGTATAGAACGTCCAGCCCGTGTCGACGCCACCGGCGATTACAGTGACCAGCGTGAAAATTCCGCCGAGTATATAAATATAGAAACTCGCAAGATTCAAACGCGGAAACGCGAGATCGCGCGCGCCGATCATAAGCGGCAGCAGAAAATTGCCGAGCGTCGTCGGGATCGACGGAATCAGGAAAAACCACACCATGACGATGCCGTGGATCGTGAACAGCTTGTTGTACGTGTCTGCCGAAACGACGTCGCCCTGCGGCGTGGCAAGCTCGATACGTATCCATGTCGCGGCCAGTCCGCCAACGAAGAAAAACGCCGTGATGGCGATGGAAAAAAGAATCGCGATGCGTTTGTGATCGCGCGTGATCAACCACGAACGCAAGGTGACACCGTCGCTCAGGAAACTTCGTTCACTCATGAACTCGGCTTCTCCTGGACGGCTGGTGGTTTCTGCGCGGCCCAGCGTTCGTATTCTTCCTGCGGCATGACGACGACGGTGCCGCCCATGCGCGAATGGTCGGTTCCGCAAAACTCGGTGCATGACAGTGGATACACGCCGGCTTTCGTCGCCTGAAACCACAACGCCGTGTAGCGGCCGGGCAAAACGTCCTGCTTGAGTCGAAACGCCGGCACGAAGAACGCGTGGATCACATCCTGCGACGTCATGACCAACCGCACGGGCACGTCCATGGGCACGTGCACTTCGTTGATTTCCTGACGGCCGCTGGCGTGCTGCACTTTCCACATCCATTGCTTGCCGACGATGAAGATATCCGTCGTGTTCGGCGGCGGCGTGAAAATTCGCGCGTACAACACGCCCGACCACACGAACACGATCATAAACAACACCAGCGGCACCGCGATCCAAATGTCTTCGATGTTGAGCCGCGTTCGGTGCGCTTCGCGACGATCTGCAGCGGAGCCGGCGCGATATTTCACGCAGAAATACACGAGTGCGCCGACGATGGCGATCGTCGCCAGCGCACTCGATATGAGCAATGCATAAAACAATCCGTCGATCGACGGCGCGATCGTCGACGCCGATGGCACGGAGAAATCGAAGCCATTGGCCGCCGGCTCGGTCACTTCGCCACCCCCGGTTTGCGCGTGCGCCAAACAATGAAACCGGCAACAGCCATTAGCGTGATCGCGACTGAAATTCGCAATGTCGCAATGACCATCGCCGAATGCACGCCATCGCCAATGCCCAGTGCGCCGCAAAGCCTATCCCACGTCGACGACGTCGCGTCGCGTGCGGCGACGAGCGACGCGGCGGAAAAATCCGTTCCTTCGACATGACCCCGCACGATGCCTCCGCGGTCGATGTAGAGCACGCCGGCGGGATGCACGAACGTTTGGCGAACCGGATCGAACAGATAGCGAAATCCCGCGGCTCGTGCGAGCGCATGAATGTCGGCGTCGGTGCCGGTGAGAAAGTGCCAACCGTTGCCGTTGCCGCCGTAGCGTTCGACATAGCGTTGCTTCGCGTCGCGACTGCGTTGCGGTGTGTCGTTCGGATCGATGCTCACGACGACGACATCGAACGCTTCACCGGCGCGGCCCGGCACATCGCGAAGCGCCGCTGCGAGACGAGCGAGCACGAGGCCACAAATTTGCGGGCACGTGTGAAACGCGAAGCCGAGATACATCGGTTTGTCGAAAAACTGCGCGGTGTGGACGATCGTTCCGTCGTCGTCGACGAAGCCGACGTCCGGCAGCGTTGCGCCACTGCGATCATCGAATCCCGCAATGTCTTCGGTCGCCGCGAACACCGACGCGAGTGATACGAACAAAAGCAATGCGACGATCGCCCGCATCATGGATTCGTCGCTCCGCTTCGACGCGCGATATCGTCCATCGCTTGCTCGATGGGAATGTGGGCAACGCGATGTTCGGCGTCGATCCAACCGCTACTCTCGAGTTGCGCGCGCTTTTCGGCAAGGTAGTGAGCGTAGTCGTCGCCAGGTTTGGTTTGCAAACGCGGCGACGGAACATCCCCACCCCCTGCGACGAAGGCGTTTCGTTGCGCGGAGTGTGGTTGGCGGATCACCGCCAGAACAATCGCCGACAGCACGACGACCGACACGAGCAATCCCGCGCCGATCAGCAGAATGCGTCGCGCGGCAAATTCGGCCGGTTCGTGATCCGGCGAAGATTTTTTGCGTCTAGCCATGCGCACCGCTTCGTGTCGACATGCGCAACCCGCGCGACCACGCGAATGATACACCGACCACGATGATGAGTGAAACGATCGACGCGCCGACCGCCACACCACTATTTACGCCGATTCCAGGTATCACGGTCCAAATCGCTTCCGCCCATTGTGCGATGAGCATCAACATCGCCAGCGGTAGCAGAATTTTCGGCGAGCGCTTGATCAATCGGGACAACAACAAGGTGCCAATGAAAACGTGCGTCGTCACGATCGCAACGATCAGCAATCCCCAGCTTCCTCCGACGCGAGGCACATACCAGCTCGCCTCGTCCAGAAGATTGCCGCTCCATGCGGTGATGTAGTCGACGAACATGAGATACAACCAGCCGAGATCGAGCGCGAACAGCAACGTCGCGCCGTCGATGCGTGCGCGAAGTTCGTTTTCGCTCGTTCCGCGATTGTTGATCGCCTGCCACGCGACGGCGAGTGACGCGGCGATTAGCAATCCGTTCACGCACCAGCGAAGTCCGAAATCCGACGAATGCCATCGTGGCACGAGCGGCATGATCCAATCGAATCCGATCATGTTCGCGACGACGAACGCGATGATCAGCTGCAACGCGAGGCGCGCCGGACGTTGCGTGACCGGCAGCGCAACGGCGACGACGATTGAAGCGGTGCAGTACACGATATTCCGGACGGAAAAAAACGGTACGTTGAGATAGCCGCGTTGCGCATCGAACGCGGCGTCGACATTCCACTGATACAACGCGTGGGCGCCGAAGATCAGCGGCGCACACAAGATCGGCGCGACCCAAAGACATGACACGGCAGCGGCGATCGGCGTTTCCCACGCGTCGAGCAAACGGCTGCGTCCGAGTTTGAGAGCGCACGTGAGTATCGCAGCGGACAGCGAAGCCGCTACCACCGGTGCGACGACGGTCAGCCATCCCATCAGCACCGCGCGCGGCGCGAACCATCCGCACACAGCGGCGATCAGCGAAGCGACGCCCAGCGCGATCATCGCGTATGTCGACGGCAGGCGCATGTCAGCGACTGCTCCGATCGAGAAGTGCGCGCGTGGCGTCATCGAGCGTATCGGCATCGGCGTGCTGGCTGCGCTGTAAGGCGCGTAGATACGCGACGATCGCTGCGCGGTCGCCGTCGTCGATGCGGCTGCCCATGGGCTTCATCGCGCCAATGCCGTCGACGATCGCCGTGTCTATTGAGGCGTCGGCTAGCGCGCGCTGCGTGGCGGTGTGGAAACTTTGAGGCCGCGGAAATCCGCGGCGCACGACGATGCCGTCGCCGTCACCCGTTGGACTGTGGCATGGCGCGCAAAAAATGTCGTAACGCTCGCGCCCGCGATCGAGTTTGGCGCGCGCGGCGAGGGGAGACTCTGGTGCCGCGTTGCGCCCGCTTGAGGCAGAGGCCAATACGCCACGCGTGCGCGCTATCGAATCCTGCGGTTGGGGCCGCGCATCGCGCCCATCGGCGAATCGTGGCGCCGATGCGTCCGGGTGCGGCTTCGGTTGATCGTACATATCGCGCATGTCGCGTTCGCAGGCGACCAGGAAAAGCGCGGCAGCAAGAATGATGGCGCGTTTACGCATCGTCGCGCACCTCGTGTACCGACACCGCCCGCACGGCGCGCAGCCGGTCGTGCAGGCGTTCGCGCTGTCCGACGTGCGCGTCGATCAGCAGGAAATAGCGGTGATCGCTTGCATGCGCGAAATCCTCGATGTCGAACAACGGATGATGGAATCGCGGCAGTCGGGCGGCGATCAAAAACGCGATGACGACGCCCAGCGCCGCGCCGAGCAGCGCGGTTTCGAGCGCGGGCGGCACGAATGCGATCAGGCTCGCGTTCGGTCGGCCGGCGACGTTGATCGGATAATCGATCATGGCGGCGTAGCATTCCATCGCGAAGCACGCGATGCCACCGACGAGTCCGCCGAATAATGCCGCGATGGGGAGCGAACGCGGATAAAGCGCCGCCGCGCTCTCATCCTCGGCGGGCAGTGTTGGCGTGAAGGTGTCGAGCGGCGTCCAGCCGTCTTCGAACAAGGTGTCGCGCGCACGTTGCAGCGATTCGGCGCTATCGAATTCGATAAGCAATCCGCGCGCATTCATGCGGGCTGCTCGCGACGTTTGCGTAACTCGTAAACCGACATCACGGGAAGCAGTCGCACGAACAAGAGAAACATCGCGATGAACAGGCCGATCGATCCAAGCAGTAGCAGCCAGTCCCAAACGGTCGGCCAATATCGCCCTTCGACGCTGGGCAAATACGAGCGATACAGACTCGTGACGAGAAGCATGAAACGCTCGAGCCACATGCCCACGACCACGATCGCGCCGATGCCGAGCAAGGCCGCGCGGTTGCGCCGAACGGTCGGCCACCACAACGCTTGCGGAACGACGACATTGCAAGTGAGCGTGAGCCAGTACAGCCAGGCGAAGGGACCGTCGAAGCGCGCCGTCGTCGCCGCGATTTCCTGCGCATCCCCGCTGTAGAACGGCATGAAGATTTCGACGGCGTAGCAATAGGTGACGAACACGGCGACGGCGAGCAGCAGTTTGGCGAGGCGATCGAGGTCGGCGTCGGTGATCAGTCGATCGAGCGCGAAGGCGCGGCGCAGCACGATCGCGAGAACGAGTGTCATCGCGAATCCGGAGAACAACGCGCCGCCGACGAAGAAAGGTCCGAACAAACTCGAATGCCATCCGGCCACGATGCCTTGCGAAAAATCGAGCGCGACCATCGTGTGCACCGAAAACACCAGCGGCACCGCGATGCCGGCGAGTAAGCGCGCAGCGGTCGCGTGCGCGCGCCATTGCGTGCTTGCGCCGCGCCAGCCGAGCGCGAGAAAGCCATAGAAGTATCGCTGTCGCTGTGTGGTCGCCGCATCGCGCAGCGTGGCGAGATCGGGCAGCATGCCGACGTACCAGTAAACGACGGACACGATGAGATACGCGGAAATCGCGAAGAAATCCCACGTCAGCGAGCTTCGCCATTGCGGCCACGTGCCCATCGCGTTGGGGTAGGGCGCGACCCAGTAGAAAAACCAGGGGCGGCCGAGGTGGAAAATGGGAAACAGACCCGACACCGACACGGCGAAAACCGTCATCGCTTCGGCGAAACGATTGACCGACGCACGCCAATCCTGCCGCAACAACAGCAGCGCAGCGGAGATGAACGTTCCGGCCATGCCCATGCCGATCCACCAGACATAATTGGCGATGGCGAATCCCCACATCACCGGTCGATCGATGCCCCAGATTCCAGTTCCTTTCGCGAGCAGCATCGTGAGCGCGACGATCAGCGCGGCGAGCAGCACAGCGGCGATCCATATCGCGATTCGTCCGCGTCCGCGCCAGGGCGTACGTTGCGCGATGTCGGCAACGCGTGCGGCGATGGCGTTCTGCGCGCTCATTCGTCGAGTTCCGCACGCGGATTGCGCCGCTTCGCGAGATATGTCGTACGCGGACGCGTGTTGAGTTCGCCGAGCAGCGCGTAATTGCGCGGGTCGGCTTTCGCGCGCGACACGGCGCTCGATGGATCGTTGATGTCGCCAAATACGATCGCTGCTGTCGGGCACGCGGCCTGACACGCCGTCAGTACGTCGCCGTCACGCAATGGTCGTCCTTCGCGATCCGATTCGATACGCGCGGTTTCGATGCGCTGAATGCAATAAGTACACTTTTCCATGACGCCGCGATTGCGAACGGTGACGTCCGGATTTTGCGAATCGCGCGACGCTTCGCTCGTGAACTGGAGGAAATTGAACCGCCGCACTTTGTACGGACAGTTGTTGGCGCAAAAACGCGTGCCGACACAGCGGTTGTAAACCTGCACGTTCAGACCTTCGCTGTCGTGCACCGTCGCACCCACGGGACACACCAGCTCGCACGGCGCATTCTCGCAGTGCATGCACGGCACCGGCTGCACGTGCAGTTTCGGCTGAGCGGCGGATTCGATGTAATGATCGATGCGAATCCACTGCATGATGCGTCCGCGGCGAACCTGTTCGCGACCGACGCTCGGAATATTGTTTTCAGACTGACATGCGATCGTGCAGGTATTGCAACCGATGCATGCGTCGAGATTGATCGCCATCCCCCAGGCGTAGCCGCTGGTCGCCGCGCGCGGCGCGAACAGGCTCGGCTGCATTTCGCGCGGCGCCATTGGCGCATCGGCGGTGACGACGCGCACCGGTGAATCCTTGCCGACGATGGCGTTGCGTTGTGTTCGCGCGAGCGGACGAACCAAGCCCGACTTTTGAATCATTCCGCGCGTTTGCCAAAACTCGGCGGCAACGCGCAAG
>CAZZYA010000136.1:0-9969 GCA_964658115.1 uncultured Rudaea sp. | reverse complement strand
TCCCCCCGCCATGTCTGTTGGTGCATCAAATCGGTCGCGCCTGCACGCGCGCCAACACCGATTCGTCCGCGTGGCCACCACCGCGCAACACCGGTGCGAGCACATTCGCCGCGGCGACGGCATCCTGCACCGCGAGGTTGATGCCGACGCCGCCCACCGGCGACATCGCGTGAGCCGCATCGCCGATCAGCAACAGCCCGGGCTTGTGCCACGTCGGCAACCGATTCACTTTGACTTCGAGAAATTTCACGTCATCCCACGTCGCCAACGCAGCCATGCGATCGTCGATGAGCGGCGCCACCTTCGCGACTTCAGCGCGAAACGTTTCGATTGGTTTCGCGCGCAATTTGTCGTTGTCGCCTTTCGGAACGACGAAGGCGCACTGCCAGTAATCGTCGCGGTTGATCATCACCATCATGTGACCGCGCGAAACGCGGCCGAGCACGTCTTCCGGATCGTTCGGATGGCGCGGAATGCGAAACCACAGCACGTCCATTGGCGCGCCGTATTCGATCGGCGTGAAGCCGGTGGCGTCGCGCAAGGTCGAGTGTCGACCGTCGGTGCCGACGACGAGATTGGCGCGAATCTCAACGTTTCCCGACGCCGCTTCGGCGCGCACGCCGACGACGCGTCCGTTCTCTTCGATGAGTGCGGTCGCTTTCGTGCTCATGCGAAAATCAAAGTTCGGATACGCGCGTCCGGCGCTTGCGAGCAGATCGAGAAAATCCCATTGCGGCACGAGTGCGATGTAGTCGAACGGTTTCAGTCCACGCAGTTCTACGAAGGGCTGGATCGTGTCGCCGAAGGCAATGCTCAGTTCGTGCGCCTTGTGCTGTTTGAGTTTGTCGAAGCGTTCGTAAAGTCCGATCTCGCTCATGATCTGCAGCGTCGACGGATGCACCGTGTCGCCGCGGAAATCGCGCAGGAAATCCTTGTGCTTTTCAAGAACGGTGACGCGCACGCCCGAACGGGCGAGCAGAAATCCCAGCATCATGCCGGCCGGTCCGCCGCCGACGACACAACACTCAGCGGAAACGTTTTCAGTCGGCGTTGTCATGCTGCGAGTGTAGCGCGGGCACTGTCATCGCGAATGACCAGCCGGTAAACTAAGCGCACATACCATCGCCGCGTTCATCGCGGCTTTTGCTTTTTCGGGGATTGCCGTTGCGCAATCGTCCGCACATTTCCGGAGTATCACGCAATGATTTTCGAGACGTTCGCCACCACCGGTCACGAACAGGTCGTTTTCTGCCACAACAAAGACGCGGGCCTGAAGGCCATCATCGCGATTCACAACACCGTTCTCGGTCCCGCGCTCGGCGGCCTGCGCATGTGGCCGTACAAAAGCGAACAGGAAGCGATCAATGACGTGCTGCGTCTGTCGCGCGGCATGACGTACAAAAATGCCGTGGCGGGATTGAACATCGGCGGCGGCAAGGCGGTAATCATCGGCGATCCGGCGAAAGACAAATCCGAAGCGCTGTTCCGCGCATTCGGCCGTTTCGTGAATTCGCTCAACGGACGCTACATCACTGCCGAGGACGTCGGCATCGACGTCAACGACATGGAATGGGTTTTCCGCGAAACAGAATTCGTCACCGGCGTGCATCAGGTGCACGGCGGCTCGGGCGATCCGTCGCCGTTTACCGCCTACGGCACGCTGCAAGGTTTGATGGCCGCGCTGAACGTGAAACACGGCAACGAAGACATCGGCAAATATTCGTACGCGGTGCAAGGTGCCGGACACGTCGGCATGGAATTCATCAAGTTGCTGCGCGAGCAAGGCGCGAAAGTTTTCGTGACGGACATCAATCCGGAACTGGTGAAGCAAGCCGTCGACGAATACGGCTGCACGGCTGTCGGCACCGATGAGATTTACGATGTCGATGCCGATGTCTACAGCCCGTGCGCACTCGGCGGTACGGTGAACGAACAGACGCTGCCGCGATTGAAAGCCAAGATCATTTGCGGCGCGGCGAACAACCAGCTCGCCAATGACGCGATCGGCGAAGCGGTGGAAAAGAAAGGCATTCTGTACGCGCCGGATTACGCGGTGAACGCGGGCGGCGTGATGAACGTATCGCTCGAGATCGACGGTTACAACCGCGAACGCGCGATGCGCATGATGCGCACGATCTATTACAACGTCGGCCGCATTTTCCAGATCGCCGAGCGCGACAAGATTCCAACCTTCAAGGCCGCCGACCGTATGGCCGAAGAACGCATTTCATCGATCGGCAAAATCAAGCTGCCGCATATGGGCAACAACGGTCCGCGTTTCCTCGGCCGCATGCGCGGTCACTGAGAATCAGACCGCGACGCCGGCCCTTCGCAACGCATCGCGTAACGGATCGAGCAGCGCACCGTATCGTTCCGCATTGTTCGGTGGCCGCGCAATCGGCTGCCGAACCTGCGCGGCGCTGGCCGTGCGTATGGTGCGGTGGGCTTCGTGCGAGCGCAGACACGCCGGTTCGAAATCCAGTCCGCAAAACGCGAGCAGTTCGCGCGTCTGCCCTTCCGGGTCATCGACGAGTTTCTCGTACGACTGAACGCGCACGTTGTCCGGATAGCGTGCGGCGAGATAGTCGCAATGATCGTAGCAACGGCGCAGGTAGTCGGCGATGTCGTCGAACGAACTGCCCCACGGCATGCGGCCGGGTGCGAAAAACTGACGGAAGCAACTCCAGCACGTTTCGACTGGATCGCGACGCACGTTTATAAAGCGCGCGCTCGGCAGCATCGCGATCGCGGCTTCGGCGGTCATCCAGTTGCCCGGCGATTTGTCGGTGAAACGCGGTTTGCGCGAACGCCAACGCGCCGTCGTTTCCAGATATTCCGCGCCCATGCGATGCCAGTCTTGTGCGTTCGTGCGCGCGACCCATTCCGGAAAGTGTTCCCGATGGCGTTGCGATTCGCGATGGATCACAAGCGTGAGATCCGGCAATTCGCTCGCGCCTTCGACCTGCGAATGCGCCGCGAGAATCTGCTCGACCAGCGTCGTCCCCGCGCGCGGCATGCCGATGATGAAAATCGCTTCGCGGCCTTGCGCGTCGGAATTGCGAACTGGTTCGGGAAACGCCGTGCGCACGGCATCGGTGTACGAGGCGAATCCTTCGCGATCCATCGGAACAGTTTCGTATTCGATGCGCGCCGCGTCGGTGAAGGCTTCGAACGCGGCGGCGAAATCGCCGGCATCCTCGTATGCTTTTCCGACCGCGTGCAACAGCGTGGCGCGATGCAGTCCCGTGAACAGCGGATCGTTGCGCAGCTTCTTCAGCACGGCAAGATCGTCGGATGTGAACGTCACCGTTTTCATTTCGGCCAGGCCATGCCATGCGCTGGCCGGATCCTCGCCCGATGCGATGAGAAGACGAAACTGCTTCGCCGCCTCGTCGGCATTGCCGGTGTAAAAAAGATTGCGCGCGTATTGAAGTCGCGCCAGTGCATGTTTCGGATCGACTTCGACCGCACGCTCAAAGACGATGACGGCGGACTCGAGCAAGGCATTTTCCTGCAGCGCCTGCCCATAACGGAAATGCGTTTCCGCGGTCGGTCGGATTTCGACCGCGCGCTTGAGCGGTTCGATCGCCGCGGCGAAATCGCCGGCCTCGATCAGCGTCACGCCGAGCGCGACGAGGATGTCCGGATCGTCGCGCCGCAACGAGTCGGCCTGCCGTAGCGACTTCACCGCATCGACCGCACGACCGGTGCGCTGCAGAAACATCCCCATCAGGCGATGCGGTTCCGGGTGCTTCGGTGCATACGCGAGCATCAGCGTGATCGCGCGCTCCGCTTCGCCGAGGCGTCCATTGGCGAACGCGGTCCTCGCCTCGCCATCGAGAATGCGGGCGGGCACGGGAAGTCCCTCGAGTCGATTGATCGGTTTGTCCATGCGCGGTCGAGGTACGGAAAAGCCTCGTAGGATACCAGCCGTCGTAAGTTCGCGCGGCGCGACAGGACGTCGCTCTGGGCCGATCGGCTATGATTCGCGCAACGACTTGAACGGAAACATCGAATGCGCCCTTTCCCGCTCGGTGAAGAACTCGACGTGCTGCGCGAATCCGTGCGCGCCTTCGCCGAGAAGGAAATCGCGCCGCGTGCGGACCTGATCGACCGCGAAAACATGTTTCCGAACGATCTCTGGAAAAAGTTCGGCGAGATGGGATTGCTCGGTGTAACGGTCGCCGAGGAGTTCGGCGGATCGGGGCTTGGCTTCCTCGCGCACGTCGTGGCGATGGAGGAAATCTCGCGCGCATCGGGTTCGGTCGGATTGTCGTACGGCGCGCATTCGAATTTGTGCGTGAACAACATCGCGCACAACGCGAATGCTGAGCAGAAGAAAAAATACCTGCCGAAACTGTGCAGCGGCGAATTCGTCGGCGCGCTCGCCATGAGCGAACCGGGCGCGGGTTCGGATGTCGTGGGTTCGATGTCCTGCCGCGCCGAACAGAAAGGCGACGTGTGGGTCGCCAACGGTTCCAAGATGTGGATCACCAACGGTCCGGATGCCGACGTGCTGCTCGTCTATATGCGCACGGCGCATCGTCCGGCCGGATCGCGTTGCATGACCGCGTTCGTCGTCGAAAAAGGCATGCCGGGTTTTTCGACGGCGCAGAAACTCGACAAGCTCGGCATGCGCGGCTCCAACACTTGCGAACTGGTGTTCGACAATTGCGAGATTCCCGACGCGAACCGCATCGGCGAAGTGAACGAAGGCGTGCGCGTGCTGATGAGCGGTCTGGATACCGAACGTCTGGTGCTTTCCGGCGGACCGATCGGATTGATGCAGGCCGCCATCGACACCGCGTTGCCGTACGTGCGCGAACGCAAGCAGTTCAACGCGCCGATCGGCACGTTCGGTTTGATGCAAGGCAAGATCGCCGACATGTATACCGCGCTGCAAAGTTCGCGCGCCTACGCCTACATGGTGGCGCAGGATTACGATCGCGGACGCAAATCGCGTATCGATCCGGCGTCGTGTTTGTTGCACGCATCGACCAACGCCGTGCAGGTCGCGCTCGAGGCCATCCAGTGCCTCGGTGGCAACGGTTACATCAACGAATTCTCGACCGGACGGATCCTGCGCGACGCGAAACTTTATGAAATCGGCGCGGGCACCAACGAGATACGCCGCATGCTGATCGGACGCGAGCTGTACCACGGCAAGTGGTGAGGCGTTGACGTTGCCGAGGGGTCGGCGGCGTCCATTTATCTCCTTTTAAAAGATTCCACATTGGAACTTTTTTCCAAGAGTGCATATTCTAGGCGCTGTGGGACATGACGTATAAATAATAAACCGTTGGCAAACCAATGGTTACGACATTTATTGGAGGGAGTTTATGAGCAAACCCAAGCCTAAAGCGCGGCCGGTCGCCGCAAAAAAACCGGCGCCCAAGGCGTCGAAGCCGGTCGCCAAGGCCGCTCAGAAACCGGTTCCTAAGACACCCCCGAAACCTGCTCCGAAACCAACGCCCGCGCCTGCCGCGAAGTCGTCGGCAAAGCCGGCGGCCAAAGCCGCTCCAACACCGCCCGCTAAATCCGCAGGCAAGCCCGATCCGACCGCCTCGATCATGGAATCGGCGCAGAACATCTGGCTGGCGGGCCTCGGCGCGTTCGGCAAAGCGCAAGTCGAAGGCGGCAAATTGTTTCAAGGACTGGTCAAGGAAGGTTCGGCGCTCGAACAGAAGACGCGTCGCATCGCCGGCAGCGCCGCCACCGAAGTGCGCGGCGCGGTGGCGAGCAGCGTGACGCAGGTTCGCGAGCGGACTCAGGAAACGTGGGATCGGCTCGAGCAGATGTTCGATTCGCGTTTGACGGCAGCGCTCGCGAAGGTAGGCGTTCCTTCGCGCAAGGATTTCGACGAGCTGACCAAACGGCTCGATGACTTGAGCAAGGACATGCGCAAACACAGTATCGGCATGGGCGTGAAAACCGGTTTCGGCAACGTGATGACGACGCAGACGCGCCGCCCGCGCGACGAGTTGAACGATCTGGCGCGCGAGCTCGAAGAAGCGCAACTCGCGGCGAAACAGACCGAAAAGAAAACGACGCGCAAATAATTCCGCGCGCGTCGTTTTCGATCGGCGAGCGCGATGCCGCATCGCGTTGACCGAGAATTTTTGCCGTGATACACAGTGCGTTGCGTCATCGGTGGGGCGAAACACGCAATGTCGGAAGAACTGAAAGCGCAATTCACGCAGGCCGCCGAAGACGTCAAACATCTCGGCGAGCGGCCCGACAACGACACGCTGTTGAAACTTTATGCGCTGTACAAACAGGGTTCGGATGGCGACGTCTCCGGACCCAAACCCGGCTTCTTCGATTTCGTCGGCACAGCGAAATATGAAGCGTGGTCGAAACTCAAAGGTATGAAAACCGACGAGGCGATGCAGCGCTATGTCGATCTGGTGAAAAAACTCGGCGCCTGACACAACGTGTGAGCAAACCAACTCGCGAAAAAATTCTCGACGCCGGTTTGTCGATGTTCAATGCGCTCGGTGAGCGCAACGTCACCACCAATCACATCGCCGACGAACTCGGCATCAGCGCGGGCAATCTCTACTATCACTTTCGCAGCAAAGACGACATCGTCGCGCAGCTCTACACGACTTACGAAGCACGCGTCGACGAGGCGTTGAACGCCCCGAGCAAACATTCACCAACGCTCGAAGATTTCTCGCTGTTGTCGATGCGCATGCTTGAATGCGCGTTCACTTTTCGGTTTTTCCATCGTGATCTGACCGACATCCTTTCGCGCAATCGCAAGGTCAAGCAGCGGCTTGCGCGAATGCTTCATCGCGTCGATGAGCATGTCGTAGCGCTGCTGCGCGGTTTTGTCGATGCGGAAATTCTCGTCGCGACGAAAGAAGAAATTCGCAGCATCGCCGAGAACTTTTTGCTGACGACGACGTTCTGGCTGAACTATCAATCCGTTCGATATGCGAAAGCACAGCCGGCGCAAACGGAATTCGCACACGGTGTCGATCAGATAATGGCTTTGATCGCGCCGTTCTCGCGCGAACGACGCTGACGCAACTCGCTCAGCGCAAACGAATCTGGTTGCGATCCTGCTTGCGATCCCACGCGCGCAACTCGTCGCGCAGATGCGCAACGCGCTGACGGCCGAGCGCGTTGCGCTCTTCATCCAGAACATTGGCGTCCATCAGTTCGGCAAGACGTTGCGCGGTCGGCAGCATCGCATCCCACGCATCGAGCGCAGAAATCGGACCGGGCAATGTCATAAAGAAACTCACGCCCGGCGTTTGCACTTTATCGATGCCGAGCATGTCGAAATTGCCGGGCTTGACCATGCTTGCCATGCTGAAAATCGGACCGGCTTCGGGCCTGCCCGACATCAGACGGTGGAAAATGCCGCGATCGCCGAACGTCATGCCCGCTTTCTCGGCGGCGACGACGAGGTTCGGTCCATGCATCAGCTCGCCCGCGCGCGCGGCAACGAACAGCGTAACGATCCGCTCGATCGTCTGATCGGGTCGCACGCCTGCGGGCGGCCGCGATGGCGTGACGACTTTCGGCGGTGTGCGGCTCGCGCGCATCGGCGTTTCGGCTGGATCCGAATCCGAGTCGGTGGCGGAAAAACTGATATCGAGTTCGGTCTGCTCGCCTTCGACGGGCAGTTCGCCATCGCCGAAAACGGGCTCGATGCGTTCCGGATCGCCGTCGCGTACCACAGGCGTGCGACGGCCCTGCTTCGGGCGGCGCGGTTTGCCGAACAGCCAGATCAGCGCGAATATCACAACGCCGATGATCGCAATGAGGATGCGCAGTTCGTTCGCGGTCATCGCGACAGTTTCCTTGATTCTTCTGCAACAGCCTAGCGCGCGGCGTCAACGCGCGCAGCAGATTTTCGTTAAGCGGCGCCGGCCAGTTTGGCCGCTTCGGCCAGATCGACTTGCACCAACCGCGACACGCCGGCTTCGCGCATGGTCACGCCGCAGAGCTGATGCGCCGCTTCCATCGTCGCCTTGTTGTGCGTGACGAACAGGAACTGCACGCGCTCGGCCATCTCGCCGACGAGTTGCGAAAAACGGCCGACGTTGGCTTCGTCGAGCGGTGCGTCGACTTCGTCGAGCAAACAGAATGGCGCCGGATTGAGCCGGAAGATGGAGAACACCAGCGCCACTGCCGTCAGCGCTTTTTCGCCGCCGGACAACAACGTGATATTCGAGACGCGCTTGCCCGGCGGACGCGCCATGATCGAGACGCCGCTGTCGAGCAGATCCTCGCCGGTGAGTTCCAGATACGCATGTCCGCCGCCGAACAGACGTGGGAAAAGCTCCTGCAATCCGGCATTGACGCGATCGAAGGTCTCCTTGAATCGCGAACGGGTTTCCTTGTCGATCTTCTTGATCGCGCCTTCGAGCGTTTCGAGCGCGGTGTTCAAATCGGCAAGCTGCGCGTCGAGATAATTCTTGCGTTGCGATTGTTCCTCGTGTTCCTGGATGGCGGCGAGATTCACCGGCTCCAGGCGCTTGATCTTCGCGTCGAGCGTTTCGAGTTGCTGCTGCCATTCGATCGGGTCGGCGCCGCTCGACAACGATTCGAGCAGCGTCGCCACTTCATGACCGGCGGCCGTGATCGCTTCCTCGAGTTGCTGCGCGCGCAGCTGATGACCCTGATGCGCGAGTCGACGTTCCGAATGCGCTTCGCGGTGCTGGCTGAGGTTCTGTTCGACGCGATGACGTTCCTGTTCGTAATTGCGGAATTCCGAATCGCGTTCTTCCAATGCTTTGCGCGCTTCGACGAGTTGCTTGTCGATCAGCAATCGCTGATTGAGATACGTCTGGCGTTCGGCTTCCAGACCGGTCAGCGTATCGCCGCCTTGTTCGAGTTGTTCGGCAATGTCTTTCTTGCGCGACTGCAATTGCGCGAGCTGCGCATTCATGCGGCCGAGCGCTTGTTCGAGCGAGGCGACCGATGAACGCCGCGACTCGAGCCCGAGCGCGAGCCGGTGCGCCTGATCGGCGGCTTCGCGCGCATTCATGCGCGCTTCTTCGCGGGCTTCGAGCATGCGACGGCGTTCGGCATCCAGATGCTGCCGTTGCTGTTCGAGATCGCCCATGCGCGAGACGGCTTCTTCCTGCCGTTGTCGCGCCGTACGCGATTGTTCCTGATCGGCGCCAATGCGCGTTTCGAGTTCGCGGATCTCTGCTTCGACTTTCGTGATGCGCGCCTGCGCGGTTTCTATTTTGCCGCGATGACTCTGCAACTGGCCCGCGAGTTCCGCCGTGCGGCGATGCGCGGCGTACAAATCGCGTTGCGCATCGTCGCGCGCGCGTTCCGCTTCGCCTTTACGCGATTTCAGTTCTTCGATGTCTTTGCCGAGCGCTTCGCTGCGTGCGTTCGCTGTTTCGATCTGTTGTCGCAGCACGTGGATCTCGCGCTCGCGTGCGAGCACGCCCGCTTGCGCGCCACCGCGACGCAGCACGCGCGCGAAACCCGCGCCGAGCCATTCGCCGGTGCGCGTGATCACCGATTCGTTCGCCGGCAACGTCGCGGCGATACGCTGCGCCTCCTCGACGGAATCGGCGGTGCGCACCTGGCCGAGAATTCCGAAAATCGCCGACGGACCTTGGACATGCGCCGCCAGCGTTCCAGCGCGACCCGCGCTGCTTTCGTCCGACGCGATCAAGGCGACATCGGCTTCGCGCACGTGCGCCAGTTCACCCGCGTGCGCATGCGGCGATTCGGTCAGCACGCCTTCGAGCAATCCGGATAACACCGTTTCGATCGCCGTGTCCCAGCCTTCGGACACCTTCAGCGCTTCGCCGAGACGGCGCGATTTGTCGAGCCCGAGCTTCGCAAGCCAATCGGCGGCCGGCGATTTTTCCTGACCGAGCGCCGCGTGCTGCAACGCTTCGAGCGATGAGAGCCGTCCGCGCAGACGTTGGAGCTCGGTGCGCGCTTCGTTCAACGACGATGCGTTCGTGCGCTCGGCTTCGAGCGCCT
>CAZZYA010000135.1:0-10008 GCA_964658115.1 uncultured Rudaea sp. | reverse complement strand
CGTTCATGTCGAGCTGACGCGGAAGCTTTTCATAGCCGAGCACTTCGGTCAGACGACGCGAGAAGTGATACGTGCCGGTAGCTACTTCCCACTCCCACACGATGTCGCGGGTGGCGTAAGAAGCCAGTGCCAGCCGGGCCTCGCGACGTGCGGTCGACGCGGCGATGGCGCCGAACACATCGGTCGACGCGCCTTCGGTGAGTGGGATCGTCCGTACGAACGCGGTGCCGGCCACGTAACGCAGACGCACGGCGAAGTGATAATCCGGCAACACCGCCGCGAACCGAATGCGCGTGATCACGGGACTCGAGGTGCGCACGAGCGTACCGAGCGCGCGATCGAAAGCGACGCGATCGTCGGGATGTATGCAGGTCTGAAAGTCTTCGAGCGGTGGCCGGCGCGGCAGATTCAGCATTGCTGCGGTTTCCGAGCCGAGCTCGAGCAGCGCCGCGGAACCGGGCTCCGCGCTCGCCGCGCGCGACGCCGCCCGCGCGGGCGTAACCGCTCGCGGAAACGGAGAATCCAGGGATTTGAAACGCTCTTGCGCAGCCACGTCGCCAAGATATCCGGGGAATCGCCCGATTACATACCTGTCAGAGTTGACAGGTTGGGCAATAAATTGCTTACGTGGGCCCGACATGAAAGTTCGTCCACTGTCGCGTCGAGGCATCCCGATGCCTGCTACGCCGCCACACGATCCGCCGAGACCGTCGGCAATGACGCATGTTTGGAATACAGCCAGGACGCCAGGCGCTCTAGCGCGCGACGCGCAAATAGAGGCATCGTCGAAATAACAGGTTCGTCCCACACAACGCAGCGTTGGCAGCCATGCGCAGCGACCAGGTCTTCGCCGCCTTCCTGCGCGCGCACGATGAGCACCGGCAGGAGCTGTCCGCGCGAACGCTCGATCATCGCGACGGTGCGCAGCGTCATTTCCACCGCGTCGCGCGCGGCTGCGTCGACCGGCGCGGCCAGCAGCACGAGATCAGCCGCCGCCATCGCGCTCATCGCCAGTCCGCGAAACGCTGCGGGGCAATGAAACAGGACGTGATCGTACGGAAGGCGCTCCTCGGTGAACGCGTTCATCAGTGAGTGGCCAAGGTTCGGCAGTAAGGCGCCTTTGCGGGCAAGCGGAACTCGCGGATCTGGATCGAGCGCCAGCACGCGCTGGCCGCCCGCGCCGATTGCGTCGGCGAGACCCGCCACGAGCGTTGCGACGACGTCCGTGTTTTGCTCGTTCGATATGCAGACGATGCGCATGTCAGTTCGCCGCCACGCGGCGAGAAGGTGCGCTGATGGATGCGGAGTTGCTCGGCTCGACCGGCGGTGCGGATTGATCGGGCGCCGCCAGGATGACGAGCACGACGCGCCGGTTGGCGTTACGGCCTGCCGCGGTGTCGTTGGCAGCACGCGCGTGCTTTTCGCCGTAACCGATGATCGTCAGACGATCTTCGTCGACGCCGTGCGAAGCGAATACGTGCACCACGCTCGCCGCGCGCGCGGCGGAAAGCTCCCAGTTCGATGGAAACTGTATCGTGCTGATGGGCTGGTTGTCGGTATAGCCTTCGACACGCACCGCATTCGGCACATCACGCAACACGTCGGCTATCTGTTGGATCGTGTCGGACGCTTCCGGGCGCGGACGCGCATCGCCCGACATGAAAAGAATATCGGCTTTGATTTCGACCTCAACCCACAACTCGCGGTGTTGAACGGTGACGAGCTGACTATCGATAAGTGGTTTGAGCGCATCTTCGATTCGCGCCGCGATGCGTTCGAGCCGTTCGGATGCCCGACTGAGTTGACTCTGTTCGGCCTGGACAACCTGCGCTTTCGGAAGATTCATGCGCGGCGTGTTCGGCAGATCGCGCAACATGTTGCTGGCAAGCATGCCGCGCGGCAATTTCTGCGCGACGATCTGCGCGCGGTCGGCCGCCGATCCGCGTTGCTCGAACTTGCCCGTCTGCACGGGTTGCACCGAACGCGGCTTGCCACCGAACGCTTCGGCGAGCGAATCGGCCATCACTCGGTATTTGCCTTCGTTGACCGACGACACCGCGTACATCACCACGAAAAACGCGAGCAGCAGCGTTACCAGATCGCCGTAGGGAATGGCCCAGGCTTCGTGGTTGACGTGATCTTCGTGGGCATGCTTGCGGGCCATGGATCAATGCAGATAGCCGTGCAGACGCGCTTCGATATTGCGCGGATTCTCGCCTTGCGCGATGGCGATCAATCCTTCGATAGCGAGTTCGCGTCCGCGCGTGCGCGCGGCGACGATACTTTTCAGTTTGTTCGCCATCGGCAGCATGAACAGGTTGGCGATGCCGATACCGTAAATTGTCGCGGTAAACGCGGCGGCGATGCCATGACCGAGCTTGCTCGGATCGGCGAGATTCTTCATTACCGCGATAAGACCGAGCACAGCGCCGATGATGCCGAGCGTCGGCGCGTAGATACCGAAGCCTTCATAGACTTTCGCGGCGGCGAGATCGCCGTGCTCCTGCGTCGACAATTCGATTTCGAGCGCGTTGCGGATCGCCTCGGGTTCGGCGCCATCGACGAGAAGTTGCAAACCTTTCTTCATGAACGCGTCGGTCTGTTGTTCGACTTGCGCTTCCAGACCCAGAAGACCTTGCTTGCGCGCTACGTTGCTCCATTCGGTGATCTTCGCGATCATTTCCTTCGCAGGCACCGTCGGTGGTTTGAATACCCATTTGACGATGCCGAGCGAACGCTTGAACGTGGCCATCGGCGTCTGCAGGAGAATCGAGGCGCACGTTCCGCCGATCACGATGGTGAACGCGGCCGGTGACCACAGCGCATCGATGCCGGCGCCTTTGAGGACGCTGCCGACGAGAAGCGCCACGATGGCGAGGATGGTTCCGATGAGGCTTAGTAGGTCCATGAGTCGCTTTATCGGCGTTGTGTTCGGAAAATTGAATGCGGTTACTGTTTTTTGCTTGTCACTCGGCGAAGCGGCAATCCAGTGACTTGGTTTTCGATTGCGTAGATCAATGGCTTCCGCTGCAAGCAGCGGGTAACTTTTTGCTCAGCGGCAAAAGTCACCAAAAAACGTTTCTTGCTCTTCGCAGGGAACGTTGTCCGCGAAGGATCACGTCCCTGTGCCCGACGCGGACCCGCGCTCCGGGCGCGGGTTGTGTGCGTTCGGCATTTGAATGTGAGAACTGGTGTTACGAGGCGGCGCGCGTCCAGTCGCGCAGTTTTGACCGGACTCTTACGAGCGCTTGGGCATGGATCTGGCAGACGCGCGATTCGCTGACGTCGAGCACCGCGCCGATTTCGCGCAGGTTGAGCTCTTGTTCGTAGTACAGCGACAGCACGAGCTTTTCGCGTTCGGGAAGGGTTTCGATCGCGGCGACGAGCTCATGGCGAAACTCGCTGTCGTCGAGATGTTCTGCCGGTGACGAGGCGTGATGGGCGAGCTTCAGGGGCGTTTCGTCGTCGTTGTCGGTACGTGCGTCGAGACTCAGCACGTGTCCGCGAACCGCGTCGGCGATCAGGCGATCGAAATCGTCGACCGGCATGTTCATCGCCGCCGCGACTTCGCTCGATTTCGCCGCGCGTCCGGTTTTCTGTTCGACCGCACGTGTCGCTTCCGTCGCCGCGCGCAAATGACGATGCACCGAACGCGGCACCCAATCGCCTTTGCGCAATTCGTCGAGCATCGCGCCACGGATGCGGATCGATGCGTACGTTTCGAACGAGGCACCTTGCGTTGCATCGAAACCGCGAGAGGCTTCAATCAAGCCGATCATGCCGGATTGCATAAGATCGTTGACGTCCACGCTGGCGGGCAATCGCGTGATCAGATGATGTGCGATGCGCGCGACCAGTTCGCTGTGACGCGCGACCACGTCGTTCGCGGCCTGGCGCTGCACGGCGCGGTATTCGGCTTGCGCCACAATGCTCATGCGGCTACTCCCTGAGCGCTGATGAGACGCTCGACGAAAAATTCAACGTTGCCGCGCGGCCCCTGCGGCGCGGCCCATTGATCGATGCGGCGCGCGACCATCTGCAGCGCCTGCGCGGATGCACTGGCCGGATACGCTTCGACCACCGCCTGCTGGCGCTGGATCGCGCGGCGCATCCAGTCGTCGTACGGAATGGCGCTGAGAAGATTGATGGTGACGTCGAGGAATCGGTCCGTCACACGAACCAGCTTGTTGAAAAGCTCGCGTCCCTCGGCGAGATTGCGCACCATGTTTGGCAGCACCTGCACGCGTTTCACGCCGCGTTCGTGCGAAAGTAATTTGATCAGCGCGTACGCATCGGTGATCGACGCCGGCTCGTTGCACACGACGACGATTACTTCCTGCGCGGCTTGCGCGAAGGTCAGCACACCGTCGGACAGACCGGCGGCGGTATCGACGATCATCACGTCGAGATCGCGTTTCAATTCGGAGAACGCGCGCACCAGCCCGACATGCTCGGCAGCGCCGAGATCGGCCATGCGGCGGCGACCCGACGCGGCAGGCACGATGGCCAGTCCGCGTGGACCTTCGATAATCGTTTCTTCCACACTGCAGCGACCATCGACGACATCGGCGAGCGTGTATGTCGGCGTCACGCCGAGAAGCACATCGACATTCGCCAATCCGAGATCCGCGTCGAGCAGCAACGTGCGGCTTCCCGCGTCGGCAAGCGCAACGGCGAGGTTCGTCGCGACGGTCGTCTTGCCGACGCCGCCTTTGCCGCCAGTGACGGCGACGACGCGCACCGGTTTCGGCGTCGTACGCAGCGGCACGCGCAACCCTTGCGCCTGATCGGGCACGTGCGCCGCGCGCTGCGAGTCGTCACGCTGCAACATGGGCTTCCTCCGGATTTTCGAATTTGGACGCTTGGCGAAGTTCGCTCACGCGCAGGGCAAGCCGGGTCTGATCAGCGCGGTGCAAATCTTCCGGCACACGCTGACCGTCGGTGACGTAGGCGATGGGCAACTTGCGGCGGATCGTCAGCGACAACGCACTGCCGAGGCGCCCGGTTTCGTCGAGCTTGGTCAGGATCGCGCCTTTCGGCTTGGCGATACTGAAACGATGGATCACTTCGTCGAGATCGCGCGTCTGCGCATTCGCCGGCATGACGAGGTAGCTGGAGATCTGCGGATATTTCGCGAGCCACGAAAGCTGGTTCGCGAGCATGCTGTCGCGCTGACTTAAACCGGCGGTGTCGATCAGCACGAGCTTGTAATCTTTCAGGCGAACGAGCGCTTCGCCGAGTGAGTTTTCGTCAGCGGCTTCGACCACCGGCATGCCGAGCAGGCGGCCGTATGTATACAACTGTTCGCGTGCGCCGATGCGATACACATCCGTAGTGATCAGCGCGACGTCGCGCGCGCTGTGCGTTCGCGCGTAACGCGCGGCGAGTTTGGCGAGCGTGGTCGTTTTGCCGACGCCGGTCGGACCGATCAGCGCGATGACGCCGCCGCTTTCTATCGGTTCGTGTTTGGAAACGATCAGCGATTTGGCGAGTATGCCCAGTTGCAGACCACGCGCGCGGCGCTGATCGGCATTCTTCGGAATGAGCGTGGCGATGGAACGCGCGAGATCGTTTTCGCAGCCGTATTCCATCAATTCCTCGAGGGCGTTTGCGCGCACCGGATTGTCGCGCAGGCGGTCTTCGGAGAAACGTCCGACTTCCCGTGCGATCACCTGACGCATCGCGTTGAGTTCGCGACGTACTTCGGCGAGATTCGGATCATGCGACCAGATGTCGCGCATCTCGGTTTTCGGTTCGTCGGCTTCGATGGATTTCGGCATCTCGACGACGGATTCGTTCTTCACCGTCGGAGCGGCGACTGTCGTGCTGCGAACCGCCTGGCGAACGAGCGCTTCGTCATAATCGGTCGCGGCGATCACTTCCACACCGCCGCCATCGACGCGCCGGTTGGAAAGAATGACCGCGTTCGGACCTTGCTCGTCGCGCACCATCGCGAACGCAGTGCGCATATCGGGAGCGACGAATCGTTTGATCTTCATGATTGCGAGTTATCCAACGTGACCGACGAGCTTGATGCGTTTGTCGTCAGGAACTTCGTGATAGGCGAGAACGTGAAGGTCCGGAATGCTGTGGCGTGCAAGCTTCGCGATGCCGGGGCGCGCGGACGCTGGCACGAGAACCACTGCAGGTTCGCCCACTGCTTCCTCGCGGCGGACGCAATCCGAAAAAGCTTGGTGTAATCGTTCGGCAAGGCCAGGCTCCAGCGCGGCGTTGTTTCCGTTGCTTGAATCCTGCAACACGCGTTCCAGAGCGGGCGCCAAGGTGTAGACGGGAAGTTCGGCGTTGAAGCCGTTGATCTCCTGCACGATGAAACGTCCGAGCGTGGCGCGCACGGCAGCGGTAAGAACGCCGGCATCCTGCGATTGCGGCGCGTGCTCGATCAGTGTTTCGACGATGCGGCGCAACTGACGGATCGGCACGCGTTCGGCCAGCATGTTCTGCAGCACGCGCACGACGATCGCGAGCGGCAACGCTTTCGGCGTCAAATCTTCGACGAGCTTCGGTGCACTCTTGCCGAGCGCGGTAAGTAGTTGCTGCACTTCTTCGTGACCGAGCAAGTCCGGCGCATGTTCGCGGATGACGTGCGACAAATGCGTGGCGATAACGGTCGGCGGATCGACGACCGTGAGCCCTTGCGCTTCCGCGTGCGCGCGTGCGCCGGGCGCAATCCACAACGCATCGAGACCGAAGGCGGGATCGCGTCCAGGAATGCCGTCGATACCGATCGGCAGACGTCCGGGATTGAGTGCGAGTTCGCGATCCGGATGCACTTCGCCGCTGGCGATAGGCACGCCTTGCAAAAGAATGCGATACGCATTCGGCGATAGTTCGAGATCGTCGCGAATATGCACGGCGGGTACGAGGAAACCCAGGTCCTGCGTGAGCTTTTTACGAATGCCTTTGATGCGCGAAGTGAGATCGCCACCGTTGGCGCGATCGACCAAGGGAACGAGTCGATAACCGACTTCGAGGCCGAGCGCATCGACCGGCGCGATGTCGTCCCACGACAATTCCGCGGGCTTCGTCGACGGTGCGGGCAATGCATTCAACGCCGGTTGCGCGGCGGCCTTTTTCGCTTTCTGTGACAAGCGATACGCAACGTAGCCGATCACCGCCGCAAGACTGAGGAAAGCAAAATTCGGCATGCCCGGAACGATGCCGACCAGACCGAGCACCGCTGCGGCAATCGTCAGTGCCTTGTGATGACCGAACACCTGTCCGACCAGTGCCGTGCCCATGTCTTGCGCGCGCGAAAGACGCGTCACCAGAATGGCGACCGCGACCGACGTCAGCAAGCCCGGCAACTGCGCGACGAGTCCGTCGCCGATCGTGAGCAGTACGTAATGCTGCGCGGCATCGCCGAACGGCAAACCGTGCTGCGTCATGCCGATCGCCAGTCCGCCAATCATGTTGATGAACAAAATGAGGATGCCCGCCATCGCGTCGCCGCGAATGAACTTGCTGGCGCCGTCCATCGAACCGTAAAAGTCCGCTTCGTCGCGGACTTCTTCGCGGCGAAGTTTCGCGTCTTCGCGCGTGAGAAGACCCGCGTTGAGATCGGCGTCGATCGCCATCTGTTTGCCGGGCATCGCGTCGAGAATGAAGCGCGCCGACACTTCCGAAATTCGACCCGCACCTTTGGTGACGACGACGAAGTTGATAATGGTGAGAATCGCGAACACGACGATGCCGACTGCGTAATTACCGCCGATCACGAATTCGCCGAACGCTTTGATCACGCGACCGGCCGCGCCGGGGCCTTCGTGACCATGCAGCAGCACGACGCGCGTCGATGCCACGTTCAACGTCAAACGGAGCAACGTCGACATCAGCAACACGGTCGGGAATACGGAAAATTCGAGCGGCCGCTGCACGTAGACGACCGCGAGCAGGATCACCAGCGACATCGCGATGTTGAAACTGAAAACCGCGTCGAGAACCGGTGTGGCGAGCGGCACCATCACCATCGCGAGCATCGCCATCACGATCAGCGGTGCGCCGATGCCGTGGCGGATCGCCTGAAAGATTCGGGCGGACAGGGATGCCGCTGCAACTGTGGACATCGTGCGAAAACTCCGGAGGTTTCCGGGTTAAGTGCAAGTCCCGTGCTTGAAGTTTTCCGCGAGCTCTCGTGCGTGTGAGCTACGCGCGTCAGCGGGAATCCAGTGCCTGTCGCTCCAGCACGCGCGATAGAACGCAAAGTCGCTGGATTCCCGCTTGCGCGCGATGACGAGCCATGTGTCGCGCCGATCTTTTGGCGTCACTCGCCGGGCAGATCGATCGCCGGTTTCTGCGGCGGCTTTCCGCCGTGACGGCGATAGTTCTTGAGCTGATAGACGAAACTCAGGATCTGCGCGACAGCCGCGTAGAGTTTCACCGGAACCTCGCGGTTCAGTTCGACCTGCCGATACAACGCGCGCGCCAGCGGCGGCGCGGAGACGATCGGCACCTTGTGTTTTTCGGCGACATCGCGAATCGCCGCAGCGATCGTATCGACGCCTTTGGCGACGACTTTCGGCGCGCGCATGTTGCCGGCTTCGTAGACGATCGCGACGGCGTAATGCGTCGGATTGACGATCACCGCGTCGGCCTTCGGCACCGCTTCGAGCATGCGCCGGTTCGACAGCGCGTGCTGCATGCGGCGGATGCGCGCCTTCACTTCCGGACGGCCGTCGCTTTCCTTCATTTCATCGCGTACTTCTTCGCGCGTCATGCGGAGTTGCCGGCGGTGCTGCCAGATCTGATACGGCACATCGATCGCGGCGATGCCGACCAGCACGAACGTCAGCGAGAACAACATGCCGATCGCGATCGCGCCGCCGTGCGGAATCGCTTCGCGCGTCGGTTCGTCGAGCAAATGCACGATCGCCGGCAGTTTCGAACGCAGCACGATCCATCCGATGGCGCCGACCATCAACACGCGAATCACCGCTTTGGCGATATCCGCAAGCGCCGGCGCGCTGTAAAGACGTTTGAATCCCGACAGCGGATTCACGCGCGAGAAATCCGGCATCAACGCTTTGGAACTGAACGAGACGCCGCTGACCAACATCGGTGCAATGACTGCGGCAACCACGCCCGCGATGAATAGCGGCGCGACGATCAGCGCCATGCCGATGAATTCCGTACCGACGTGCGGAAGCAAACGCGTCGGTTGCAGATCGCCGGACGAAAACGTGAGCGAGTTCTTCAGCCAGTCCATGATCGAACCCATCATCGGGCCGCCGGATATCGACAACAGCAGGATGCTCGCACCGAGCATCACCGCGCCGCCCAGTTCGCGCGAGCGCGGTACCTGCCCGCGTTCGCGCGCTTCGCGAAGCCGTTTCGCGGTCGGTTGTTCGGTTCGTTCCTGGCCTTCGCTTTCCGCCATGTCAGCGCACTGCGGCAGCGGCCGAGGCGGCCGTCAGCGAAATCCATTCCTGCAACGGGCCGACCAGTCGCGGAAGCAGGGCAACAAGCAACACGAATCCCGTCAACAATGCGGCGGGCAAACCGATCGCCATCGGATTCAGCGCCGGCGCCGTGCGCGCGAGCACGCCGAATGCGACATTGACGACGAGCATCGCAATAACGATCGGCAACGCGAGCGTCAAACCTGCTTCGAGCATCGAACGCGCGAACATCGGAATCGCTTCGAATACATGTGCCAGCGATCCGTTCGGCGTCAGCGAATAGCTATCGAACACGACGCGGATCAGCGCGAGGTGGCCATCCATCGCGAAGAAGGACAATCCCGCGATCAGCGTGAACCATTGACCCATCACCGGCGACTGCGTGCCGCGCAGCGGATCGGCCATCTGCGCGAACGACAGACCCATTCCTTGCGATATCAATTCGCCGGCGAAACCGGCCGCTTCGAGTCCGAGACGGAAAATGAATCCGATGGCCGCGCCGAGCGCGAGTTCGCGCGCGACCGCGAGCAATGTCGTCGCGTCGACGCCGGTCGGGATGATCAGGTTCTTATTGCCGCTCGAAAGGTACGGC
>CAZZYA010000134.1:0-10064 GCA_964658115.1 uncultured Rudaea sp. | reverse complement strand
CGCGCAAAGTTGAGTAGCACTACCCCGGGCTTCACCGCGTCCAGCGCCGGCGCAGCGAAAATGCCGCGCGTCGCATCGTTGAGCGGCACGTGAAACGTCACGTAATCCGACGCGGCGAAAAGTTCGTTGAGTGAGCCGGCCTTGGACACGTCGGAAGAAAGCGCCCACGCGCCGTCGATCGTCATATGGGGATCGAAGCCGAGCACGTTCATGCCGAGTGCGCGCGCCGCATTGGCGACTTTCACGCCGATCGCGCCTAAGCCGACGACACCGAGCGTTTTCCCGGACAACTCCGAACCGACGAAACGTTTTTTCTCGGCTTCGACTTTGTGATGCAAATCGTCTTTCACGCCGAGGCCGCCGACGAACGACAGCGCATCGTTCAAGTTACGCGCGGAAATGAGCATGCCGGCCACGACGAGTTCCTTCACCGCGTTCGCATTCGCACCCGGCGCGTTGAAAACCGGCACCCCGCGCTTGCTGAATTCGGCGACGGGAATATTGTTCGTTCCTGCGCCGGCGCGGCCGACCGCTTTGATCGACGTGTCGGGCGATGCGCCGTGCATGTCCGCCGAACGCACGAGAACGGCGTCCGGATCGGTGACCTCGTTGCCGACGTTGTACAAATTCGACGGCAATCGGCTTAAGCCGTTCTTCGAGATGTTGTTGAGCGTTTTGATCTTGAACATGGTTCAGCCGTTCCGTTGGGCGAAATCTTTCATGAAATCCACGAGCGCCTGCACGCCTTCGATGGGCAACGCGTTGTAGATCGAGGCGCGCATGCCACCGACGGCGCGGTGGCCTTTCAGCGACATCAGCCCCGCCGCTTCGGCTTCCTTAAGGAACGGTGCATCGAGTTCTTCTGTCGGCAGCGTGAACGGCACATTCATACGCGAACGCACGGACTTCTCGACCGGATTTTTATAGTAATTCGACGAGTCGATGTAGCCGTAAAGAAGTTCGGCTTTCGCGATGTTTTTCTTCTCGATCCCAGCGAGTCCGCCTTCGCTCGCGAGCCACTTGAACGTCAGTCCAGCCAGATACCAGCCGAACGTGTTGGGCGTGTTGAGCATCGAATCGTTGGCGACCTGCTCGGCGTAACTGAAAATCTTCGGAATGTCTTTCGGAGATCGCGCCAGCAGATCGTCGCGGATGATGAGGATGACCAGACCCGACGGCCCGATGTTTTTCTGCGCGCCGGCGTAGATGATGCCGAACTTCGATACGTCGACCGGTCGCGACAGGATGTTCGACGACATGTCCGCAACGAGCGGAACGTCAGCGACGTCGGGCACGCTCTGAAACTCGACGCCGTGTATCGTTTCGTTCGGCGTGTAATGCACATACGCGGCATTCGGATCGAGTTTCCACGTGTCGCGCGCGGGAATCGTAGTGAAATTGGTCGACTCGGACGTCGCCGCGATCTGCGCTTTGCAAACCGGTTTCGCTTCCTTGTACGCCTTTTCGCCCCACGCGCCGTTGACGACGTAATCCGCCGGTTTGCCGCCGGACGCGATGTTCATCGGAATCTGCGCGAAATGCTGCGTCGCGCCGCCTTGCAAAAAGAGCACTTTGTAGTTTTGTGGAATTTGCAGCAATTTGCGCAAATCGTCTTCGGACTCCTTCGCCAGCGCGATGAATTCCTTGCCGCGATGACTGACTTCCATCACCGACGCGTGTGCCTTGCCCCATTCGAGCATTTCCGACTGCGCTTGTTTCAACACCGGTTCCGGCAGCGCGGCGGGACCCGCGCTGAAGTTATACGTGCGTGACATGGCGACTCCGACAGAGGAGTTCCCATTATGCCGCGCCGCAACAATTAGGCAACTGCACCCGGTCGGAAATTGTGCCGTCCGCCCACGCCGTGTTCGAGGACGTGATCGAGCTCGTCCAGCGTCAACGCTGGCGAGTAGAGAAATCCTTGCGCGCGAACATAACCGAGCTCGCGCAAAACGTCGGCTTGATCCTGCGTCTCCACGCCCTCTGCGATAAGCCCCAACCCCAGATCGGCGGCCAGCGCGGCAATGGTGCGCACGATCGCGCGATGTCGGAAATTGACGACCATGTCACGCACGAAACTGCTATCGAGCTTGAGCGAATCGAACGGCGATGTCGCGAATGAATCCAGCGATGAGTAACCCGTACCGAAATCGTCGACGACGAGCGCGACGCCCAGCTTCTTCAGCTCATTGAGGGTGGTTTCGGCATCCCCGCGTCCGCGGCGGAAAACAGTTTCGGTGATTTCGAGCGCGAGACAGGCCGGATCGACGCCGGTGCGTTCGAGAATATCGCGCACGTTTTGCACGACAGTCGGCTCGGCGAATTGCCGCTCGTCGATGTTCACGTTGACGCGCAGTTTTGCGTGTTCCGGATGGCGACGCTGCCAGTGCACGAGATTGCCGCACGTTTGCTCGAGCACCCACCAATCGATGGCAACGATGGTGCCGGTTTCTTCGGCCACGCCGAGAAATGCATTGGGCATCAACAGTCCCCGCTCGGGATGCATCCAGCGCACGAGCGCTTCGCAGCTTTGCACGGCGCCGGTGTCGAGATCGACGATGGGCTGGTAGTAGACGCGGAATTCGCCGCGCTCCAGCGCGAAGCGCAAGTCCGTTTCGAGTTTGAGCCGAGCTCGCGCGGCGGCGTGCATCGCATCGTCGAAAATCACGTACGCGGATTTTCCACTGGCCTTCGCGCGATACATCGCGGTGTCGGCGTCACGCAGGATTTGATCGGGCGAATAATATTCGGGATGGCCGAGCACGACGCCGACGCTCGCGCCGGAAAAAACGCGATGTCCGTTCACGTCGAACGAACCGGCCAGCAGCAAGAGCACGCGTTGCGCGAGTTGTTCGGCGCGCGAACGCGGACACGCGCCGTGCGGCAACAGCGTGAACTCGTCGCCGCCGTAACGCGCGACGAGGCAGTGTCCACCGAGCTGCGCGCGCAGATTGTCAGCGATCTGCACGAGCAGGATGTCGCCACTGGCGTGTCCGAGGCTGTCGTTGACGAGCTTGAAACCGTCGAGGTCGAGAAACAAAACCGCGTACTCATGACGGTTTAGCAGACGTGACTGATTCATCGTTCGTGCGAGTTCTTCCTCGAAAAATACACGGTTCGGCAAACCGGTCAGCAGATCGTGGCTGGCGTTGTGTTCGAGTTGCCGCTGCGCACGACGCTCATCGGTGACGTCGCGGATCGTGCCGGTGGTGTACGCGCTTCCATCGATCGCCACCGTACCGGCGCTGACGATGCAATCGATGCGCGTGCCGTCCTTGCGCGTCAGCATCACCGGATAGTTGCCGCGATGCGATTCGCTCTGCGACTGTCGTTCGTAACGCTGTTCCTGCTGCTGCTTGGATTCCGGCGGAACGAGCACGCGGAAATTCGCCCCGACCAGCTCGTCCTCCGTGTACCCGAACATGGCGGCGAAGGCATGATTGACGTAGGTGTAGCGGTCGTCGAGCATCATGTATACGCCGGCCTGGCTGTGTTCGACGAGCATGCGGTAATGCACTTCGGAACGTTGCAGCGCGCGCTCGGCATCCAGGCGTGCGCTCACGTCTTGTGCCGACCCTTCGATGAACACGGGGCGACCGCTGTCGTCGATCACCGGGCGCGCGGAAATCTCCACGGTGATTTCGGTACCGTCGCGACGTCGCGCGAGGAAAATTATTTCCTCGACGCCGCCGTGCTTGACGAGCGTGTCGACCAATCGCTGGCGTTCGGTCGGACGCGCGTAGATCTGGTCCATGTGCGTGATGTTAGCCATCAGCGAGGCGGCGTCGTCATAACCAAGGATGCGCGCGAGCGCACCGTTGGCCTGCATCAGTCGCCCGTCCGGATGACTGCGGAACATGCCGGTCACGGAGTTCTCGAACAGCGAACGGTATTTGCGCTCCGCTTCGGCAAGCGCGAGCTGCGCGGCGCGCTCGTCGGTGACGTCCTGAATCGTGCCGGTGCTCGCGATTTCGCCGTTGTATTCGACGGCGCTGGCGCGAATGCGCAGCAAGCAGCGACGGCCGTCCTTGCGCAACGCATGGACTTCGTAATCCTGCATCGAGCGCGAACCGTCGGTGTGCGATTCGCGGCGTTGCATTTGCCGCAGCACCGAATCCGGCGCGACGAATTCCATGTAGTTGCGGCCGAGCAATTCCTCGGCGACATATCCCAACATCGTCGCGAGCGTCTGATTCACGAACAACACCCGATCGTGCAGCACGAGGAACACGCCATCACGGCAGTTCTCGACGAGCGTCTTGTACAGCGCTTCGGATTGTTTCAGGCCCGTTTCGGCGCGCACACGTTGCGTGATGTCGACGATCGAGCCTTCGTAATACATGACGCGTCCGTCGTGATCACGCACGACACGACCATTTTCAGAAATCCAGACCGTGCTGCCGTCGCGCCGCCGCACTTCGGCGCGTTCGTCCTCGAACTGACCGCGCTCGTCGAGCAGACGATACAAGCGTTCGGCCTGACGTGGATTGGCATACAGTTCACTGACGCGGCGTCGGTTCGATTCAAGCAGCATCTGCGCCGGCGATTCGTATCCGAGCGTGCGCGCGAGCGCTGGATTCACATCGATCCAGCCACCGTTCGGCAGGCTGCGATACAGGCCTTCGGCGGCGGCGAGAAATAGCGCGCGGTAGTTGCCCGGGTCTTCGTCGGATTCCCGCTCGTCGCCTGCATCACCGACGTTCTGGACGACGACGAACATGCGGCTGACGCCGTCGTCGTCGAACATCTCGCAGTGCACGATGCCGGTTAGGGGTTGACCCGATCGCGTCTGAAAGCGCACGCGATCGCCGCGCACGCAACCCTCGGTTCGCACGCGCGTCCATAATCGCGCGCGCGTTTCCATGTCGGGCCAGAATTCGAATTTGGGCGATGCCTTGCCGACGACTTCGTCGCGTCGGTAACCGATACGTTCTTCCCAGGCGGGATTTACATCCACGATGCTTCCGTCGCCGGCATCCATCACGAAGACCAGACTGGACGAGAAACGAAACGCACCGGCGAGGTTCATGACCTCGTGGCCTCACCCCTTGCTTCGACGGGCATGCCTATCACGCTCCAAATTCGGAGCGACGTCAACAACCTTCTCGTGGGTTTTCGCGCCGCCTCCGCGCTTGCGCCACTGAGCGCCGGCTCGCCATCAGAATCATGCAATCAAAAGCGGATGAACAGAAGCAGCGCGATGCCCACGGCGATGAGCGCCGCTGCGCCGATGAGCCACCAGATGTCGTTCTTGTTGCGTTCGACGGTGGGTGCTGCTTTCGCGTCGGGCAGGCGGATCGCCTGCATGGTCTGCGTGATGTTGTGCACGGGTTCTTCGACTGTCACTTCATGATCGCTGCGCGGCGCCATGCCGGGCGCTTCGAGCAGGAAACGATTGCGATCGAATGCGATCTGGTCGTCGGGATGCAACACGGCATCACGCACCTGCACGCCATTGACGAACGTGCCGTTGGAAGAACCCAGATCGCGCAAATAAATTCCGTCGCCGAAGTTTTCGATCATCGCGTGCTTGCGCGACATCTCAGCCTCGTCGAGGATCAAATCGCATTCGCTGCCGCGGCCGATGGTCAGACGGCCACGTATCGGAATGATCTTGCCGAAGTACGCGCCGGAAACGCCGCGCAGTACCGCTCGCGGCGGTGTCAGGCGCGTGCGGGTGACGTTCGGATCGTTATCGGGCTCGACGGCCGCGGGATTTTCCGCTGGCACTTTGGTACGGATGACCTCGTCGCGATCGGGCTTGAGCATGAATTGCACCGTATCCAGACTGACGATATCGCCCATCCGCAACAGCGCTTTCTCGCGCACGGGGCGCGCGTTCACATGCGTGCGCGCGACGGTGTCGAGGACATTGAGCACGAAGCTTCGGTCGCGCACCGTGACGGACGCATGATGAGCCGCCACGCCCGCGCCGGGCAGTACGACGGCATTGTCCTGCGCGGAGCCGACGGTGGTATCGCCGGGCGCGACGAGAACATCCGCGTGTTCCTTATTCGGAAACGTCAGGCGCACGTTCGCTGCCATGGATTGAAAATCCCCGCCACAACAACTCCCGCCACGAAAACTCCTCGCGCCAATGTAGCACAGACGTCATTTTTGCGATGCCGCTCACCATTGCGCATAGAGATCGAGAAGGATGCGATCGGTGTAGTCGGCTATGCCGTCGCGACGTTCGTGGAATTCGGCCAGACGCATGCTCCAGGTCGCATCGAATCCGTAGCCGATCCACGGCATGACGCCGCGCGCGAAACTATGAAACCACCAGTCGTCGGAATTGAACGCGGCCATCGCCGCTTCGCGCTGGATGCGTTGCGCCGAAAAACCGAATTCCCATCCGTGCGGAACGCGCCGGTCACCGAGCGCGATGCTGCCGCGCGCACCGTCGCTCTGATTGTCGGCGGCGAGATTGCGCAGCAAATCGACGCGCGCCTCGAGCGGCATGTCCCACGGTCGCATGCGCCAGACGAACTGGGTGTCCAGCAAATGGAAGTCGTCGACGAGGCGTGTGCCGACTTTCAGATTCGATCGCGTCAAACCTTGCAGCACGAGTTGATCGAGATCGGAAAATCCCAGATACGAAACGATCACGGCGCCGTTGACCGGTTGGCCTTCGTGCCAACGATAGGCGGCTTGTGCGGCGGCTATGCGCGAGTCGTCGCCGTACGGCAAGTTGCCGGCGAAATAGCCGAACGTGAACTGCAGACGATCGGACGAAGTTACGGCCACCGAAGTGTCGACGCTCGCGCCGATGGGGCGCAGATCGGAATCCCAAACCATCGGCGAGAGCTCGAGCGGAAAGACCGATTTGCCAAGCAGCGCCGACGTGCCGTCGATGGGCTTCCAGCGCAAGAAAAACTGATCGAGCGCAATGTCGTTGCTGCGTTCGTTTTCGTTATACGAGCGGTCTTCGTCGTTGCCGTTGCTGGCGGCAGCGAGCTTGATCGCCGCGCCCAGTTCAAGTTGTGGGATTGGATCGTAAAGCACGCCCGATCGAACACGTCCGAACAGACGGCTGATGTCCGCATCGATCGGCCGCGGAATGTCGGTAGTGCGGTCGTAGCGCGCCATCGCGTCGCCGAAGAATGTCCACGGCGATGCTTTGGGCTGATCTTCTTGCGCGGACAAAATGGCGTCCTGCGCGCTCGCGCACGTGGACATGCCGAGCATGCCGATCAGAAAAACCCGTTGTAAAACGGCCGAGCGATTCCCCACGATCGCGCCCATGTTCGCCTGCGAATAGGCATCAAGAATGTGACATAAGCGACTGAAAATCAAGCACGCAACGCACCTAACGCGCCCGCCAGCTCGTTGGCGGACGGATACCTGTCTACGGGCTGGCGACTCAGACAGCGCAAAATGATCGCCTCCAGTTCTGGCGGAATTTCAGGCCAGAACTCCGACGGCTTTATCGGCGATTGTTGCGTTTGCGCGATGTAGATTTCCAGCGTGTTGGTTCCCGCGAACGGCAATTTTCCACAGAACATCTCGCACATCAGAACACCGCTGGAATAAATGTCCGCGCGCTGGTCGAGTTCTTCTCCGGCCAACTGTTCCGGCGGCGAATAATTCGGCGTGCCGAGAAACGTACCGGGTTCGGTGTGACCCTTGATGCTGGTCCGGATCGGGCGCGCGATGCCGAAGTCCATGAGTTTTGCGTTGCCGGTTTGCTGCAGGATCAGATTCTCGGGCTTGATGTCCCGATGCAGCACGCCGACTTCGTGCGCCGCGGCCAACCCCGCGCACAGTTGCCGCGCGATGCGCAGGCCGGCCGAATACGGAATGCGCCGCGTTTCGTTGAGCAGATAACGCAACGTAAGCCCGCGTACGTATTCCATCGAGATATACGGCAGACCATCGACCTCGCCGAAATCGAATGTGCGCAACACATTCGGATGCGTAATCATCCGTGCGAGCTTGATCTCGCTCTTGAGCCGATCGAGTTGTTCCTGATCGACGAGCGCGCTGGGACGCAGCATCTTCAGCGCGACGACATCGTCGAGCTCCAGATCGTGCGCCTTGTAAACCACGCCCATGCCGCCGGCGCCGAGTTCCGACAGGATGCGATAACGTCCACCGAACGTGCTGCCGGGATCGAGCGCCGTCTGGCGAGTCGTACGTCCACCCGGCTTCGACGGCTTCGACGCGGTGATGACCGTCGCCGCGTCCGATTCGCCTGTTGGCGTCGGAATCGTCGCGGCGGGCAGATTCTTCAATGCGGCATCGGATAGCGAATAAAACTTTTTGCCCGTCGTTGCTCCCGTTGCTACCGACAACGCGCTTTCGCCGAGTGCCGCCTTGATCTCGTCGCCTCCCTGGCGCGTGAGCAGCGTTTGTCCGGGCACCGCTTCGGGCAACAATCGGTCGAGGTGCAGGCTCGCGACGCCGAGCACAGCCGGACCGCTTTGAGAATTGCCGACGTGCACAACGGCGCCCGACACAATCGCCGATGCGGGCTGCGCGAGGTTGGCGTGCGTCACGCGTTCGCGTATCTGTGCGAGTGCGCGCACCGACGCCACGGCGCGCGAATCGCCACTGAACCCGATGACGAAGCGAGCGCCGCTGGCTTGCTTCACGACTGCGCCGGGCGCGGCAGAATCGACGAGTGCCGATGCGTCCGCGAAGCGAGCCGCCGCTTCATCCGGCGACGATGTCGCGGCGACATTGGCGAGATCGCGGAATTCCAGACCGAGCAGACTCAATGTATCGCGGCGCGGTGGCGTCGGTGTCGGAGACGCGGCCGGCTTGACCGACGGTGACGCACCTTCGCGCGCAGGATCCGGCAGAAAGCGCGAGAGGTTGCTGACATAACCTTCGATATCACTTTTCTCGCGCAAATCGGATAGCAGCGAGTCGAACGCACGCGAAAGACGCGCCAGTTCGTCATTGCCGCTCAAGCCGATCTGCGCGCGGTAATTTCCAGCGGCAGCTTGTTCGGCGACTTCTGCCATCGTGCGCACCGGTCGCAAAATTCCTTTCGCCAATAAGTACGACAGAAACAACGCGATCACGATCGAGAGCGCGCCGCCGATCAATACCCAATTCAAAATGTCGCGATAGCTCGCGATGATTTTGTCGGTGGAAGCGAGCGCGAGAACCGCGCCGAGACTTCCCTCGCCCGCCGTCGCCGTCGGCGCAAGTTGCGAGGCCCATTTTTGTCCGGAGAACTGCAATGACAAACGCGGAATCGGCTGCCCCGCGATGACAGCCGCGGCCATCTCCGGTGCTTGCGCGTTGACCGCATCCTGCAACGCTTTCGCGTCCGCTTCCGGCAACGATGACGCGACGAGCCGTAATTGATTGTCCTGCGGCAGCCAGAACGCGATCTGCGCACCGCTGATCTTCGCCATCTGCGCGCTGAGTTCATCGTTTACGCGTTGCGCGAGCAACAGAAATCCGACCAGATCCTGATCCTGTCCCAGCGGCACGATAGCGGCCTGATACAACTTGTCTCCCTGCCGCCAATATCCGCTGAACGGTTGCAGTTTCTCGATCGCGGGCTTGACCAGCGGATCGTTGGCGAGCGATTCCTGGAAGGCCTCGGTCTGATCGCTGCGGCCAAGCACGATGCCTTTGCCGTCGAGCGCGATGCCGAGATCGAAGTGGAATTGCGACTCGCGTTCCTTGAGCAAATCCGGAATCGATTTCGTGTCGGTGTCGCTGCTTTCACTTAATCCGGGCAGATTATTCGTCGTGCCCGACGCCTGCGAAACATATTTCACCGTGCTCGGATCCGCGGCGATCTGCTGCAGCTTGAGTTGCAATTGATCGAGACGACTTTGCTCGATTTCCTTCTGCACCGCCGTGCTGGTCGACAGCGCGGTGTCGACCGCGCGCGCCGCGATGCGGTTGCCTTGTATATACGTCACGACGACCGCCGTGCCGACCGCGAGCGCGATCAGGAAGGCGCTGCCGATGAAAAACTTCAGCGCGAGAGGAACAGTGACGCCGCGGGATGGCTTGTCAGTAGCCGCCATTCGCGTCGCGCCCATAAGGTTTGCCGAACTTGTTCATATGTTGCGGAATGCGTCGCTGCGTCAGTTCCA
>CAZZYA010000133.1:0-10110 GCA_964658115.1 uncultured Rudaea sp. | reverse complement strand
CCTTTATTCCGGCCGAACTGACGTCCGGCGTGATCGTCGAGTTCCTTCTGCGAACGCTGTTCGGCGGTTTTCTTTTCCTGCGCCTGATAACTCACGGCGAGTTTGTCGAGCACGCTCACTTCACGGCTGGCGAGGAGAAGTCGCGCACGCTCGACATCGCAGGTTCCGCGCGCGCGTTCGACCTGTTTGCTTTGCTGCAGCACGGCCGTGTCGAGTTTCTCGACGAACGCGCGCCGGTTGCTGAGCAGCGCCGGCGTCAGCGTCGTCGTCGACGGCAGCGCGGAATATTCGTCGGCGTAGCGACGCAATTCCTGCAATCGCTGCTCCTGCGTATCGAGCGCTTTTCGCTGCTCGGCGAGTTGGCGCGCCTGGTCGTCTTCGCGTTTCTGCGCGAGACGCTGTATCGGTATCAAACGCTTTGTATTCACGGCGTGTCCCCCTATGGACGACGGTCGGTCAAGCGGAGCCGCCGAGCTTGGCCAACGCGGCACGGCTGGCAGCCGTATCGGTGGATTCGGCGACGTCCTGATTGAGGAAGGTGTTCAGCGCCGGCCAGTACTGGATGGCTTCGTCGACGCGTGGATCCGCGCCGCGCTGGTACGCGCCGATGGCGATGAGGTCGCGATGGTTCGCGTAAGCACTCATCCACTGGCGCACGCGACGAATGTCATCACGCCACGGCTGATCGGTGATTTCGTTGGCGACGCGGCTGATCGACGATTCGACATCGATCGCCGGATAGCGCCCGGATTCGGCCACCGAACGCGACAGCACGATATGGCCGTCGAGAATCGCGCGCGCCGCATCCGCGATGGGCTCCTGCTGATCGTCGCCTTCGGTCAACACGGTGTAGAACGCGGTGATCGAACCTTGGCCTTCGGCGCCGTTGCCAGCGCGTTCGACGAGCTGCGGCAGACGCGCGAAAACCGACGGCGGATAACCGCGTGTCGTCGGCGGTTCACCCACTGACAAACCGATCTCGCGTTGAGCCTGCGCGAAACGCGTGAGTGAATCCATCAGCAATAAAACGTGACGGCCTTGATCGCGAAACCATTCGGCAATCGCGGTGGCGCGCAGCGCGCCGTGCATGCGCGCCAACGGCGGTCGATCGGCGGGTGTCGCGACGACGACCGCGCGCGACAGTCCCATTTGACCGAGCGTGCGTTCGACGAAATCGCGCACTTCACGGCCGCGCTCGCCGATCAATCCGACGACGACGACGTCGGCCTTGGTGAATTTGGTCATCATGCCGAGCAACGTGGATTTGCCGACGCCGGAACCGGCGAACAGACCCACGCGCTGGCCGCGTCCGATGGGCAGCAACGCGTTGATCGCGCGCACGCCGACATCGAGCGGCTGGCCGATCGGTTCGCGCTGCAGAGGATTCATCGGCGTGCCGAGCAGGCGCACGGCGTCGTCGGTGTGCGGCTCGCCGCGACCGTCGAGCGGCACGCCTTCGCCGTCGATTACGCGACCGAGCAAACCGTTTCCGACGCGCACAAGACCATCGCGTGGCGCGGGAATCACACGCGCGTTCGGCAGCAAACCGTGCAACTCGGAACTGGGCATCAGGAACGTGCGATCGCCGGAAAATCCGACGACTTCGGCATCGACCCATTCGCCGCCGGCACTTTCGAGACGGCATTGCGCACCGAGCGGAACTTCGCAGCCGACGGCCTCGAGCGTCAAACCGACCACGCGTTTGAGCACGCCTTCGTGAACGAAATCACGTTGCGCGCCGATGCGCAACGCGCCGAGACGTTCGGACAGGCGAATGTTGCGTTGATCGCGCCAGGGAATCGCGTTCATGCGGCAGGCTTCGCACTCAGGTTGTCGAGGACGCGCTTCAGGCGCGACGGCAAACGCGCATCGATGCGCACGTGTTCGGCATGTACGCGCACGTCGCCGCGCGCGAGACTGATGTCGGGAACCAAACCAGCGGGATTCGATAGCAATGGACGCAGCATGTGCAGATCGTCCGGATGCACGCGCACTTCGACGGCGCGCGCCATCTCGCCCGCGCTGACGATCGCCTCGCGCACGAGTGCCGCCATGCGTTCGGGTTGTTCGATGTAATTTTCGCGCACGAGCGCGCCGGCGATTTCCGTCGCCAGCGCCGCGAGCGCGCGTTCGATGTCGTTGTCGAGTCCAGCCAGCGGACGCGTGAACGCATCCGCGATGCCTTCGAGCCGCGCGACGAGTCGGCGCACGTCGGCCTGACCTTGTGCAAATCCTTCGGCTTGCCCGCGTGCGAAACCTTCGTCGCGCGCGGCACGTTCGATTTCCTCGAGCGCAGCAATGGATTGCGGCGCGCCCGAACCGAACGCCGGCGCTTCCCAACGGATGGCATCGCTCTCGGCGGCAAACGCAATCGGCGCGACCATCGGCATCAGACGAATTCCTCGCCTTTGCCGCCCATCGAAACGGCGCCGCTATCGATAAGACCACGCACGATGGCGAGGATTTCTTTTTGCGCGCCCTCTACGTCGCTGAGACGTACCGGTCCGCGCGCTTCCATGTCTTCCAGCAGAATTTGCGATGCGCGCTGCGACATGTTTTTCGTGATCTTGTCCTTGACCCGCTGATCGGCGCCGCGCAGCGCGAGACCGAGTTTGTCGCCGGGAACGTCTTTAAGAACGCTTTGCATCGAGCGATCGTCGAGCTCGGCGAGATTGTCGAACACGAACATGAGGTCGGCGATTTTCGCGCCGAGATCGGCGTCGACTTCGCGAATGCCCGCCATGATCTGCTGTTCGGTTTGGGCGTCGATGAAGTTGAGGATGTTCGCCGTCACCTTCACGCCGCCGACACCGGTTTGCGCCTGGCTGGATTTGCCGGCGAACTGGCGTTCCATGATTTCGTTGAGTTCGTCCAGCGCGCTCGGCGGAACGCCATCGAGCGTTGCGATGCGCAGCAATACTTCGCTGCGCGATTTTTCCGGCAATTGCTTCACGACTTCGGCGGCCTGGTCCGGATCCAGATATGCGAGCACGATTGCCATGATTTGCGGATGCTCGTTGCGAATGAGATCCGCGATCGCGCGCGGTTCCATCCATTTCAAGGTTTCCAAACCTTTCGTATTGCGGCCGAGCAGGATGCGATCGATGAGCCCGTTCGCTTTGTCCTGACCGAGTGCTTGCGTCAGGACTTTGCGCACGTAATCGTCGGCGCCCATGCCGAGCGAGGTCTGTTTGTCGAGCGTTTCGACGAATTCGTCGACGACGTTCTCGACCTGATTCTTGCTCACGTTGGCGATGGTCGTCATCGCAAGGCCGAGCTTCTGCACTTCTTTCGCGCTGAGTTGCTTAAGCACTTCGGCGGCTTCCTGTTCGCCGAGCGACATCAGCAGCACGGCGGCGCGCTGCGTCTTCGTGAGCGGCGTGGTGGCGACGGCTTCAGGCATCGTCGCTCACCCAGTTCTTCACGATTTGCGCAACCTTTTTCGGATCTTGATTCGCTGTCGACTTCGCGACGCGCAATTTGTCTTCGTAACCTGTTCCGCCCGATGGAATGCGCGGTTCATCGCCGAGCACGCTGCCGGGCAGCGACTGCATTTCATTCGGACCGAGCGGAATCAAACGTGTGGCGGTGAGATTGCGCAGCGTCGGCCGCAGCACGCCGAAAATCAGAACCAGAACGATCAGGCTACCGATGGCGAGCCGACTCATGTCGTGCATCATCGGCTGTTTCCAGAACGGGATGCCCGGATCTTCGACCGGCATTTCATTGCGCACGAACGAGGCGTTCATCACCGACACCGAATCGCCGCGTTTGTCGTCGAAGCCGATTGCCTGCCGCACGAGCGCGTCGACCTGCTTGAGCTGGTTTTCGTCAAGCGGCTTGCCGGCGGCGGCGGCAATTTGTTTCTTTGTGTCTTTGTCTTTGTCGTCGGACGGTGACTGCGCAGAAGCGGGAATATTGTCGACCAGCACCGCCGCAGTGATACGGCGCACACGGCCGCCCGGCTGACGGGTGTGGCTCAACGTACGGTCGTAGTCGAAACTTCGCGATGCCGTTTTCGAAGACGTGCTTGGCGAGCTCGTTGCGGCTGCGGCAGGCGGTGCTGAGTTTGCGGAGGGCGGTGTATTGCTGGTCGCGCCCGGAACGCCGGCCGCATTGTTCTGCACAGCGGCTGTCTGTTCGGACGTCTGTTCGTTGCGGATTTTTCCTTGATCCGGCGCGTACGATTCTTTCGCTTCTTCGGTCTCGGAAAAATCCATATCGACCGCGACTTGCGCGCTGACGCGGCCCGGGCCCGTCATCGGTTCAAGTAGATCGCGAATGCGCGACACGAGGGTGGTTTCCATGCGACGACGCTGTTCGAACTGCTGCGCGGAGCGCGCTTCTTCGCTGTCCGGATCGGCCTGCGTGAGCAGACGTCCGTTTTGATCGACCACGGTCACGCGCTGTGGCGACAAATCCGGAATGCTCGATGCGACCAGATGCACGATCGCGCCAATCTGGTTTTGTTCGACCTCGCGGCCCGGATAAAGCTGCAACATCACCGACGCGCTGGCGGCGTCGTGTGTTTTGGAAAACGGACTCGGCTTCGGCAACGCCAGATGCACGCGCGCTTCTTTCACCGGCTTCAGATCGCCGATCGTGCGCGCAATCTCGGTTTCGAGCGCGTGCTGGTAACGCGCTCCTTCGACGAACTGGCTGGTGCCGAAACCCTGATCCTTCTCCATCGTCTCGATGCCGCCCTGCGATCCGCCGGGCAGGCCTTTGATCGCAAGATTCATGCGGGCCTCGCGAACGCGGCCTTCCGGAACGTCGATCGCACCCGTGCCCGGATCGATCTGGTATTCGATGTTGGACGCGCGCAATGCTTCGACGACTTCCGCGGCATCTTTGTCGGCGAGTCCTGAGAACAGCGGCGACATCGCCGGTTTTTGCGACCAGAAAAACACCGCGAGGCCGATAGCCACCGCACCCGTGAGCGCGAGCAGCATGCCGCCCTGGCGAATGCCGGGGATGTCCTGCCAGCGCTGAATGTTTGGGAGAGCGGCCATCGAAAATCCTTAGAAAATTCCGTTGCGTGCGCCGATCACATCGGCATGTTCATCACGTCCTGATATGCCTGCACGATGCGATTGCGCATCTCGACCGTCGCGCGAAAACTCAATTGCGCGCTTTGCTGTGCGAGCATCACTTTGGTCAGCGATGCGTCGGAATCGCCCAGTTCGAAACGTTGCGCCAGACCTTGCGCTTGCTTCTGATCGTCATCGATTTTCGAGATCGCCTGACGCAGGCTTTCGCCGAAGCCGGAACTCGGCGTCGATTCGACCGCTTCGCTGGTCGAGGGCCGCAGTGCCGTCTGCGCTTGCATGCCGCGAATCTGCGAAAGGATCGAACTGATCGTTGCATCGCTCATGACCTGTGAATCCCGCGCCGAAGTGTTCTACGTCTTCATAAGGCAAGCCGCGTGCCGTGCGGCGTCAGGCTTCCGTCGTCAAAAACATGTCGCATTCACGGTTCATACCGTACTTGCGCAACTTCTCGACCAGCGTCGTGCGGCGCAGGCAAAGCAGTTGCGCGGCGTGCGCGACGATACCGTTGGCGCGCTCCAGCGCGGCGCGGATAAGGCGCACTTCGATGCTCGCGATATGTTCTTTGAGATCGAGGCCGTCGTTCGGCAGCACATCGGCGGGCGGCACATGGGAAATCTCGGCGACCGCGATGATTTCGTCTTCGATCGGCAACTCCATGTTCGAGCGATAACGTGTCGGCAGATCGCGCGCGCGCACCGTGCCGCCCGGATGCAATACCGCCAGACGTTCAACCAGATTGCTCAATTCGCGCACGTTGCCCGGCCATGCGTAAGCCTTGAGCATCGTCAACGCTTCTGCAGTCAGTGACACGTTGCCGCGGCCCGATTTGGAAAGCTGACGCGTCAGTGCATCGACCAGCGCGGCCAGGTCTTCGCGACGATCGCGCAGCGCCGGCATTTCGATGGGGAATACGTTGAGTCGATAAAACAGGTCTTCGCGGAACGAGCCTTTCGTGATGGATTCCTCGAGATTGCGATGCGTCGCCGCGATCACGCGTACGTTGCAGCGAATCGTGGCGTCGCCGCCGACGCGTTCGAAACACCGCTCCTGCAGCACGCGCAAAAGTTTCACCTGCATCGGCATGCTCATGTCGCCGATTTCGTCGAGGAACAACGTGCCGCCCTCGGCTAATTCGAAGCGTCCTTTGCGTGACGTGATCGCGCCGGTGAACGCACCTTTTTCGTGGCCGAACAGTTCGCTTTCCAAAAGATCGGCTGGGATCGCGCCACAGTTCACGGCGACGAACGGACCGTTACGACGTGCCGAGCGCTCGTAGATCGCACGCGCGGCGACTTCTTTTCCCGTGCCAGATTCGCCAGTGATCAGCACCGTCGTATCGAAGTTCGCGACCTGATCGATCATGCGGCGCAATTGTTGAACGAGCGCGCTGGATCCGGTCGGGCCGCTGCGCGGCATTTCGGCCGCTTCGGCGTCGTGCAGATATTTGATGCTCGAACGACGAAACAGATCGGCGATCTGCGGTTGTTTGATCGGATAGTCGAGCGGCCAGAAATTCGATTCGTTCAGACCGAACTTTTCCGCGCCTTCGTAATGATGCACGGGCAACGCGAGAATCGGCGGATGCAATGGATCGCGGCGCAGCCATTGCAGAAAGTGGGCGAGCGCCGATTCGTCGGCGATGTCGCCGATCACGATCGCGAGCCAGTCTTGCGGATCGCGGCGGTCCAGCGTGAGTTCGCTGACGCATGCGTGCACGTTCGGCGTCAGGTCCATGAAGTCGAGAACCGTACCGATGCGTTCGGCGCGGGTCGTGTTGTCGTCGATGACGAGAATGCGCGACTCAGACATTGGAAACACTCCCGCGAAGATTGGCCAACAACGACATCACTTCTTGCACGTAATTGAGCTTGCTGACGAAACCGTCGGCACCCGCGCGAGCGGCATGTTCGCGATGTTCGGCGTCGTCGAAATGGCTGGCGATGATGATGTAAGGCGGTTCGGTCTGCGCTTTGATCAAACGCGTGGCTTGCAGGCCGCCCATTTCGGGCATCGCAAGATCCATCAATACGACCGCCGGTTTCATCTGTTCGGTTTTCGCGATCGCCTCGAGACCGTTCAGTGCCTGGCCGACGATATCGATCCACGGCACGTTGCGGAAATGTCGCTTCGCCGAATTGAGAAAGCCTTCGTGATCGTCCACGAGCAGCACGGTGAGTTTGGATTCCATCGACATTCTCCTCAGGCCGCGGCGGCAGCGGAAACGCGGATACTGGATTTCGTGGAGCGAACGCTGCGTTCTTTCGCCGAAGCGATGTCCATCAAATCGCGGTATTTGGCGATCGTGCGGCGCGCAACGCGCACGCCGCGGCGGGCGAGCAGGGCAACGATGGTGTCGTCGGCGAGCGGCGCTTCGCGATTTTCAGTGTCGATGAGACGTTTGACCATCGCGCGCACGGCCACACCGGCGACCTGCGAGCCTTCGAGCTTCGCGGAGAAGAAATACTTGAGTTCAAATGTGCCGCGCGGCGTTTGCATGTATTTGCCGGTGGTGATGCGCGAAATGCTCGACTCGTGCATGCCGATTTGCGCGGCGATTTCACGCAGGATCAGCGGCTTCATCGCTTCCTCGCCGTGTTGAAGGAATTCAGCCTGACGTTCGATGATGGCGCGCGTCGTGCGCAGCAGCGTGTCGTAGCGCATCGATAGACCGCGGCTCATCCAGCGCGCTTCGCCGAGCAGCTCGCGCAAGCGGCGTGCGCCGTCGCCGTCGCCGCTTTGCGACAACAGGCGTTCGGTTTCGGTATCGACGCGAACGCGCGGCGATGCATTCGCATTCAGCGCAACGTGCCAACCGTCGCCGCGGCGCATGACAACCACGTCCGGCACGATGACTTTGCCTTCGGCGTTGCTGATCTTCGCGCCTGGTTTCGGATCCAGCGTCTGGATCAGCGCGACGGCTGCGTTGGTGTCGGCGACGGTGGCGCGAATCAGTTCGGCCAACGCGCTTACGTTCCGTACCGCGAGTACGTCGAGGTGATTGGCGACGATCAGGATGGCGCTTTCCACGATGGCCGCGTCGTCGTCTGATTCGGAAAGTTGCACAAGCAGGCATTCGCGCAGATCGGCGCTGGCGATCCCGGCAGGTTCGCAATGCAGGATACGCTGGCGGACGGTTTCGACCGTTTCGGTCGACGTGCCGAATTTGTTCGCGGCGGCGTCGGTGAGTTCGGTCAGCGACAGTTCGAGATAGCCGGCGTCATCGGTGTGATCGAGAATCCAGCAGGCGATGTCGAAACGTACGGCGTCATTGAGTTCGAGTTTGAGCTGCTCGCGGATCGCGCCGCGAATGCCGCCGTTGTCGGCGCCGGCGACGTTCTCGAACGGATCGTAGTCGTCGCTGGCACTCAGGTGTGACGACGACGCGGCGGTAAAGTCGCCGGGAATGTAATCGTCGAAATCTTCGATCGACTTCGCGTCGTCGGAGTCGACCGGCTCGCCGGCCGGCTGCGCGTCGACGGCAATGGTGTCGTCGGTCGCGTCGGTTTCCGCATCGATGCGTTCGAGCAGCGGATTTTCGTCGAGCGCGCGGCTTACTTCCTGCTCGACTTCCATCGCAGTCAAATGCAGCAGCCGGATCGACTGCAACAGTTGCGGCGTCATGCCGATCTGCTGATTCATCGTCGCGTGAAGGGCGGTTTTCATGCTGTCTCCAACGTTGCGGAACGTGGAGTGCATCTTCCGGGCAAGCCGTGTGCCGCGAAATCAGGGAAGAGGTAACTTGAGTCGGGGTGATCCGAAAGCCGTGTCGGGGAAAACCTTACACGCGTGCCGCAACGCCGGCGTTTCAGCGATCCAGGCTGTGTTTCATTGCCAGACGCAGCAATTCACCGGAACGCTTCACGCCCAGCACTTCCATCATGCGCGCGCGGTGCGTTTCGACCGTTTTTACGCTGATGTCGAGCGCGGCCGCAATTTCCTTGGTTGCTTTGCCTTGGCCGAGCAACGTCAGGATTTCGCGTTGACGCGGCGATAGTGCATCGATGCCCGACTCGCTTTTCTTTTGCGTGGAAGGCGTGAGCATCCGTGCGGAAACTTTGGGACTCAGGAATATTTGTCCCGCCGCCGCTGCGCGCAATGCGATTTCGAGTTCCGCAGGGGCGGCTTCTTTGACGATGAAACCGAGCGCGCCGCGATCGAGTGCCGCACGCACGTGCACCGGATCGTCGTGCATCGACATGATCACGACAGCGATTTCCGGAAAGCGTTCCTGCAACTCGGCGGCAACATCGAGACCGCCTTTGCCCGGCATTTCCAGATCGACCAATACGACATCGGGACGTTTCAGCGTGGACAACTCCAGCGCTTCTTCCCCATTACGCGCTTCGGCGACAACTTCGATGTCGGGATGCGACTCGATCAGCCGCCGAATTCCCGCGCGTACCAGTGTGTGATCGTCGGCGAGCAGTACACGCACGCACGGACTCCCTCAACTGCGTGCGCGCACGGTAGCGCAGTCGTGCCTTCGGCGAAAGGGCATTTCCCCTCTTGCGCTGCAATAAAAGATCGCGAAAACGTTTACTCAACGTGCCGAACGGCGCTCCGCGATGGTTCTACGATGCCGGCGGAACAGTTCACGATCGATACCGTCCTGCACGGCAGGTGTCGTATCGGGAAGTCTGAACCACAACAGAAAACCATCGTCGGTTACTTCGGATGCGACCACTTCGACAGGCAGATCGACCGGTAGCGGCAACGTCGGCAGCAGGTACGCACTGCAGATCGCCATCGCACCGACGGGCAGGGCGTTGTGGCGTTTCATGCGCAGTCCGCGGCGCGACCATCGCACCGCGTGAACGGGCGGAATCATTTCCTGTTGCGCGGCGAGCATGCCGAGCAGGCCGAGCGTCAGATCGAGTTTGGCTTCGATCCGCGCATTGAGTGCTTCGGCGGGCGAGTGGTGCTCGACTTCTTCGCGCGATTCCTCGATCGCGGACATCGCGCGCAGAGTGATTTCGGCACGGCGTGCCGCGTCGCTGCATTCGCGCGGACTGCGCGCGAGGCGAATCGATGCGGGGAATTCGTCGTCGCTGACGAGTGT
>CAZZYA010000132.1:6257-10160 GCA_964658115.1 uncultured Rudaea sp. | reverse complement strand
TCCGATCGCATACCCTTTGGTCACCGCCTTGGTCGTGTTGCCGACGGCATCCAGCGGATCGGTGATCGCGCGGATTTCCTTCGGCAGTTCGGCCATCTCGGCGATGCCGCCGGCGTTGTCGGTGATCGGACCGTACGCGTCGAGCGCGACGATCATGCCGGCCATCGACAACATCGCCGTGGCGGCGATCGCGATGCCGTACAGACCCGCGAAGTAGTTCGCGCCCCAGATCGCCGCGCACACCGCGAGCACCGGCAGCGCGGTCGACTTCATCGACACGCCGAGGCCCGCGATGATGTTGGTCGCGTGACCGGTCGTGGAGGCTTTCGCGACGTGACGCACCGGCGAATATTCCGTCGCCGTGTAGTACTCGGTGATCACGACCATGGCGACCGTCAGCAGAATGCCGATCACGGCGCACCAGTAGATGTTCCACACGCCATACTGCGAGTTGGCCATCATCGCCTGCGTCACCGGAATGAACGCGAGCAGTGACAGCAGCGCCGACACGCCCACGCCGACATACAGTGCGTTCATGATCTTGCCGCCTTCCTTCGCTTTCACGAAGAACATGCCGATGATCGAACCGATGATCGACACACCGCCGAGCACCAGCGGATACAGCACGCCGTACGCGCCGGTCTGCGCGACCAGCACGCCGCCGAGCAACATCGTGGCGATCAAAGTGACCGCATAGGTTTCGAATAGGTCGGCGGCCATGCCCGCGCAGTCGCCGACGTTGTCGCCCACGTTGTCGGCGATCACCGCCGGGTTGCGCGGATCGTCTTCCGGAATGCCCGCTTCGACTTTGCCGACGAGATCGGCACCGACGTCGGCGCCCTTGGTGAAGATGCCGCCGCCCAGACGCGCGAAGATCGAGATCAGCGACGAACCGAACGCGAGCCCGACCATCGCGTGCAGCGCCTGATCCTGCGTTTGGCCGAAGTGAAGCAAGCCCGCATAGTAGCCGGCGACGCCAAGCAGACCCAATCCCACAACGAGCATGCCGGTGATCGAACCACCGCGGAATGCGACCTGCAGCGCGGCGTTCATGCCGTGACGCGCCGCTTCGGCCGTGCGCACGTTGGCGCGCACCGAGATGTTCATGCCGATGTAGCCGGCCGCGCCGGACAGGATCGCGCCGATCGCAAAGCCAATCGCGGTCAGCCAGTTCAGGAAAAATCCGAGCACGAAGAACAGCACCACGCCGACGATGGCGATGGTTGTGTATTGACGATTCAAATAGGCACGCGCACCTTCCTGCACGGCGGCGGCGATTTCCTGCATGCGTGCGTTGCCGGCCGGCTTGGACAAAATCCAGCTACGTGACCACACACCATAAACGATTGCGAGCAGGGCGCAGCCCAGCGCAATCCAGATCGGGTATTGCGTGAAAAACATCGAACCGTCTCCCTAAAAGAAATCAGATGCAGCGGCAACGGAAATGAGAAAAAGCGGCCCAGTATAGCCGGGCCGCGCGACAAGACCAGCCACCGCGCAGCAAGCCGCGTCGATGGCCTCTGGCACAATGCGGCGATGAACCGTTCCACTGCGGAAACCAGCGTCCGAAATGGCTATCTGCCGGCCCTGACCGGACTGCGCGGAATCGCGGCGGCGTGGGTGCTGGTTTTCCATTTGTTCCAGTTTTCCGGATCGCCGGATTTAGGTCCGCTGACTTCGTTGGCCGGCTGCGGCTACATGGGCGTGGACCTGTTTTTCGTGCTGTCGGGTTTTCTGTTATCGATGCCATTTCATCGCGCGCGCATCGACGGCGTGCCGCAACCCAATCTGTTGCGCTATTTCTGGCGGCGCTGCAAACGCGTGCTGCCGGCGTATTACGTGCAGATCGTGATCATCGTTTGCGCGTTGCTGTACGTTGGGCATGCGGAGATGGTGACGATTCCGAATCTCGTCGCGCATGCGTTTCTGGTCGGGAATTTTTTCCCGCGCCAACCCATGCTCAACGGCATCTACTGGACCATGCCGATCGAATGGGATTTCTACGCGACGCTCCCGCTATTCGTGTTGCTGTTCGTGCGACTGCGCAGCCTGACGACGTGGATCGTGCTGTTCGTGCTGACGCTCGCTTTTCGCTATGCGTGCGTGCGCGCGAATGGAAATGCCGCGTGGTCGGAATGGGTCGACTACGGCCGCATCATGCAGTTGCCGGCGCGGCTCGACGAATTTTTTTACGGCATCCTCGGCGCGTGGATTTATTTGCGCTATCCGATTTCGACCAAGACAGCGCGCTGGTTCGTCGTCGCCGGCGTCATCGGCATTATCGGCGCGATGGCCGCATTTCATTACGTCGGCAATTTCATCGACGAACCCAAACTGCCGTGGACACTGCTGTATTTCACGTGGATGGGTTTGTCGTTCGGCGCGATCATTCTTGGCGCGGCGGTGACACCGCATCGGCTCGACGCGCGACCGATCGCATGGCTTGGACTGATCAGCTATAGCCTTTATCTGTGGCATTACCCGCTGCTGAAAGCCGCGCAGTATTTCGGCTGGCCGGCGTGGGGCGATGGCGTCGCGTTCCTGCGCAACGCGCTGGTGTTCACGCCGGCGATTCTGCTCGTGAGCTGGCTTTCGCAGCATTTCATCGAGCGGCCATTTTTAGTGACGCGCCCGCGAAGCGAGCACGCGCACGGCATGCCCGCGTCGCTGGAGAAATGAGTTTTATTTGTCGGCGATCGAATACGCCGGTAATTTCTTGCGCACCAGTTTGCGTTTCAGCTTTGCGTATTTCGGCAGGCCCGAGATCGCATCGTACGGCGGTGTGTCCTCGCCGCGAATCAGCGGTTCGAAATAGCGCCGTGCCGCCGGCGTGATCGAGAAACCATCGGACGAAATATAATTCGCCGGCAATTTCTTCTCGATGTTCGCCACCTGCGTTATCGGCACTTCGACGATCTTCCATTTGAACGGCGTATTCGCCGTGCGCTTGATCACCGGCATCACGCCCGTTTTTCCCGCGAGCGCGTATTCCACCGCCGCCTTGCCGACCGCGTATGCTTGTTCCGCATCGCTTTTCGATGCGAGATGTCGCGCGGAGCGCTGCAGATAATCCGGCACCGCCCAGTGGAATTTGTAGCCGAGTTTTTCCTTGACCATCTGCGCGATAAACGGCGCGGCGCCGCCGAGTTGCGTATGACCGAACGCATCGGCTGTTCCCGCCTCCGCCAGAAATTTTCCCTGCGCGTCCTGCACGCCTTCCGACACGACGACGGTGCAATACCCGACGCGCTCGACCGTCTGCTTCACCTTCGCGAGGAACTTGGTTTCGTCGAACGGAATTTCGGGAAACAGAATGATATGCGGCGGCTCGTCCGCCTTCTTGCCCGCAAGCCCGGCTGCGGCCGCGATCCATCCGGCGTGACGACCCATCACTTCCATCACGAATACTTTGGTCGACGATTCGCACATCGATTCGACATCGAGACTCGCCTCAAGCACCGACACCGCCGTGTACTTCGCCACCGATCCGAATCCGGGACACGAATCTGTGACCGGCAAATCGTTGTCGACCGTTTTCGGCACGCCGATGACATGAAGCGGATAGCCGATCGATTTGCAAAATTCGGAAATTTTCAACGACGTGTCCGCCGAGTCGTTGCCGCCGTTGTATAAAAAGTAGCGGATGTCGTGCGCGCGCAGCACGGCGATGAGCCGGTCGTAATGCGCGCGGTTGGTTTCGGGCGATTTCAACTTGAAGCGGCACGAGCCGAATGCGCCGCCCGGCGTGTGACGCAGTGCAGCGATAGTGGCGGCGTCCTCTTTCGCCAGATCGATCAGTTCCTCGCGCAGTGCGCCGATGATGCCGTTGCGCGCCGCGTAGACACCGACGCGTTTGCGGCGGCAGGTCTGGATCACCGCGCACGCAGTGGCGTTGATGACGGC
>CAZZYA010000132.1:4655-6247 GCA_964658115.1 uncultured Rudaea sp. | reverse complement strand
TTCCTTCGATCATGAGCGACCCTGATGTTGTTTGACTCTGTGCGCGGCTGCCGTTAGCTTTACCGCACGAACGCGCCCGCGCAGTCTAGCTCAGCAGTTTATTCAATTGTGTTTCGATCCTAAGCCGTCGCCGTGGATCGTCGCGGCGCAACCCATGCCAAGGAATCGCCTCTCGCTATGCGCATCGTCTTTTTCGGTCCGAACGGTTCGGGCAAGGGAACGCAGGCCACGCTGCTCAAAGAGGAGCTGAAGATTCCACACATATCCACCGGCGATCTTTTGCGTGCGGCCGTGAAGGCGGGTACGCCGCTCGGCTTGCAAGCGAAAGCGGTGATGGAAGCCGGGCAGCTGGTTTCCGACGACATCGTGCTCGGCATGCTCGAAGAACGTCTGGCGCAAGCCGATGCGAAAAACGGCTTCATCCTCGACGGCTATCCGCGCAATCTCGCGCAATGCGCCGCGCTGGAAAACCTTCTCGAGCGCGTCAGGCAGCCGCTCGACATCGCCATCGAACTCGGCGTGCCCGATTCGGCGATCCTTTCGCGCTGCGAAATCCGCTACAAAGCCGAACACCGTGCCGACGACGATCCGGCCATCGTGCGCAAGCGTCTGGACGTGTATCGCGAACAGACCGCGCCGGTCGCTACTCACTTCGGCGACATCGGCAAGCTCGTCACCGTCGACGGCGTGGGCGACATGCAGACCGTCTTCAAACGCATCCTCGCCGTTTTGCCGCGACACGGAACGTGAGCAACGCGCGCGTCGTCGCGCGGTCGAAACGGATAGCGCAATGACCGAACTTTTACTTGCCCTGCGCGACATCGTTTGGATGCGTCGCGGTCCGCAGGACTTGCCGTATTCACCGGCGTTGCTGGTGACGCTGGTCTTCGCGAACCTCGCGGTTCAATGGGCGCTCGCAATTTTTTCCGGCGCCGAACAGGTTTCGATCACGCAGGTTATCGTCGAAGAAGCCGCGCTTTTTTCCTTTCTCTATCTGATCTTGATGACGCGCGGATTCGCGAACCGATTCGTGCAAACGGGCACGGCATTCCAGGGCGTCACGATCTTTTTCACGCTGTTGATTGCACCGATCGTGATCGTGATGTCCGGCAACCCCAAGCTGGCGCAACCGCTGACGCCGTTGCAGTCGCTGTTCGCGCTGCTGACCCTGCCGATCATTGTCTGGAAGTTCGTGATCGATGCTTACATATTCCGCAACGCGCTTTCTGTATCGGCCGCTCGCGGATTCCTGATGGCGCTGGTCTGGCTCGCGGTGCAATTCGTCCTCAACGTCGCGTTGAATGCGCAGACGGCGCCGCTGAAATGAAATTGTATATTTTGGGAATTTGCGGCACGTTCATGGGCGGCGTCGCCGCGCTCGCCCGCGAGTTGGGTCACGACGTCGCCGGCTGCGACGCGAACATCTATCCGCCGATGAGCGATCAGCTCGCTGCGCTCGGCATCGCGCTCGATCAAGGCTACAACGCCGAACATCTGGACCGGTCCATAGACCTGATCGTCGTCGGCAACGCGATGACGCGCGGCAATGCGGTGGTCGAGCGCATGCTCGACGAACGCCGTCGTTACGTGTC
>CAZZYA010000132.1:0-4645 GCA_964658115.1 uncultured Rudaea sp. | reverse complement strand
CTCGCCGATCGCCGCGTGTTCGCCGTCGCCGGCACGCACGGCAAGACGACGACGACGTCGATGCTCGCGCACATTCTCGCCGAAGCCGCTCGCGATCCGGGTTTCCTCGTCGGCGGCGTGCCCGAGAATTTTGGTGTCTCCGCGCGGCTGGGTCGCGGCGTGGATTTCGTCATCGAAGCCGACGAATACGACACCGCGTTTTTCGACAAGCGTTCCAAGTTCGTCCATTACCGTCCGTCGATCGCGATCCTCAACAATCTCGAATACGACCACGCCGATATTTTTCCCGATGTCGCCGCGATCCAGCGTCAATTCCACCACCTCGTGCGCACGGTGCCGCGCAACGGAGGGCTCATCGTCAACGCGGAAGACGATCGACTGCGCGATGTGCTCGCGATGGGCGCGTGGACGCCGGTGACGACATTCGGCATGACGCACGGCGACTGGCGTGCGCGACTCATCGAGCCGGATGGATCGCGTTTCGCGATCGTGCGCGACGGTCGCGACATCGGCGATGTCACCTGGCCGCTGATCGGCAATCACAACGTGATGAACACACTCGCCGCGCTCGCCGCGGCCGACGCCGCTGGGGTCGACGCGACACGCGCCATCGCCGCGCTGGCCAGTTTCAACAGCGCCAAACGACGCATGGAACTCGTCGGCGAACGCGCCGGCATTCGCGTCTACGACGATTTTGCGCACCATCCGACGGCCATCGCGACGACACTTGCCGGCCTCCGCGCACGCGTGGGCACCGCGCGCATTCTCGTCGGTATGGAACCGCGCTCGAATTCGATGCGCCTCGGCGCGCACGCGGACGAACTCGCGCCTTCGCTGCGCGACGCCGATACCGTCGTGTTTTTGCGCAAGCCCGAGTTGTCGTGGGACGCCGCGCGCGTCACCGCAGCGCTCGACGGACGGGGCGCGACCGCGCCGACGGTCGCCGAGCTCGTCGCATCGCTGCGCGCCGCCGTGCGACCGGGCGACCATGTCGTCTTCATGTCCAACGGCGGATTCGAGAACGCGCCGCGTCAATTCCTAGCATCGCTCGATTGATGCGCCACTTCGTTGCCGGCGTTCTATTTTGCGCGACGAACGCGTTTGCTGCCGCGCCGCTCGCCGACGTGCCGCTGATCGGCGATGCGCATCGGCCGCGTGTTTCTGTCGACATCAACGGCCACCGCGGCGTGCAATGCATTTTCGATACGGGCGCGACCGTTGGTGTCATCGGTCGAGATCTCGCCGATGGCGCCGAACGCACCGGTGATTCGCATGTCACCACCGCGAATGGCGAATACGCGATGCCGCTGCTGCGCATCCGCGATGTCGTGATCGGCGGCGCACGTGCGGGCGACGTCGAATTCGTGCAGCGCGACGCGAGCTGGTTCGGTCACGGCGGCAGTGCGCCGTGTATTCTCGGCATGAGTTTCGCGCAGCGTTTCACGGTCGATCTCGATGGTCATGCGCGTCGATTGCGTCTGTTTACGGCCGGCAGCGACATCAAGTCCATCGTCGATCCATCGCAGCGCGCGAATGCGTCGATGGACGTTTCGTTCGACAACGACGTGATCGAAACCCACGTACTCGTCAACGGCACGCGCACCGCTGCGCGCATCGATACCGGCTGGGGATTCGTCACGCCGAACAACGCGTTGCTCGCGCGGCTCGGCTATCGCCGCGACGATGCGCGCTATTTCGAGAAAGACATGCAGCAATCCGATTCCGGCCGCATCGTGAGCGTGCGCATGACGACGCTCACGAGCGTGAAGCTTGGCAATATCAGCGCGCTGAACGTGTTGAGCGATGCCGATCCGGATCGCGAATCGGCGAGTATCGTCGGCCGTCGTTCCGATCCTTATCTGCAAATCGGATGGCCGTTGCTGAGCGATCACCGTTTGATTTTCGACGCGCGTACGCGTCGCGCCGCATTCGTGCCATGACGATTTGCCAAAATTTCATCATGGCGGTAGCCTGAGTCGGACATGATCATCCGATCGCACCGCGCCGAATGCCGGCCCGATCCCGCCCGAGGAGGTCGCCTCGACGCGTGAGCGCGAACGATATCCCGCTGTTTCCTCTGAACGCGGTTCTGTTTCCCGGCGGACCTTTGAGTCTGCGTATTTTCGAACAGCGCTATCTCGACATGGTGCGCGATTGCGCGCGCACCGGTTCCGGATTCGGCGTCTGCATGATCCTGCATGGTCGCGAGGACGGCGAAGCGGCGGTGCCCGCGGCAGTCGGCACGCTTGCGCGCATTGTGGATTTTTATACAATGCCGGACGGGCTGCTCGGCATTCGCGCCGAAGGTGGCGAACGGTTCCATGTCGATCGCTCGCGCGTTCGCGACAACGGACTTGCGCACGGATCGGTGCGGTTCTGGGATTCCGAACCGTCGATGGAATTGCCGCCGGAGTACGGCTTGCTCGGCACGATCCTCGAACGTTTGTTCGAGAAATCGTCCAGCGAGTTCGCGAAGGCCAGTCGCGCCTGTTACGACGACGCGAGCTGGGTCGGGTTTCGTCTGGCCGAGGCGTTGCCGCTGGAGAACCGCGAGCGCCAGCATCTTCTGCAGTTGACCGATCCCATCGCGCGGCTCGAACAACTGATGCACTATTTGCCGCGATTCCAGAAAGGCTGATTTCAGGAAGGACCGGAACATGCGTTATCTGCACAGCATGGTGCGCGTGCGCGATCTCGCTGCGTCGCTGCGCTTTTATTGCGAAGGACTCGGATTGCGGGAAACGCGGCGCAAGGAAAATGCGCAAGGCAGATACACGCTCGTGTTCGTCGCCGCGCCGGACTCGCCGGATGCCGAAATCGAACTCACCTACAATTGGGATGCAGCGGAAGACTACGGCGGCGCGCGCAACTTCGGACATCTCGCGTTTCGCGTCGACGACATTTATGAAACGTGTGCGCGTCTGCAGAAAATGGGCGTGACGATCAATCGTCCGCCGCGCGACGGACACATGGCATTCGTGCGTTCGCCCGATCTCATTTCAATCGAGTTGTTGCAAGAGGGGCATTTGCCATCGCAGGAACCGTGGGCGTCGATGCCGAACAGCGGAACGTGGTGAACGCCTAGGCCAGCGCCTGCCGCCAGTCGTCGATCAAATCGTCGGGATGTTCGAGCCCGACCGAAACGCGAAGCAGATTGTCCGGCGACATCGGATGGGCGCCTTCGACCGACGCGCGATGTTCGACCAGCGATTCGCAGCCGCCGAGCGAGGTGGCATTCGTGAAAAGCATGAGTTTTCCGGCAACATCGAGCGTTGCGTCGCGGCCGCCTCTGATCTGCACGCTCAGCATCGCGCCGAAATCGCTCATCTGGCGCGCGGCGACAGCGTGATTCGGATGCGATGCGAGACCCGGCCAGTTCACACGCTCGACGCGCGAATGTTGCGCGAGAAATTCAGCGACCGCGCGGCCATTGCGGCAATGCCATGCCATGCGCGCCGGCATCGAGCGGCAGCCGCGCAGCGTCAGCCATGCGTTGAACGGCGACAGCACCGCGCCGCGCACGTGGCGTGCGTGCGATATGCGTTCGTGCATTTCGTCGCGTCGCGCGAAGACAAGCGCGCCGCCGAGCACATCGCTGTGGCCACCGAAGTATTTCGTCGTCGAATGCATGACGATATCGGCGCCGAGCGCGAGCGGGCGTTGCAGGCACGGCGTCGAGAACGTGTTATCGACAGCGACGCGTGCGTTGTTCTTATGCGCGATGTCGACGATGGCCGCGATATCGGAAATCTGCAGCAGCGGATTCGATGGCGTTTCGAGCCAGATCAGACGAGTCTGCGGCGTTATCGTCGCCGCGATCGCATTGACGTCGCCGGTGTCGATCGTATCGATGCCGATTCGCGACGAGAGAAAATCGTTCGCGAGCGCGCGAACGCCCATGTATACATTGCGCGGAACGATGATGCGGCTGCCGTCCGGCAACGCGCTGAACGCGGCGTCGATCGCCGCCATGCCCGATGCGAATGCAAGCGCCGCAGCGCCGCCTTCGAGTGCCGCGAGCGCGGTTTCCAGACGCGTCTGCGTCGGATTGTCTTCGCGTGCATATTCGTAACCGCCGATGCGTTCGCCGGCGGGGCCGTGCTTGAACGTCGTCGCGAGGTGGATCGGCGGCGCCATCGCGCCGGTTTCCGAATCGGGTTCGCAACCGGCGTGAACGGCGAGCGTTTCGATGCGCATGTCAGGCTCCGAAAGCAACGCGCGCGGCGTCGAGCGTGGCGGCGATGTCGTTGTCGGTATGCGCGGCCGACATGAAGCCTGCTTCGAATGCCGACGGCGCGAGATAAATGCCACGCTCTAGCATCGCGTGGAAAAATCGATTGAATCGCGGTACGTCGCATTGCGTGGCTTGGGTATACGTTTCCACTTTTTCCGCTGTGAAGAACAACCCGAACATGCCGCACACGCGGTTCGTGCTGAACGGAACGCCGGCTTCATTCGCAACCGCGCGCAGGCCGTCGGTGATTTTCACAGTCTTGTGTTCCAGATCGCTGTAGAAATTTGGAGACTGAATCACATCGAGCATTGCGAGACCTGCGGCCATCGCGACCGGATTGCCCGACAGTGTGCCGGCCTGATAGATCGGACCCGACGGCGCGACGTTCTCCATGATGTCGCGACGTCCGCC
>CAZZYA010000131.1:0-10215 GCA_964658115.1 uncultured Rudaea sp. | reverse complement strand
GCCTTTTTCGTAGTCGGCAGTCCATTGCGGTGTCGTCGCGGCGAGCATCGGCCGCGCGCAGCGCACGTGGATGACGAGATGCATGTTGAGATACCACGTTTCGCGATATTCGTAGCGCGTCTTTCCGTTCATCGCGAAGTAGCGCAGCACGGTGGCCTCGACGCCTTCGGTGTGCTGCTCGTAGCCGGGCATCGCTTTCGCCTTGTCCATGCCGACGTTGACGATGGGCTGGAAGTTGCTCGAATCGTCGAGCAGTTTCGTGTCTACCGACACGCGCGCCGACTCGCCGGTACCCGTATCGGCAGGATCCTTCACCTGGAATGCGATGAATTGCGGATTGCCTTCGGCTTTTTCCATCATCACCGGCCACGCCGGCGGCGCGTTGAATCTGATGAAACCGTCGCTGAGCGAATAGTTGCCGCTCTCGTCGGCGGATGCGGACGATGCGCAACACGAAAGCACGAAAGCCGCGAGGATTACATTGAGTCGCATGACGATCTCCGCCATCAGTTGAATCGGGAAAGGGGCAGGCCGAGCCACTCCAGCGCGGTGCCGTGATACAGGCGCGTTTGTTCGGATTCGGAAAGTGCGAGCGCGGCGATGCCGGATCCGGGATGTTGTTCGCCGAGCGGGAACGGATAGTCGGTGCCAAGCATCACGTGATTCGCGCCGGCGACGTCGAGCAGAAAACGTAGCGCACGATCGTCGTGCACGCACGAATCAAAAAACAAGCGGTCGAAATAATCGCGCGGATTGCGCGCGTTGTCGGTCGCCACAAGATCCGGCCGCATGCGGAAACCGTGTTCGATGCGTCCGATCGTGTACGGAAACGCGCCACCGCCGTGCGCGAAGCACACGCGCAATTTCGGCAGACGTTCGAGCACGCCGCCGAAGATGAGACAACACGCTGCGCGCGCCTGTTCGGCCGGCATACCGACGAGCCACGGCAACCAGTATTTCGGCATGCTTTCCTTGCCCATCATGTCCCACGGATGGACCAGGATCGCCGCGCCGAGATCAGCGGCGGCTTCGAAAAACGGGAACAGTTCCGGCGCGTCGAGATTCCACTCATCGATATGGGAACCGATTTGCACGCCTTGGAGATCGAGCTGCTCCATGCAGCGTTCCATTTCCTGGATCGCGAGCGTGGGCGACTGCAACGGCACCGTGCCGATGCCGGCGTAATGGCGTGGTTTGCTGCGGCAGATTTCAGCGGTGTGATCGTTGAGGAAGCCGTGTAAGTCCAGCGCCTGATGCGGCTTGGCCCAGTACGAAAACAAAACGGGCACGGTGGAAATTACCTGCGTCTGCACGCCGAATTTGGCGTAGTCGGCAATACGGAAATCCGCGTCGAACGCGTTCTCCCACACTTCGCGGAAAAATTTCCCGTCTTTGTAGATGCGATGCCGGCCTTCGGTTTTCACCATGACCGCGAAGCGGTCGTCGCCGTATTTTTCGGCCAGGTTCGGCCAGCTCGGCGGGAGGATGTGCGCATGCGTGTCGATCTTGAGCATGCGCACAGTTTAGCCGACGGACGCACCGAATTCGCCTGGTGCGAATCCGGCGCGCCGTTGTTGGCCGTTACTCGAAACCGCTGCCGAATATCTGGTCGGTGTTCAGTTCGAACGCACCGATATCCGCCGCATTGCCGACGACGCGCGCGTACGGATCGCCGCGCTGGTCGAACGGTAGCGCCAATGGATTGTTGCCGGCGTCGATCGCGGGACTCGTGGGAGCGAGCGCGTGTGTCGGTGTCGTGCCGCCGTTGTTGGCCAACGGTTGAAGCTGCGGATCGGAGCCGACAATGTTGTGCGTTCCCGAAAGTGTGACGCCATATATGCTCGGGTCGGTTTGCACGAGGTTGTAATCACCAGCAACCGTCAGGGCGCCTCCGTTTGAACCAATATCGGAGGTAGCTATGTAGTTTTTCGCGGTGTTGTTCGCCACGATCGTGCTGTAAAGGCCGACTCCTGCGTTGTAGATCGTTGCGATGCCGCCCGCTGCCTCTCCCGCCGTGTTGAAAGCAATCGTCGAATTGTAGATTTTCAGCGATGCTTTTCCTTGGGCGGGCGACTGCACGATACCCGCGCCGTACGAGTAATCGCCCGAGGAATTCGAGCTCGATACGGAATTGCCGGAAATGGTGCTATTCGTGACTACGAACGCAGTTCCGTAGTTCAGGAATTCGGTCGTCGCACCAGCACCTCCGGCATATCCTTGCCCTGTCGCTGTCGCGGCATTCCCACTCAAAGTACTGCCCGTAATCGCAAGATTGTACGTGTACTCACCGCCGGAAACTGCGCCGCCCGCTGCAATGTTGGCTCCAGTGGACGCGGTCGTCACAAGATTGCTACTTAGCACACTGTTGACGATGGTGATGTCGTTGGTTCCCTTCAGGCCGCCACCATATGCAGAAGCATAATTGGATGAAGCCGTGTTACCAGAAATGGTTGAGCCGGAAATTGTCACGGCGCCGCCGACGTATCCATGAATTTCGCTGGTGGAGTTGTAGTAGTCGCCATAACTCACATACGCGCCGCCGCCGGAACCTTCGCCGTTGCCCGATGCCCGGTTGTTTCGATATGGCTTCCCGTCACTTGCACGTTGCCGCCGATGACGGCAAGGCCGGCTGCGAAGGCAAAGCCGTAATTGATGGTCTGCTGGCTGCCCGAGTCATAGTAGGACGGAATGTCGGTTGCGATGGCAGTGTTGCCCGACAGTGTGGTGTTGCTCAGTGTGACGTCGGCCGTTCGGTTGTAGTAACTGTAGTAGGAGGAGAAGATTGCGCCCCCCGCCGCTGCGGTACTTCCCGAAGCCGTATTGCCGGTCAGGATACTGTCGCTGATCGTCGAACCGTAATAGTAGGGCGTTGGGGCGATCGCGATCGCGCCGCCGAACGCCTGATAACCGGTTCGATCGCCGCCGGTCTGGTAAGTTGAAATCGCCGAGTTGCCGCTGAATTCACTCGAGTAAATATTGGCGGCTCCCTTCACGAACAACGCGCCACCGAAGGCCGGTGCGGTTGCCGAGCCGACCGTGGTGCAGTTGCTCAATTTCACGTCGCTCAACGTGACCATGCCTTCGACGAACAGGCAACCGCCCAACGGCGACGCAGCGGGCGCTGCACCATTGGCGATCGTCACGTTCGAAACCTTCAGCGAATGGTTCGAAGTCAAAACGCGATCTAGATGATTCCCGTCGAGCGTGAGCAGGTCGCGGCCAGGACCGTTGATCGTGACGCTCGCCGCCGGAACGAGCGGTGAGGTCAAGGTCAGCGTGCCGCGCATCGATGACAGATCGATGACGTCGCCGGCGGCCGCATTGCTGAGCGCATCGCGCAACGAACCCGATCCGGAGTCGGCCGTGCTCGCGACATGCACCGTCGTCGGCGCGCGCGTGGCAGGGTGCGACGCCGGTAAAGCGGCGAATCCGTTGTGAGCTGCTTCGCGGACACGTGCGAAGTTGCCTTTCAGTGTCTGGTTGACGCGTTGTTGATGCGTCGTATCGGTGCTGTGATGGAAGAAAGGCTGTTTGTGATCAGCCGCGCCGATCGAACTGCTGGCCGAAGCTATCGAAAGAGCGGCGGCTAGCGAGGTCAGGCGCGGCCTGACGAGAATGGAACGTGTGGAACGAGACATTGCGTGCTCCCCGTGTGCATCAGGCGTAGGGTACGCCTATCGAATATCGCATCGAGCGTATCCAACCGCGTTCGAAATTGCGACAACTTTTGATGTCGCATTGCGCGGCATCGCGATTTCGGTGCCCGGCTACGTGCTTCCGCGATTTCGCGCACCGCGAAGAAGATGCGCGAGCGTATCGATGCTGTCGGTGATGCGATCGCTCGCGTCGATCCATGCGGCCGTTTGGACGTCCGCATCGACATCGCCCGATGTAGCCTCGAGCGTTTTCTGCAACGATTCTTGCTGTTCGCGCAATGCTGCCGTCGCCGGGGGCGATCCGATTTCGCCGTTGAGCGCGCGCACGATGCCGTTCAACTCATGATCCGCGCGCTGCGCGAAATCGGCGATGGCCGACGCCGGCGGAATGGGTCCGGCGTGTTGACGTGTGGCTTCCAGCGCCATCGCTGCGCGGATGAATCGATTGGCATTGGCGAACACGCCTTCGGCAGCGGCTACGTCGGCGCGATCACGACGTGGTTCGTTGCGGAGCCGATCGAGCGATGCTTGCGCGTTGGTGCGCGCGCTGCGCGCGGCGCGGCGGATTTCCGCGCGCACGCGCGGCGCATCGTCGAGCATCGCGAGAAAATATTTGCGATACGCATCCACCATCGAGGCGAGTGTGGGTCGAATGCGGCGGTCTTCCCACGTCGGCCACACCACGTATGCTATTAGCGCCAGCGCGCTGCCGAGGCTCGTGCCGATGGCGCGCGCGGTCATCGTGTCACCCGGCGCGAGTCCCTCGAAGCTGAGCAGAATGACGATCAGACTCGTCAGCAACATGACACCGATGGCGTAATGCATCGTCGTGAACATGCGGAAGCCGAAACAGAAAAACGCGAACAACGCGATGCGATCCCAATCGCCGCCGAACGCGAAGTGCACCAGCGCCGTCGTCAGCGCGAGACCGAGCAGCGTGCCGATGACGCGGAGCAATCCGAAACTGAAAGTACCGGCGAAATCGGGTTTGAGAACGATCGCGGTTGTCATCGGAATCCAGTAACCGTGCTCGATGCCGGCCACGCGTTCGCCGATGACGGCGATCGCCAGACATACGCCGCAGCGAATCGCATGCCGGCACGCGATCGACGACAGCGTGAGATTCGAGCGTAGGATTTCGAACGGATTGCGCGTTTGCAGTTCGCGCGGTAGTCGTTCTTCGTCTGCATCGGCGCGCAGTTCGCCGCGGCTGCCGGCGAGGTTCGCGTTACGCAATGCGGCGCGAAGCTGGCCGCCGAGCGCGCGCGCGTGCGCGAACGCGATAGTGACGAGACGTTCGTCGTGCGCGGACATAGGGCCATGCTGCGCCAGCGACGCGAGTGCCGCATCGAAACCTTCGAGCGCGCCCGTCGCGGCGAGCGGCGACGCACCGGCTTCGAGCGCGTTCGCCAGACTTTCGAGCGTGCGCGCGGCGTATTCGCGCAGGCGCTTCAGCGTGGAAATGATTTCCGTGTTCGCCGTCCGCTCATGCAATCCGCCGAGCGCGAGTAATTCCAGTCGTGTGCGTTCGATCACTTCGGCGAGAACGCGCAACGCTTCCATGCCGGCACCGCGTGCGCGGTATTCGCCGTGCAACAAGTTTTCGACGTCGGTCAATCCTTGCGTGACTGGCGGCGGTTGCGCGGGGTCGTCGTCGCGTCGTGCGCTGGCGGCGAGATCGCGGCACAGAAGGGCGAGCGCAAAACGTTCCGGGCGATAACGTTGTAACGGCCACGCCGCGATCGAAAAAACGGTCAACAGCAATCCGCCGGCGAGGAAAAGAAGCGATGGACCGATCGCATCGGCCGGCGTGCGCGGATTGGCCGCGGTGATGACGAACAGAATCATGCTGGTGAGTCCGATGCGGCCGACGTCGGGACCGAGCGCGACCAGCATTCCGCCCGCGACGCCCCACACCAGCGAAGCGAACACCGTCAGCGCGACATTGGCGCCGAGGGTGTAACCAACGAACGCGGAAACGCAGGCGGCGATCGCGGCGAACAGCATGCGCCGCAGACGCAGGCGGTACGGTCCTGGCTGATCGGAAAACATCGTATTGAGCGCGCCGACCGAAATGCCGACGCCGATATCGATGTGATGCGTCGCCACGCCGATGGCGAGCGGTAATGCCACGGCGGCCGTGTTGCGCAACGCGACGATCGCCGGCACATCGCGCGGCTTGAGCTGCAAAAGGGTTTTGAGCATCGCCGCGCATGATAACGGCGCGGCGATGAATGCGCGCTAGGCGTACCGCGCCGGGGCCGGATTCACGTGGCCGCACTGATTGCACGTGCGCGCGTCGAGCGAACGATAGAAACGCTCGAACACCGCTGGAAAGTCCTTCTCGATGTCGCTGAGCTCGAAGAATTCCTCGTACAGTTTGTGGTTGCACGATTCGCAGAACCACATCAATCCGTCTTTCTCGTGCGGCAGGCGTTTGCGTTCAACGACGAGCCCGATCGAATTGGCCATCCGTTGCGGCGAATGCGGTGTACGCGGCGGCAGATAGAACACGTCGCCGGCCTTGATCGGAATATCGCGCGCGTGGCCGCCGTCCTGCACTTTCAACACCATCTCGCCTTCGAGCTGGTAGAAAAATTCCGGACCTTCGTCCCAATGGTAATCTGTGCGCGCATTCGGACCGCCGACGACCATCACGATGAAATCGCCGTCGACAATGCACTTGTTGCCGACCGGCGGTTTGAGCAGGTGCCGGTTGTCGTCGATCCACTTCTGGAAATTGATGGGCGGCGTGATCATTCCGCGCCATCATCGGATATCGTGGCGATGCATTTCAATTCGATCGCGATCGGCGTCGGCAACGCCGTGATCCCGACCGTCGTGCGGCACGGTTGCGCGTCCACGAAATGTTCGGTGTAGATACGATTGTACGCAGCGAAATCGCGCTCCATGTCGGTGAGGAATACAGTCACATCGACGAGATCCTGCCAGCGCGCGCCGCTCGCTTCGAGCACGGTGCGCACGTTGGCGAACACGGAACGGCATTGCGCCTCGATGTCGTAGCCGGTCAGTTTGCCGTCGGCGGCGTACGTGTTTCCGGGAATCGCGTTCGATGCTGCATCGCGCGGACCGATTCCGGAAAGAAACAACAAATTCCCGACGCGTCGCGCGTGCGGATATGCGCCGACCGGTTTTGGCGCGCGTTCGGCGCGGATCACGTCGTTCATTGCGCGGCGCCGATGATGACGTCGCGCGCGGACAGTTGCCGGTTGCTCTTGTCGATCACCTTCAGATGATAGGTGCCGGGACGCAAGAACAAGCGGCTTTGCGATTGCACCATGCCATTTTGCAAACGTTCGTTTTCGGACGTTTGCGCGTCGAACATGTTGAGAAGTGCGCGATCGGCGGGAACGGCGTCTTCACCTTCGCTGGCGTCGTACGCTTCGACCATGCACGGATATTGATTGCGGCACATGTCGCTGCTGATCGCATAGACGGTGCGTTCGCCGTCGAGTACCAGCCAGTTCGGACGCGATCGAATGATGGCGTGCGTCGGGAAGACGACACTGATGTCGTACTTGTCCGGTTTCAGCGTCCATACTTTGCCGTCGGTGGCGACGAACACGCTGGGCTTATTGAATTTCAGCTGCTGCACGATCGCCGCGTAATACGGATGATCCTGATTCGGGCGGCCGTGCTGCATCATCATCGTCTGCTCGACGGTGAGCGGATCGATGCCCGATATCTGTTTGAAGAATTCGCCCATGCTCGAACCGCGCAGGTACTTGCCGGATTTCTGCACGTGCGCGAATCCGGCGTTGACGACGAGCTTCGCGTTCGGATCTTTCTTGAACACTTCCTGATAAAGGCGCTCGGCGCCCGCGCGCTCCCGCGCATCGCCCGCGCCGGCGTTTTCGACATCGTACGGAATCACCTTGAAACCGAGGCGAAGCGCGGTGTGGATCATTTCGCCGTACAGTGGTTCGTTGACGTAGAAACCGCTTTTCGGCGTCGCATAGCCGCGTTTCTGCAAGTCGCGGTCGGTGTCGTACAACGTTTCGGCGGCGAAATAGTTGTAGCCGAGTTCGCGCAGCTTCGGCAGCAATTCGATGGTCAGCGTGCGCGTGATCGGCGCGCTGTGCGCTTCGTTGAAAAACACCGCTCGGCGCGCTTTGGCCATTTCGAGAATGACATCGGCGGCGGGTTTCAGCGTGTAGCCGGCGCCGATGGGCGAAGGGCCATCGTCGTCCTGTCGCGGTTGCGCGATGGAGAAACTCGCGGCCGCGCCGTCGTAGTCGCCGATGAATGTCTGGAACCACGACAGATACTGGCCAAAGATCACCTGAAACGCGCGATCGTGGTTGGAATCGTAATTGGTCTGCATGAAGACGTACTGGCCCAGCAGGCCGGAGATCTTCTGCGCCTGCGTCATGATGCGGTCGGATTTGTCGGCCGCGACGAGTTGCTGCCGCCGCCATTCCGATGCCGACATTTCGGACGAATCCGGCGTGCTGTTCACGTCCGACGCGCTGTGCGCGAGCGGTGCGCCCGTCAGCAGGAGCGCCGCCATCCAGCCGATCGTCTTGCCGAGATTTTTCCCCATGTCCGGATCCGACCTTTTTGTATTAGTCTATTTGTATACAAACGTTCTTGGCTTCGGTGAAGAACCGCAATGCCTCGAAGCCTCCTTCGCGCCCGAGCCCGGACTGCTTCACGCCGCCGAACGGCGTGCGCAGATCGCGCCGCATCCAGCAGTTGATCCAGACGATGCCCGCATCGAGCTTCGCCGCCATTCGGTGCGCACGGCTAAGGCCCGACGTCCATACCGACGCAGCAAGGCCGTAGGCCGTCGCATTGGCGAGTTCCAGTGCGTGGTTCTCGTCGTCGAAGGGTTGCAGCGTGACGACCGGGCCGAAGATTTCGTCCTGATTCGTGGCGCAGGCAGGGCCGAGTCCTTCGATGACGGTCGGCGCGATGAACCAGCCGTCTGCGCAGCGTCCGGCGACCTTGACGCTGTCGCCGCCGCATAAAATCACGCCGCCTTCGTCGCGCGCAACCGCGATGCAGCCCATGACTTTGTCGAAATGCGGCTTCGAGACGACCGCGCCGAGATCGCTGGATGAGTCGGCTGGATCGCCGACGCGCAGTCTCCGCACGCGCTCAACGAACGTTTCGCGAAACGACGCATAGATCGAACGCTCGATCAGAATGCGTGAACCGCATAGGCAGATTTGTCCCTGATTCGAAAACGCCGAACGCAGGATCGTTTGCCAATTCGCTTCGGTTGCGTCCCAATCGGCGAATACGAGCGTGGGATTTTTGCCGCCCATTTCGAGCGAGAGTTTCTTGAACGTCTTCGCAGCTTCGGCGGCGATGGTTGCGCCGGTGCGTGTCGATCCGGTGAACGAGATGGCTTTGATCGCCGGATGCGAAATCAGCGCGCTTCCCGCGCGCGCGCCGGTGCCGTGCACGATGTTGAGCACGCCCGGCGGCAATCCGGCATCGATACATGCCTGCGCGAAAAGCTGCGCGGTGAGCGGCGTCACTTCCGACGGTTTCGCGATCACCGTGTTGCCGGCCGCGAGTGCGGGCGCGATTTTCCAGGTGAACAGATACAGCGGCAGATTCCACGGCGAAATGCATCCGACGATGCCGATCGGTTGCCGCAAGGTGTAGTTGATCGCCGTACTTTCCGTGGCATGCGCTTCGCTCGAGAATTGCGTCGCGGCGGCGGCGAAGAAACGCAGGTTGGCAATCGCGCGCGGGATGTCGAGCGAACGCGCCAGTGCGACAGGTTTTCCGCTGTCGCGGGATTCGGCGGCGGCAAATTCGTCGATGCGTTGTTCGATGCGGTCCGCGATACGGTTCAGATGTTGCGCACGATCGGCCGCCGGCGTCGACGACCATGCGGCGAACGCAGCGCGTCCGGCGGCGACGGCATCGTCGATGTCGGCGGCATCGCTATCCGCGCAGTGGCCGAATGGCGCGCCGACCGCGGGATCGACGACGTCGACATAGTTTCCGGCGCGCGGTGCGTTAAAAACACCGCCGATATAGTTGTCGATGCGCACCATCGTTTCGGTCATGCGCGAAGCTTAGCAAAGCGTGTGGCCGCGCTGCGCCGCGGAACGGGTTTCAAAGCGACAGCGTGCGCCCGCCATCAACCGGTATGTTCACGCCGTTGATGTATCCCGCCGCGGGTGACGCGAGAAACGCGATGACGCTTCCGATTTCGCGCGCATCGGCGAACCTCCCGGCCGGAACGGTGGCGAGCATGGATTTTTCGACCGTCGCTTCGTCTTGTTGCGTCGCCTTCGCGCGGTCGCCGAGGATCTGCTCGAGGCGCGCAGTTTTGGTGTAGCCGGGCAACACGTTGTTGACGGTGATGCCGAAGCCGGCGAGTTCAGTCGCCAGCGTTTTCGACCAGCTCGCGACGGCGCCGCGAACGGTATTTGAAACGCCGAGGTTCTTGATCGGCTCTTTCACCGAGGTCGAAATCACATTGATGATGCGGCCGTATTGCGCTGTCTTCATGCCGGGTAATACGGTTTGCAAGATCGTGTGGTTCGCAAGCAGATGCTGCGAGAACGCCGACGTG
>CAZZYA010000130.1:4019-10296 GCA_964658115.1 uncultured Rudaea sp. | reverse complement strand
CCGGCGCGGGAGGTTGTGCTATGACGCTCGCCGATCCGCGCCAAGCGAACGCATTCCATTTCGTGCGCCACGAATACGACAACGGTGTCGCGCGCCTGGTTTACGCGTTCGACAACGGTACCGATCTGATCGAGCGCATCGCATTCCCGGACGCGCCGCCGCTGGCCGACACGAATCGTCCCGCATTCTGCGCCGCGTTGCGATTGCTCCATCTCATCGCCGGCGTCAGCTATTTCAAGGCCGGTGTACCGGCGCGGATCGACATCGACGGCAATGCGCTCGACGCATCGACCGCCTCGTTCATGGACGACGTGTATCGGCACGGGTTGGCCGAGTTCGCGTATCACAACAAACTCGATCTGCGCGAACGCATCCGCTTTCCGTCGACCGTGAAACCGGCTGCGAAAGCGTCGTCGATCGGATTGCCGCGTCGCACGCTCGTTCCGATCGGTGGCGGCAAGGATTCGCTGGTGACGGTCGAAGCGTTGAAGCGCGTCGGCGAATCGGCAACGGCGGTGTGGGTCGGCGATTCCGCGTTGATCGCCGCGTGCGCGCAGCGTACGGAATTGCCGCTGCTCAACATCAAACGTCAGCTCGCGCCGGAGTTGTTCGAGTACAACAAACTCGGCGCGTACAACGGCCACATTCCGGTCACGGCGATCAATTCCGCGATTCTCGTTTGCGCCGCCGTGCTGTATGGATTCGACGCCATCGCGTTTTCGAACGAACGTTCCGCCTCGGTCGCGACGCTCGAATACGACGGACAGGAAATCAATCATCAGTGGAGCAAAGGCATCGCGTTCGAGCGCGGCTTGCGTGCGTACATCGCGAGCGACGTCGCCGCCGATCTCGATTATTTCTCGCTGCTGCGTCCGCTGTCGGAGCTCGCGGTGACGCGTGCGTTCGCTCGCGAGGCGCGCTACGACGCTGTGTTTTCGAGCTGCAACCGTAATTTCCGCATCCGCGGCGAACGGCCGTCGGATCGCTGGTGCGGGCAATGTCCGAAATGTCACTTCGTGTTTCTGGCGCTAGCCCCGTTTGTGGCGAAACCGAGATTGCTCGGCATTTTCGGCAGGAATTTTCTGGACGACATCGCGCTCGCGCCGGGATTCGACGCGCTGCTCGAGTATCGCGATCACAAGCCGTTCGAGTGCGTTGGCGAAGGACGCGAATCGCGCGCCGCGATGGCCGCGCTGAGCCAGCGACCCGAATGGCGCGAGGACGCGCTCGTCGCGCGCTTCGCCGACGAAATCCTGCCGCGGCTTGATCGGAACGAACTCGCGCTCGATCCGCTGCTGTCGCCGGATGGCGAGAACTTCGTGCCCACGCGGCTTGCCGGAATCGTGGATGAAGCTGGCTGATCTCGGCGGTAAGCGCGTTGCGATCTGTGGATTCGGCCGCGAAGGTCGGGCGGCGCTGAAGGCGATTCGCGGCCGTTTCGCCGACCAATCAATCGCTGTTTTCTGTAGCGCCGACGAGGCGCAATCGTTGCGGGACGATCCGCGCGTCGTCGCCTATACATCGTCGCCGACAGCGGAGGCGTTGTCGCGCTTCGATGTCGTCGTCAAATCGCCGGGCATCAGTCCGTACAAATCGCCGTACGCCGAACTCGGCGGCGTCCGATTCACATCCGCCAGCGCGCTGTGGTTCGCGGAAAATCCGAACGCGCGCACGATCTGCGTCACCGGAACGAAAGGCAAAAGCACCGTTGCCGCGTTGATCGCGCATCTGTTGCGAAAAGGTGGACGCCGCGTCGCGCTCGCCGGCAACATCGGATTGCCGCTGCTCGATCTGCTCGATCCGCCGCACGAACCGGACTGGTGGGTCATCGAGCTGTCGAGTTTTCAAACACGCGATTTCGCCGGCGCGCCGACCGTGGCCGTAATCAACAATCTGTACGAAGAACATCTCGACTGGCACGGCTCAATGCAGCGTTACGCCGAAGACAAGTTGCGCATCGCCGAGCGCGCGCATGTTGTCGTCGCGCCGGCATCGCTGACCGCGATCAGCCATGCGATTCGTTTTGGCAACGTCGATGGCTGGCACGTGCGCGGCGGAGCGATTTTCCGCGGGCAACGCCGCGTGCTCGACATCGACGCGCTGCCGATTCCGGGCGAACACAATGCGCGAAACGCATGCGCGGCGCTGGCGGCGATCGAAGCGGCGGGCGAGGATGCGATCGCGTCGTCCGAGCACGTGCGCTCGTTTCGTCCGTTGCCGCATCGTTTGCAGACGCTCGGTCAGCGGGGCGGTATTCGCTATGTGAACGACAGCATTTCGACGACGCCGTATGCGAGCGTCGAAGCGCTACGAAGTCTGCCGCAACCGACGACGATCATCGTCGGCGGTTTCGATCGCGGCGTGGACTGGCGTATATTTGTGGATTATGTCGCATCACATCCGCCAACGGGCATCGTGACGACGGGCGCGAACGGCGACGCCATCGCCGACACGCTCGGCGTAATCGCGAACCAGGGTTTCGTGCTCCGTCGCGCAGGCACGCTCGCACACGCGCTCGCGAACGCGCGGGAAATCGCGCCGAGCGACGGCACGATCGTGTTGTCGCCCGGGGCGCCGAGCTTCGATCAATTCCGTGACTACGCCGAACGTGGGCGGGAGTTCGCGCGTCTGGCTGGTTTCGATGCGTCGGCCATCGCGCAGATCGACGGGTTGGGCATCGCGTGAGCGTGCGCATTTGGGATTTGCCGACACGGCTGTTCCATTGGCTGCTCGTCGTGCTGATCGCGTTGCAGTACGCGACGGCGGAATTCCACGTGCTCGACATGGAATGGCATTTCCGTTTCGGCTACGCGACGCTCGCGTTGATCGTGTTTCGTTTGTTGTGGGGCATTTTCGGATCGCAGACGAGCCGCTTCGCCACGTTCGTGCGCGGGCCGTCGGCGGTATGGCGCCATGCGGTTTCGCTGATCTCGAGCAAAACGACGTCGAATAAAACGATGTCGAGCATCGGGCACAATCCGCTCGGCGGATGGTCGGTGCTCGTGTTGATCGCCAGCGTGCTGTTGCAGACGGTCTCGGGATTGTTCGCCAGCGACGCTATCGATACGGCAGGACCGCTATCGAGCCGGCTGACGACAGCAGCGGCGAAAACGTGGACACGCATCCACGTGTGGAACCAGAACGTGTTGCTGATTCTCATCGCGCTACACGTGTTGGCGATCGGGTTGTATTACGTGTTGCGCCACGAAAATCTGCTGACTCCGATGATCACCGGGCACACGCGCGTCCAAACCGCGCCGCTGCGTTCAGCCGGAGCGTTGCGTGCGTGGGTGCTGTTCGGAATCGCAATGGCGGCCGTCGGCGCGCTGCTGTTCTGGGCGATGCACTGATCAGGAAAAGCGATCAGGTCGAACGATACTTGTCGTGACACGCTTTGCACGTTTCGGCGGTTTTGCGGAACTGCTCTTTCATTTTCGCTTCGTCGCCCGCGCGCGATGTTTCGTCGAGCGCCTTTGCTTCCCTGACGAAATCGTCGAGCTGACGGCTGAAGGTGGCGAAGTCGCTCCAGATGAAGGGCTTGGCGTCAGTTTCCACGCCGCCGTCGGCAGCGCCTTGCGTGAAGCCTTCCAGCGCTTGGGTCGACAGCGATTGAATGCGTTCGGCGCGCATCGCGAATTCCTTCGTGTCCCACGCCATTTTGCCTTTTGCCATCGCGGCCAGCGGCGCGAAGTTCCAGCCGATGAGTTCCATCACGCTCTGGCGGTAGTGCACCACGTCCGCCGGTTTAACGGGCGCGCCGGCGCGTGCGCACACGACGCAGCCCAACAACGCGGCGACCGAGAGTACCCGTCTCATGGCCAACTCCGATTACCCCAATGTGTAAAGTCTAGGACAGGTCGCTTGCGCGCGTACACCCGACCAAAGCCAGCGCAGTATGATGCGGCTCTCACCCGACAGGAGGTTGCGATGAAAACTTCAATGGCTGCACGTTCGATGGCTGCAGGTCTTTTGCTGGCGTTCGGCGCCATGTCCGCGCACGCGGCGATGGTGGCGAAGAACATCGACTACGACGTCGGCGGCAAGAAAATGCAGAGCGTGCTCGTTTACGACGACGCCTCGAAAACGCCGCGTCCGGGACTCGTGATGACACCCGACTGGCTGGGCATGAATCCGGATCAAGTCGCGCTCGCGAAACAAGTCGCGGGAAAGGATTACGTGATTCTCGTCGCCGACGTTTACGGTGTCGACGTCCGTCCGAAAAACGGGGACGAAGCCGGCAAAGCCGCCAAGAATATGTACGACCATCGCAGTGATTTGCGCGCGCGCATCAACGGTGCGCTGGCGCAGCTGAAAGCACAAGTCGGCAAGGGCGCGCCGCTCGACGGCAAGAACTGGGGCGCGTTCGGTTATTGTTTCGGCGGCGCGACGACGCTCGATCTCGCGCGATCCGGTGCGGAAATCGCGGCGGCCGTTTCGTTCCACGGCAACCTCGCCACCGACGATGCCTCGATGGCGAAAAACATCAAGGCCAAGGTGCTCGCGATGAACGGCGGCGACGACAAGTTCGTGCCGGAAGAACAGATCGTCGCGTTCCAGAAAGAAATGCGCGATGCGAACGTCGATTGGCAGTTCGTCAGTTTCGGCGGTGCCGTGCATTGCTTCGCGATTCCCGCTGCGAAGGGCGATGTGCCGGGTTGTCTATACAACGAGCGCGCCGCCAAACGCGGCTACGAAATGATGCACGCGTTCCTGGCCGACACCTTCGCCGGCAAGTAAATGACCCGAAGCGGCGCCGCGCGATGTTGCGCGGCGTCGTTACGGTGCGCGCAGCAATTCGATCGAATCGACCTGCCGGATCCAGCGCGCCGGACGTTTCTCGCCGGGATAGATCACGCGGAACGGACCTTCGTTCTCGTCGAGCGTCGCGCCATTGCATCGCGTCGTTAGAATCGGCACGTCGGCGTGCGTCGCCGTATCGAGTTCGGCCAAGGAAAAAACGACGCGGTAATCGTCTCGCCCGGAAACTTTCGCATACAGACTGAGCGCTTTTCCGCGCAGCGCCTCGCCTTGCGGCGCGCCGACCTGCGCGAGTACGTCGCTCAGTGTCGGGCCCTGGCAGGTCACCGCTTTGCCGTGCGCTTCGGCGTGCACTTCGTGCTGCGGAAGTCTGGCGAGCGCTGCTACGTCGAACGATTGGGATTTGCCGTCTTCACCTTTTACCGTCACAGCGGTGTTCGCGGGCGTGCTCGGTTTCACGTGATCCTGCGCCAGTGCCGGCGCGGTAGCGATGAGCAGAAAACAAATCAGGCGTGCGGACATGACGATTCCTTTTCAAGAGGCGACGCGACGAATCAGCGATCGCGCCGCAGCGAATAATCAGCCAGTGCAATCAACGCATCGCGCGCCGGCGATGCCGCGATGTGCGCGAGCGCGGCTTTCGCCGTTTCGGCATAGTGATGCGCCCGTTCACGTGCGCGTTCGATCGAACCGGTGTCGCGGATCGCGGCGACGATGTTGTCGAGCGAATCCAGTCCGCCGGTTTCGATCGCGCGTTTGAGCGACGCCGCCTGTGCATCCGGCGCGCGCTGGATCGCGTAAATCAGCGGTAACGTCGCTTTGCCTTCGGCCAGATCGTCGCCGATGTTTTTGCCGAGCGTGCCCGCATCCGACACGTAATCGAGCACGTCGTCGGCGATCTGGAACGCGAAACCGAGATTCATGCCGTAACTCGCGAGCGCCTGTTCCTGTGCTTCCGAAACCCCCGCGAGCAAACCGCCGAGTTGTGTCGCGGCCGAAAAAAGTACTGCGGTTTTGCGCTCGATCACGCGTAGATACGCGGCCTCGTCGACGTCGGGATTGTGCACGTTCAACAACTGCAGTACTTCGCCTTCGGCGATGCGGTTGGTCGTGTCGGCGAGGATGCGCATAACACGCATGTCGTCGGCTTCGACCATGAGCTGGAACGATCGCGAATACAGGAAATCGCCGACGAGCACGCTCGCCGCGTTGCCCCACAACGCGTTGGCCGTCTTGCGGCCGCGGCGGAGTTCCGATTCGTCGACGACATCGTCGTGCAGCAACGTGGCGGTATGGATGAATTCGACGATCGCCGCGAGCAGCGCTTCATGGGTGCCGCGATAGCCGGCGGCTTGCGCGGCGAGCAATACCAGCATCGGGCGCAGACGCTTGCCGCCGCCGCCGATGATGTGCTCGGCGATCTGGTTGATCAGGATCACGTCCGAGGCCAGTCGCTTGCGGATCAGTGCGTTGACCGCCTGCATGTAGTTAGTCCACGCGTTCATGCTGTTCGCAAATT
>CAZZYA010000130.1:3676-4009 GCA_964658115.1 uncultured Rudaea sp. | reverse complement strand
ATTGATCAGCACGACATCCGACGACAGCCGAGCGCGGATCAACGCATTCACGCGCGCCATGCCGGGCGCGGCCAGCGCCTGGACGTCGGAGAATTCCATGATGGCGTCGGACGCCGCGGGCACGCTGGGCATGCGGCCATTTTAGCGTGCGGACGCGCGTTGTCCTATCGGTCGTCGCGCACATTGCGATTCGCAATACCGCTGACGCACAATCGGTACCTTACGAGAAGGAAGCTCATGCCGCGTCAATACAGCCTCGGCGGACGCGTCTCGCCGCAGCAGCAGCGCACCTCGCCGCGCGGCGCCAAGGAACCTCCGCCGAAAGAATCGCTG
>CAZZYA010000130.1:0-3666 GCA_964658115.1 uncultured Rudaea sp. | reverse complement strand
CGCTGCGCAACATCGGGCCGTTCGTGTCCAGCGTGTGGCATACGAGTCCGCTGCTGTGCGTGGCGACGATCGGGCTGCGCCTGATGCGCGCGCTGCTGCCGGTGGTAACGCTGTTCGTCGGCAAGCTGATCATCGACGAAGTGACACGGATCGTGCGCAGCGGCGTGCATCACGCCGACTGGCACGATTGGCTCGGAAGCGGTGAACTCACGCGCTTATGGCAATTGCTGGCGCTGGAATTCGCGCTGGCCGTCGTCGCCGATGTTCTCGGCCGCATCGTCTCGCTGATCGATTCGCTGCTGTCGGAACGCTATTCCAACGCGACCAGTATTCGCCTGATGCGCCACGCGGCATCGCTCGATCTGGAAGATTTCGAAGACGCCGATCTGCAGGACAAACTCGACCGCGCACGACGGCAGGTCGCCGGACGCAGTCCGCTGCTGTCGCAACTGCTCGGGCAGGCGCAGGACATCGTGACGATCGTCAGTTTCGCCATCGGATTATTCGTGTACGCGCCGTGGTTGATCGTGCTCGTGATGCTCGCCGTCGTTCCCGCGTTCGCGGGCGAATTGCATTTCAACGCGCAAAGCTACGCGGTGAATTTTCAATGGACGCCGGAGCGGCGCGAACTCGATTATCTGCGCATGGTCGGCGCCAGCACGACGACGGCCAAGGAAGTGAAAAGTTTCGGCCTCAATTCATTTCTCATCGATCGCTATCAGGATCTTTCGCAATCGATCTATCGCGCCAACCGCGATGTCGCGCTGCGCCGTGCGGGTTGGGGCGGTTTGTTCACGACGGTCGGAACCATCGGCTATTACGCCGCGTATGCGTTCATCGCCTGGCGCACGATCAATGGTGTGTTCACCATCGGCGATCTGACGTTTCTTTCCGCGTCGTTTCGTCGTCTGCGCAATCTGCTGGAAAACCTGTTCTACGGATTTTCCAGCGTCGCCGGGCAAGCGCTGTATCTCGACGATCTGTTTTCGTTCTTCGAGATTCAGCCGGAAATCTTGTCGCCGAAAGAACCGCGCCCGTTCCCGAATCCGATCCGCGAAGGTTTCACGTTCGAGAACGTCGGCTTTCAATATCCGGACGCGAAACGCTGGGCGTTGCGCAACGTCAGTTTTCGCTTGGGTGCGGACGAAGTGATCGCGTTCGTCGGCGAAAACGGTGCGGGCAAAACCACGCTCGTGAAACTGTTGTCGCGACTGTACGATCCCGACGAAGGCCGCATCCTGCTCGATGGATTCGATCTGAAGGAATATTCGGTCGAGGACCTGCGCGCGAACATCGGCGTGATCTTTCAGGATTTCGTGCGCTATTACTTCAGCGCGTCGGACAACATCGCCGTCGGCCGCATCGATGCGCGCGGCGATTCCGGGCGCATCGGCGCTGCCGCGCAACGCAGCCTCGCCGACGAAGTGATCGCAAAATTGCCGAAAGGTTTCGAGCAGATGCTCGGCAAACTGTTCAAGGGCGGCGTCGATCTTTCGGGCGGCGAATGGCAGAAAATCGCGATCGCGCGCGCGTACATGCGCGAGGCGCAATTGCTGATCCTCGACGAACCGACCGCTGCGCTCGATGCGCGCGCGGAATTCGAAGTCTTCCAGCGCTTCAAGGATCTCGCCGCCGGCAAAAGCGCGGCGATCATCTCGCACCGATTCTCGACCGTGCGCATGGCCGATCGCATCATCGTGCTGGAGCACGGCCACGTCGTCGAATCGGGCACGCACGAGCAACTGGTTGCGCAGAATGGGCGCTACGCCGAGCTTTTCGAATTGCAGGCCGCCGGTTACCGCTGACGTTTTCCTACACGACGACGGAAAATCCGCCGTCGCAGCGGATGCGACCGGAAGTGCTACCATTTCCGCACGGAAACATCCTCATCAAAATCCGCACAGGACACCTCAATGGCACGCGGCATCAACAAGGTCATTCTCGTCGGCAACCTCGGCGCCGATCCGGAAACGCGCTACACGCCCAGCGGTACGGCGATCACGTCGATCCGCATCGCCACGTCGGAATCGTGGAAGGACAAGCAGACCGGCGAACAGCAGGAACGCACCGAATGGCACCGCATCGATTTCTTCGGTCGTCTGGCCGAAATCGCCGGCGAGTATCTGAAGAAAGGCCGTCAGGTCTACGTCGAAGGCCGGCTGCGCACGGATGAATACGAGAAAGACGGCGTCAAGCGTTATTCCACCAAAATCATGGCCGACGAAATGCAGATGCTCGGCGGCCGCGAAGGCGGCGGCGAAAGCGGTGGTGGTGGCGGCGAAGGTGGTGGGTATCAACGCCGCGAACGCGGACCGGCGCGTGGACCGCAGCCGGGTCCGTCGACGGCGCGCAACGTGCCGCCTCCGGCGGATACGTTCGAGGATGACGACATTCCGTTCTAAGCGATTGACAACTATATCGCGCGGCGATATAACGCGACTCGACATAGCCGGAGTCGCGTATGCGCGTTTCGCCTGCAGAAGAAGTCTCGCTGACCGAGCCGATGCACTTGATCCTGTTGTCGCTGCTCGATGGCGAACGGCACGGCTACGCCATCATGCAGGAAGTCGAATCGATCACGGACGGCGACGTCCGCATGGGGCCGGGCACGCTTTACGGGGCGATCAAGCGGTTGCTGTCGACGAAGTGGATCGTCGAATCGGCACATCGTCGCGACGGTGACGACGAGCGCCGCCGCTATTATCGGATGACCCCGATGGGGCGACGTGTCCTGGACCAGCACACCGCACGCCTGCAGCGCCTGGTTTCGTTCGCGCGCCGGAGGTCGGCATGAAACCGTCCGTCGCCGAACGGCTATACGCGCTGTCGCTTTACTTGTATCCGGCCGCATTTCGCCGCGAGTTCGGCGAAGCGATGCAGCAGGCGTTCCGTGATCGCCTGCACGAGGGCCGCACACGACGTCGGCTGTTTCTTGAACTTGTACGCGACACCGCATCGAGCGCCGTCCGCGAACATGCGCAATCCACACAAGTCATGCGCGCGTTCGTGCTGCTCGTGCTGATGTTAGCGGCAGCGGTCATCGTGGTGCGCGGCGAATCGCTGCGGCTGGCGCTGGTCGATCGCATCGTCGATCATCAGGAGTCGGCAGCGACGGCCGCCTATCACGCGTATGACCAAGCGGTGCACGACTATACCGCCGCGATCGCCGATGCGTACGCCGCTCGCGAAGACGCGCGATCACAGCTCGCGGCTGCGCAGTTCTACGGCGCGTATACCTACTTCTTCGATGTGCGCTCCGACGAGAACCTTTCCGCGGAACCCGACGTCGCCGCTTACCGTGCCCAGCATGCGGATGCCGCGACCGCACGCGCGTTGCGTGCGGGCTGGGATGATCCCGTGGTTTTATGGAATGCGGTCGCCGGTTGTCCCGCGCGACCGGTGACATGCCGCACCGCTGCAGCGCTGGCGCAGTTGAAAAGCGTGGCGCCGGAAAACGGCGCCGTGTGGTGGCCGGACCTTATGATGGCCGACCGCGCGAAGGACGCGGTTGCGATACGGGCCGCCATGAAACGGCTCGCCTCGTCGCGGGAGTTCACTGTTTACGAGAACGACATGATCGCGCTTTGGTCGCGGGGATACGCATCGGTTGCGCCGCCTGTGCGCGCGAGCAGCATCCTGTCGGATATTTCATCGACGGACGCCGTC
>CAZZYA010000129.1:0-10310 GCA_964658115.1 uncultured Rudaea sp. | reverse complement strand
GCGCCGGCTCGAAGAAACGCATGAGTTCGACGACATCGGCGGGAAACTCGTCCGCACTCGCGTAATAGCGACGCAACGCGCGCGCGGCGGCCTGATCGGTACCCGGCGCGCGTCCAAGACCCAGATCGATGCGATGCGGATACAAACTCGCGAGCGTGCCGAATTGTTCAGCGACTTGTAACGGCGCGTGGTTGGGCAGCATGACACCGCCGGAACCGACGCGAATGGTTTTGGTACCGCCCGCCACATGACCAATCAGAACGGCCGTCGCCGCGCTCGCGATGCCGGGCATGTTGTGATGTTCGGCGAGCCAGAAACGCGCGTAGCCGAGACGTTCGGCTGCGCGGGCGAGATCGAGCGTGTTGGCGAACGTCTGCGCCGCGCTGCTGCCTTCGGTGACCGGCGCGAGGTCGAGAACGGATAACGGAATCATCGGCGTGTAAATCCTGAATTCGATGACCGATATCTGGGGACGACTCGCGCTATTTCACGATCGGCTCGATACGCAGCACTGTTCTCGGCGCCGGCATGGCGACTTCGCGCGCACCGAGACGCCGACTGGCGACGCCCGCTTCGGTCAGGCATTTCGTGATCGCGCTGGCATGTGATTTCGCGGACGTCATCGTCGCCGCGTCCGAGCTATCGACACCGACTTCCGCGACGATGCGCGTCATTTTGTACTCGACCAGCGCTTTCGCGATCGGCGCGAGCGCGGCGCAATCGGCCGCCGGCAACGATGCATCGTCGGCCTGGAAATGAACACGTTCGGTGATATCGACGGCGATGCGTCTTTCGGTGCGTGTAACGACGATCGCCGGATCGCTCGACTGACGCAGCCGTCCCTGCAATGTGTCGAAGTAGTAGCCGACTTGCGCGCGATCGATTCCTTCCGGCACCGACGCAGCTGACGGCGCGGGCGTGGGTGTCACGTCCGTATCGTTATCCGCTTTCGCTGGCAGCGGCGCGACCGGTTTCGCCTTCGGCTTGGGTTTGGGCGGCGGTGTTGGCGCAGCGACCGGTCGCTTGCTCGATTCCACGGCCGGTGCCGGTTCGGATCGATGCGGTTGCTGTGCGCACGCGGCGAGCAGGGCGACGAGCATCGTGGCAAGGCACGCGCGAGATGTGGGTATGCGCATGCCATCAGTCCTTTTTGCGGCGAGCGAGAAAGAATACGAGGAAATCGCCGAGCGACAGCGGTTTCGCGAATAGATAACCTTGTGCGAATTGCACGTCGTGGTCGGTCAGCCATTGCGCCTGCTGCACAGTCTCGACGCCTTCGGCGACGATACTCATTCCAAGCGATTTAGCCATGTCGATCACGTGCACGATCACTTGACTCGTCGCCGCGCCGGTACCGATCGCGTCGACGAACGATTTGTCGATCTTGAGCACGTCGAGTTCGAACGATTGTAGATACGACAGACTCGAATAGCCCGTGCCGAAATCGTCGACCGCTACCTCGTGACCGCGACTTCGCAATTCGCCGATGAGTTTGCGCGCGGAATCGGCGTTGACCAAGGCGCGTTCGGTGATCTCGAGCTTTACGGCGTTCGGCGGCAGGCCGGCGACGCGCAAGGCTTCTTGCAGTTCGCGTCCGACGCGATCGCTTTTCAGATCGTCCGGCGACAAATTGAGGTTGACGCTGATCGGCCCGCTTTTGTAGATACGCGTGAGATCGCTTACCACCACGCGCATCACGGCGATGGTCAAATCCTGCACGATACCCGCCTTCTCGGCGACCGGAATAAAAATGTTCGGACTCACCCACTCGCCCGCACTGTTTTTCCAGCGCGCGAGCGCTTCGGCGCCGACGCATTTCGAAGTACGCAAATCCATCACCGGCTGATAGAACACCGTGATCTGTCCTGCAGCGATCGCCTGTTTGAGCTCGGTTTCCGGCGCGAGCTGACGTCGCGACAGACGCGTCACGATATCGATCCATCCGAGCACGGTCATGATGCCGAGCACGATACCGATCGCGAGCAACGCGCCGTGACGCGTCCAGAAATTTCCGATGGGTTCGCGCGCCATCACGTCGATGGGCAGAATTTCGTTGCGCGCGTAGTGCGACAGCACGACGCCTTGATCGCGATCGACATTCACGCCAAGCGGCACCGATGCCGGATCGGGAAACGGCGCGTCGATCGGTACCGCGGCCAAGCGCAGTTTCTCCACCCACAATCCGGCTTGTCGCGAGGGCGACGATGACAGATCGAGCAGCAGGCTCGGATCGATCGCGACGTCGTGATTGCCATAGCGAATGAGGAACAATTGCACGCCGCCGACCTCGGTTTCCTTGCTCGGCCACCACGCGACGAAGCCGTTGTCGTAAATACGGTCGGCATGCGACGGCTTGAGACCTTCCTGCGGCAAAAAGCCGACGCCGCACAAGCGCTCGGTCGCTTCCCAATATCCGATGCCGCGAACGTACGGTCGCGATACGGCGGCATCGCGAAGCGCTTGCAAATGTGCGGGTTCGCACCGTTGCGCATCGAGTTTGTCGAAGCCGGCGAGCATGTCGCGCAAATCGGCGAAGATGGTTTCGGTGCGCTGGCCGAGCATGGCCGCGAGCCCACCTTCGTACGCTTCTTCCGAGGCCATCGACTCGCGCCAGAACAGCCAGACGATCACGGAAAAAAGCACGGTTACGCCGACAAACGCGGCGAGCACTCCCGCTGTCAACACTTTGTCGCGACGGCGCATCATGATCGACAAACCGCCACCGGAACGGCTTTCACCGTTTCGTGCGACCGGCTCGAACCCCCGTTCCTATCCTGTCGGACGCCATCATAGACCGAACCGGGCCGACGGTTGAGAACTGCGTTAGGGATTCCCGAATCCGCTAGCATGCGGCGCATGGCCAAGCGAAGCTGCGGCATCGTTCTGTACCGACACGTCGATGGCGAATTGCAGTTTCTGCTGACGCATCCCGGCGGTCCGTTTTGGCAACATCGCGATGCCGACGCGTGGACGATTCCCAAAGGCGAACCGGACGGCGACGAATCCGACGAAATCTGCGCGCGACGCGAATTCCGCGAAGAACTCGGCGCCGACGTCGAAGGGCCGTTGACCCCGCTCGGCGAAATCACGCAGAAAGGCGGCAAGCGCGTAACGGCCTTTGCCGCGCGAGGCGACTTCGACGTTCGCGCACTTTCCAGTAATCCGTTCGAGATGGAATGGCCGCCGCGCAGCGGAAAAATGCAAACCTATCCGGAAGTCGATCGCGCCGAATGGATGCCGATCGCCCTCGCCCGCGAAAAATTGCTGCCCGCGCAGATCGAATTGCTCGACCGGCTGATCGATCTTCTCGGCTGACCCTGACTATCGTCGCACTCGCGGATTTGCGCGATTGCGTATAGTTGCCGCCTCGCAAAAAAAAAGGACGTCGCGATGCCGATTCGTCGCTGGATAGTTGCGGTTGTCTGCGGACTCACGTTTACCGCGGCAGGCGCCGCCGAAAAGAAACCCGATGCGAAAACGCCCGCAGCGCCGCCCTGGGTCGAGCGGAGCAACGCGAACGCACAGGTTTTATTGAAGGCGATGGCGGAATTCCGCCCCGAGTTCGCGACGTTCACCGGATTCCCGGGTTACGACGACAAGGCGCTCGACGAGCGCGCCGGTATCGTCGAACGTTCGCGCAGCGCGATGGAATCCGCACGCAGCGACCTGCAGAAAAAACTCGACGCGGAAAACGATCCGAACGTGAAGCAGGATCTGCAAATCCTGATCAATGCGGCCGCGCGGAGCGTCGAGGACAGCAAGATCAACGAAAAATATCTGCTGCCGTATTTCGATGTTGGCGAAACAATTTTCCAGGGCGAATTCGGATTGCTGCAGGATCACATTCCGGCTGATCGGCGTGCGCATGCGCTCAATCGTTTGAAGTGCTATCTCGGCGCGGCGCCGGGCTGCACGTCGCTGGTGAAAGAAGCCGAAGCGCGTTTCAGCGAAAAGATTTCCGACAAGAATCTGCTTGGACCGTACAAAGCCGAAGTCGAACAGCATTTGTCGAACACCGGGCGTTATGTCGACGGCATTCGCAAGCTGTATGAAAAATACAAAATCACCGGCGGCGAGGCATCGTTCGCCGAATTGAAAAAGCAGCTCGACGCGCATGACGCATGGGTACGGTCGACTGTGCTCCCGCGTTCGCGCGACGATTTCCGCCTGCCGCCGGAGGTGTACGCGAACAACCTGAAGGATGTCGGCCTCGACATCTCGCCGCAGGAACTGATGAAGAAAGCCGAACTCGAATTCGTCGAAACGCGCGCGGCGATGGAACTGATCGCTCCGGCGGTCGCGAAGGAAACCGGCACGACCTCGACCGATTATCGCGACGCGATCAAGGCATTGAAGAAACAACAGCTCGACAAGGATTCCATCGAACCGTATTACCATGAGGTTATCGGCAAGATCGAAGCGATCATCCGCGAACGCAAGATCGTCACGCTGCCGCAACGCGAGATGATCATGCGCCTGGCTTCGGAAGCGGAGAACGCATCGGAACCGGCGCCGCACATGATGCCGCCGCCGCTGATCAACAACCACGGCGAACGCGGCAGTTTCATTCTGCCGCTCGGAAACCCGCCAACCGGCGACGGCAAGAGCGAGGTATACGACGACTTCACCTGCAAAGCGTGCGCATGGACGCTCACCGCACACGAAGGACGTCCCGGACACGAACTGCAATTCTCCGCGATGGTCGAGCACGGTGTTTCTCTCGCGCGTTCGTTGTTCGCTTTCAATAGCGTGAACGTCGAAGGCTGGGCGCTGTATTCGGAATTCATGATGGTCCCGTACGAACCGGCCGGCGGACAAATGATCGCATTGCAGTTGCGTATGCTGCGCGCCGCTCGCGCGATGCTCGATCCGATGTTGAATCTTGGCCTCGTCACGCGTGAGCGTGCGCACGATATCCTGGTCGAGGACGTCGGCTTGTCCGAAGCGTTCGCGCGCGAAGAACTCGATCGGTTCACGTTCCGCTCGCCCGGTCAGGCCACCGCGTATTTCTACGGCTACACGCGATTGCTCGAAACGCGCGAGCAGGTCGAAGTCGCGCAAGGAAAATCTTTCGATCTGCTGGCGCTCAACGACTTCATCCTCGCGCAAGGTTTGCTGCCGCCGGATCAACTCGGCGCAGCCGTCGCTGCGAAGTTCATCGACAAGAAAGCCGCGCACTGAGCGGAATTAGAGGCCGCGTCACTTCGTTTGTGACGCGGCCTCTGCCCACCTAAACCTGCACTACAGCCGCTCGCCGTATATCCAAACCTCGCCACCGCCGCATCGGTTGTTTTTCCAGCGAGCGCCTTCTACCCTCAGGCCCACGCGGTTTCAGCGGGAGAGCGTTCGGTCGCATGCGGTGCGTGAAATGGGGATGGGCGGCCGCGTGCCTGATTTTCGGCGCGACGGTTCACGCAAACGAAACCAAACCACTCGACCTGTCCGACTTGGGCGCGCCGACGTTCACCACATTCTCCGCGCGCGACGGCGTTCCGGATTCGGTCATCGTCAGTGTTCAGACCGATCGCGACGGTTTCGTGTGGCTTGCCTCGTCGCAGGGACTCGCTCGCTATGACGGCCATCGGTGGGACACGTCCGCGCCGCTCGGCGCAAAAGGCACCCTCGGCACTTTACTCACCGATCACGACGGCACGCTGTGGGTTGCATTCCGCGACAACGGCATCGCACATTTCGACGGTCGCGCGTGGCGATATGAAGATGCTGCGCACCTGCCGACACAACGCGTGCGCAGTATCGCCGAAACGCGCGACAGAACCGGCCAGCCAACGCTGTGGGCGCTGACGATCGATCACAGTTTGTTGCGACGCGAAGGCGACCGCTGGATTCCCGCCGCCGGCGCCGATGCGTTGCCGCGCTCGGTCATCGCCATCGCACCCACCGCTGCGATCGGTGGCGCGGAACGTCTTTGGGTCGGCACCGCGAACAACGGATTGTGGTATCGCGAGCACGATCAGTGGCAACGCTTTCAGGCGCCGCACTTCGATGCGACGCAGATCGAGGGATTGCTGACGACCGCGACGCCAACCGGCGAACAACTGTGGATCGCGACGTTCGGTGCCGGCTTGTGGCGTCTCGACGCCGACGGCATGCACGCATGGACCGTCGAGGACGGCTCGGTGCCGACCGATGGTTTCTATTCGCTCGTGCAGACACGCGACGCGGACGGTTCCGTGATCGTGTGGGCCGCATCGCGCGACGGACTCGTGCGCGTTCACGGCGATCACGCTCAGGTATTCGACCGACGCTACGGTTTGCCATCCAACAGCATACGCAACGTGAGTGTGTGGCGCAGTCCAGACGGCGTAGACGTGCTTTGGCTCGCCACCGAGAACGGCGTCGCGCGCACGATCGCCAACGGCAATCCGTGGCAGACGGTGTCGCTGCTTGGCGCATCGTCGAGCGGCGTTTTCAACCTGCTGATCGAACCGGACGATCACGGCGCTCAGCGTTTGTGGGTGGCATCGAGCTTCGACGGCCTCGGCAGGTTCGACGACGGGCACTGGTCGGTCCTGCAGCCGGAAAATGCCCAACTGCGTCATGCCGATATGCGCTTGATCCGTCGCATTGACGGCACGTTGTGGATCGGTTTCAGCAATGGCGCATTGGCCACGGTGGACAACGGCGAACATTTCCATGAAGTCGACGTGCCGTGGCGGCATTCGCTTGCCGATGCGGTGAGCGACATGCTGGTGCGCACCGTCGATGGTCACGAAGAACGATGGATCGCAACGCGCACCGACGGCCAGTTTCGCTGGCGCGATGGGCACTGGACCGCATTTCCCTCCAGCGCCCCGCGTTCGCGACGCATCACGCGGCTGGTCGAACAAATCGACGCCAACGGAAAATCATGGATTTGGGGAACGGGTATCGGCTACATCACCCGTTTCGATGGCGAGCGCATCGCAACGCTCGGATCGGAAATTGGACTCAGCGAAGGCATTTACATTGGCGCGTCGCTGTTGTCAGACGATCGCGGTCGCGCCATTTTGTGGCTCGGATCCGATCACGGGATCGTGCGCGTCGACGTTACCGATCCGCTGCACCCTGCCGTGTTGCCGAGCGATCTGCCGCCCGCGCCGGACGCGACGGTGTACGACGCGTTGCGTGATGCAAAAGGCCGCATCTATCTGTGCACGAACGACGGTGTGCAGATGCTCACGCCGCAAACCGGTGGCTACGCGTCGCGCGTTTTCACGCGACGTGACGGCATGGTTCACGACGAGTGCAACACCAACGCGCGAATGATCGACGCGAACGGCCGCTACTGGACCGGCACGCTCGGCGGCGTAACGGTGTTCGATCCAGCGCTCGAACGGCGCGATCGGCAACCCAAACCGCTGAAATTGACCGGCTTCCGCGTCGACGGCCGTTCGGTGCTGCAAGATGCGGTGCGTATACCGCCGGGCGATCACGACGTACGTGCGGATTTCGGATTGCTGTCCTGGCAAGACGAAGACGAATCGACGTTCCGCACGCGGCTGGTCGGCTACGAGAACGAATCCACGTCATGGACGGCACAGAATTTTCGCGCATTCAACACGCTGCCGCCGGGACATTTTACGCTGCACATCGAAGCGCGTGATTACGCGGGCAACGCCAGTCAGCCGATCGATTTGTCCATCGATGTGCTGCCCGAATGGTGGCAGACGGCGTGGGCGAAACTGTTGCTGACGGCGGCCGCTATCCTCATCGCGTACGCCGTGTTCGCGTGGCGCACGAGCGCCTTGCGTGCGCGACAGCGATCGCTCGAGCGCGTCGTCGGCGCGCGCACGGCCGAACTGCACGAAGCGAATTCGCGTCTGGTCGAATTGTCGTACAAAGATGCGCTCACCGGGCTGGCGAACCGTCGCCGATTGCTCGACGTGCTCGCCAAGTTCGCACCGAACGAGGTGCTGTCGCTGATCTTCGTCGACGTCGATCATTTCAAAAGCTACAACGATCGCTTCGGCCATCCGGCAGGCGACGAAACGCTGGGCCGCGTCGCTGCCACATTGCTCGATCACGCGCCGAGCGACGCTCTCGTCGCGCGCTACGGCGGCGAGGAATTCGCATGCGTGGTTCCGCGCACGGACATCCACACGACACGTCTGCTCGCGGAAGAATTCCGCACGGCGGTCGAACGGCTCGTCGTCCATGTGCCGGGCACCGATCAGGTCAATCACGTCACGATCAGCGCGGGCGTGGCGTGCCATACGATCGCGTCGGAAGCCGACACGCACAAACTCATGCGCGAGGCGGACATTGCGCTCTATCAAGCCAAGGCGGCCGGTAGGAACTGCGTTCGCGGATGATGTCGCTCGCCTTTCTTCCACATCGCGTTGTCTACTCGATCGCGTCCGCGCGTAAGCTATCGGCAACTGCGCCGTTCTGATGTAGGTCAACCGATCGTCACTCCAGGAGGAATCGATGAAATTGCTGTTCAAGTTGGGTTTGGCCGGCGCCGTAGGCGCCCTTTCGTTCGCATCCGTTTCGATGGCTGCGCTGAAAACCGGCGACAAAGCACCGGATTTCAGCGCGCCCGCTTTTTTGGCCGGCAAACCGTTCACGTTCCATCTTGCCGATGCGCTGAAGAAAGGTCCGGTCGTCGTTTATTTTTTCCCGGCGGCGCATACCTCGGGATGCAACGTCGAAGCACATCTGTTCTCTGAATCGATCGATCAGTTCAAAGCGCAGAACGTGACCGTGATCGGCGTTACCGCTGGCAATACCGATCAGCTCGCCGATTTTTCGAAGGAAACCGAACATTGCAGCGGCAAGTTCCCGGTCGCCGCCGACGCGGATGCAAAAATCGCCAAGGATTACGATTCGCTATTGAAAATGAAACCCGGCTGGTCGGATCGCACGTCGTACCTGATCGCGCCGTCTGGAACGATCGCTGCGGCGTATTCGGCGCTTAAGCCGGACGAACACGTTAAGGAAATGCTCGCCGCGGCGAAGGCGCTCAAGCAATAATGGTCAGCGTGCGGCGACGCATCGATGCGTCGCCGCATGTTTGCTGGAATGGTTAGATTCGCTCACAGTTCCATGTAACAAACATCGCTTCTTTTCAGATAATCGAGCGTGTAGTTTTGTGGCATGAATCCCATCGCGAAAATAAATCTGCATCAGGAAGCATCACGCGTCCGCACGGAGTGGGAAAACTGGCCGCTGGCGAGCGTGAACGATCACGTCGTGAGGTTGAGCGTCATGACGCGCGATTTCCATTGGCATCGCCACACTGATTCCGACGAAGTGCTCATGCCGGTGGAGGGAAGCCTCATCGTCGATTTCGAAGATGCGACCCTAACCGTCGATGTCGGCGAATTCGTGCGCGTGCCGCGCAATGTGCTTCATCGCACACGGCCCGCGGGAGAGAAAGTCGTCACGCTGTCGTTCGAACACAAGGACACGTCCGTCACCGGTAGCTGATTCGTCGCAGCCGATCGTTTTTTTCCATTCGCCGACGATGCATGCTGCTTTTTCCCGAGTGAAGACGAAGGAATACCCCTAAGTTCCCCGCGATCTTTTCGCGACCCTGTATACCCGCCGTTCAGCGATTTTTTTCGATGCTGAATGCACGAAAGAACAGGGGTTTTTCATGATGCACGCAATCAAGATGCCGACGATTTCCAGCCTCGATGCGGAGCGCCGGCGGCAGCTTCCGCACGACGAATCCGACCTGCTGGCGCGCGTGCTCGCGATCCACGGCGAAATCGCACAAGCCGGTCTCGATCCGCGTCGCATCGTCGACGTCGTCACACTTCGTGCGCAGGAACTTACACATGCCACCGGCGCAGTCATCGAAATCCTCGACGGCGACGATCTGGTTTACTGGTCCGCCAGCGGCACGCTCACCGACGAACTCGGCCTGCGCGTCGGCACGAAAAGCAGCCTGTCCGGACTCTGCGCAACGACAGGCCTGGTCTTGCGCTGCGACGATAGCGAAACCGACCCGCGCGTCGACCGCGCCAAATGCCGCCAGGTGTCGCTGCGATCGATGGTGGTCGCGCCGCTGAGATACGGCGATACGACGATCGGCGTGCTGAAAGTCGTGTCGCCGTACGTCAACGCATTCGGCCTCAGCGATGAGCGCGCGCTTTCCCTTCTCAACGATCTGATTGGCGCAATGCTCAGCCACGCGGCCCATCACGCGGACTTGCAGGCCGCGACCAATTCCCGTGGCGAAATCGAGCGGCAGCTACGTGCGGAGCGCGCCAGCTTCGCCGAACGCATCCGCCGAATCATCCACGACGAAGCATTCGACTTCGTGTTCCAGCCGATCCGCGACGCCTCGGGCAGCGTCTCCGGCA
>CAZZYA010000128.1:0-10328 GCA_964658115.1 uncultured Rudaea sp. | reverse complement strand
ATCGGCGTGCGTGGGGGCTTCGAGGAATCATTCAGTCCGACGCAAGCGTCGTTCGTCGCCGGCGTGTGGGAACGCGCGCCGATCCACTATCACGAACGTCTTTCCGGCTTCGCGCGCACGTCCGACACGCGCGTGCCGGTGGCGGACGCCACACCGATCCGCATCCGTTTCGATGGCGCGCCGATCGATCCGGCCGACGGCGAATGTCTCGCGTTCGAACGCACGCTGGATTTCCAGCGTGGCAGCATTTCACGGCGATTGCGCTGGCGCGCATCGAACGGACATACGTTCGATGTACACGCGCAGCGCATCGTCGCGATGTCGCATCCGGGTCTGATGTGTATTCGCTGGACGCTGCGTTTGCCCGACAGCGAAGGCCGCATCACGATCGAATCGGGAATCGACGGCGGACACGCGACCGAGGCACAGGGCGACGATCCGCGCGTCGGTGTCGGCGCGGGTCTCGCGCTGCGTGTCACACACGTGAACGCGGGTCCGGACGGCGCGCGACTTGCGCAAACCTCCGGCGTTAGCGGCATCAGTGTGGTTTGTGCGCAGCACCATTTCGTCGACGGTGCGCGGTTCGTCGGCGAACGCGTCGAGGCCAGTCGCGTGTGGCAAATTTTCGCGCCCGACGTCGAGCGCGGCGGCACGGTCACGATCGAGAAATATGTCGTCTACGCGTGGACGCTGCCGAACGCCGCCATCCGCTATGCTGATTTGTATACCTCCGCGCGCGTTACGCTCGATGCGGCGATGAGCGCGGGCGTCGATGCACTGTTCGAAGCGCAAGCGAAAGACTATGCGCGCTTTTGGGACGACGCCATCGTCGCCATCGACGGCGGCGAACAGGCGCGGCGCGACGAGCAAGCGTTGCGCTTGAATCTTTTTCACCTGTTCCAGGCGGCCAATCGCGACGGTACCGGTGGGATCGCAGCCAAGGGCGTGACGGGCGAGGGCTACGAAGGACACGTGTTCTGGGATTCGGAAACCTTCGTGCTGCCGGTGTTCGGATTCACCGCGCCGGAGTTGATGAAGCCGAGTCTGATCTGGCGCTACCGCATGCTCGATCGCGCTCGTGCGCACGCGCGCGAGATGAATCATGCACGCGGTGCGTTGTATCCGTGGCGCACGATCGGCGGCGACGAATGTTCGTCGCACTATCCAAGCGGTTCGGCGCAATACCACATCAACGCCGCGGTGGCTTTCGCCGTGCGGTTTTATGCCGAAGCGAGCGGGGACCGCGACTTTCTCATCGAGATGGGCGCGGAAATTCTTGCCGAGACCGCGCGCATCTGGCTGCAGGTCGGGCACTTCAACGCGCGTCGTCGCGGCGCGTTCTGCATCGACGCGGTGACCGGGCCGGACGAATACACCGCGCTCATCGACAACAACTATTACACCAACCGGATGGCGCAACTGCATTTGCGCTTCGCGGTGGCGACGTTGCGCGCGATGGCGCGAGACGACGTGCCCGCTTACGTGCAACTGGCGAAGAAGATCGGATTGAGCGACGCGGAGATCGATGCGTGGTCGGTCGCCGCCGATGCGATGTGGCTGCCGTACGACGAGCGTCTGGGTATCGTCGCGCAGGACGATACGTTTCTCGACAAACCGGTGTGGGATCTCGTCGGCACGCCGGCGGAAGAATATCCGCTGCTGATGCATTTCCATCCGCTGACGCTGTTCCGCCATCAGGTCTGCAAACAGGCCGACGCGGTGCTCGCGCTCGTACTCGCCGGCGACCATCTCGACCGCGCGACGAAGCGGCGCAGCTTCGATTACTACGAAACGGTCACGGTGCACGATTCGACGTTGTCGGCGTCCACGTTCGCCGTGCTCGCGGCGGAAGTCGGACTCATCGACAAAGCAGAAAATTATTTCCGCGGCACCTTGCGCGTCGATCTCGACGATCTGCATGGCAACACCGGCCACGGCGCGCATATGGCGGCGATGGCGGGAAGCTGGCACGCGTTCGCGTGGGGATTCGGCGGATTGCGCATGCGCAACGACGCGTCCGGCGCCGCGCGGCTCGCCTTCGATCCGGTGCTGCCGCCGTCGTGGCGTGGCTATCGCTTCGGCGTGGTGTGGCAAGGTCGCCGCATCGACATCGCGGTCGACGCGAATGGCGCGCGGTACACCTTGCGCGGCGAACCACTGACGATCACGCACGCATCGGAAACGCTCGCGCTCGATGCGCGCATGCCGTTGTCGCGTCCGTTGAGCCCGCCGTACGAACATGCGCGGATCACGTTCCCGCGTCCGGTGCAGGCATTGATTTTCGATCTCGACGGCGTGATCGCCGATACGGCGTCGCTGCATCTGGCGGCGTGGCGACGCTTGTCGGACGAACTCGGTCTTACGTGGGACGAACGCAACGGCGAGCGTCTGAAGGGAGTCGACCGTGCCGCGTCGCTGGAGCTGGTGCTTGGGTCTGTGTCGCACAAGTATACAAATGAACAAAAGCACGCATTCGCCGAACGCAAAAATGGTTATTACCGCGCGACGATCGCGTCGCTTTCGTCGAAAGACTTTCTGCCGGGCGCCCGCGAAGCGTTGCTCGCGGCTCGTGCGGCAGGGTTAAAGATCGCGCTCGCGTCGAGTAGCCGCAGCGCGAAGGAAGTCGTGGAAAGTTTGGGCGTGGCGGCGTTGTTCGATGTCATCGTCGATGCGGCGGTCGTACAGCACGCGAAACCCGATCCGGAAATCTTCCAGCGCGCGGCCGCCGCGCTGGGCGTCCACCCTGCCACGTGTCTTGGCATCGAGGACGCGCAAGCAGGAGTTGCGGCAATCAAGTCCGCAGGGATGGCTGCCCTGGGCGTCGGAAATGAGCACGTGTTGGTGGGGGCCGACGCCGTCATACCGAATCTGGACTATTTCGATCTGGATAAATTTGTTTCGAATGTGGCAGGTGAATCGAGGGCCAAGTCACGGGAGGTACCGTCCGACTCATCGTCGGATGCAGCGTCCCTGGATGTGGCAATTAAAACTACAGGTGTGCATACACCAACCTGAGGAGGGAGGAGAAATGAGGTACAACAAACTGGTGCGCGTCGCGCTGACGGCTGCGATCATCGCGGCCTTGCCGATCGTCGTACACGCCGAAGGCGCGAACGCTGCCGCCAATACGGCGGCTGATCCGCAGACGACCGCGGGCGCCAATCCCGATACGTCCACCGCGACGAACAAGGAGCAGGCGGCGGCGCAAAGCAACACGCAATCGCTCGAAGGCATCGTCGTCACGGGCAGCGCCACCGGCGTCAAGAAAATCGACGCGAGCTATACGGTGACGGCGGCGAATCTCGAACAGATTCGGGAAGCCAATCCGAAGAGCACGGCGGATATTCTGAAAATATCGCCGGGCATCTGGCCGGAATCCTCGGGCGGCCAGACGGGTGCGAATATCGAAATCGCCGGCTTCCCCGGCGGCGGCGATGCTCCGTTTTTCACGAACATGGTGCAGGGTTCGCCGTTGTACGGCATGTCCTCGCTATCGTTCATGGATTCCAGCTCGCTGCTGCGTCTGGACGACACGGTCGAACGCGTGGAAATCGTGCAAACCGGTCCCGGCGTGCTGTACGGCGCGGGCCAGATGGGCGCAACGGCGAACTTTATTTTGCGTCAGGGTTCGGCGGAACCGACGGGCAGCATCGGCGTGACGTATGGCGATGAAGGCTTGTTCCGCGTCGATGGTTTCTACGGATTCAAGATCGCCGACGGCTGGTACGGAAGCGTGGGTGGTTTCTGGCGCGAGTCAGACGGTGTGCGCGATCCGCAATTCAAATCGGATAGCGGCGGGCAGCTCACCGCGACGTTGACGCACGACTTCGACAACGGTTCGCTGATGTTGTGGGGCCGCAAGCTCGACGACAAGAACCAGTTCATTACGCCCACGCCCTTCATCGAAAACTCGAGCGGCGATTTCTCCTCGTATCCGGGATTCAACGGACTCACCGACACCTACGGCAGTCGAGCGATTCAGCACGCCACAGTGGTCGATCCGGCCGGTGGCACGGAGAACGCGAATCTCGCCAATGGCCGCGGCGGCAATCTCAACTTCTTCGGCGGCAACTACGATGCCGATTTCAACGGATGGCAGGTGTCGGACAAGTTCCTGTACGACAGCGGCGATCTCAACACGACGGCCCTCTTCTCCGGTCCGAATCCGAAACCGTTGGGATATTTCCTGTACGGCTGCGGTTATGCGGCCGGCCAGTCGTCGGGTTATTGCGACTCCAGCAACAAGCCCATCGATTCGAATTTCCTGACCAATCCGCTAACGGGACAGCCCTACGCACCGGGTTCGGTCGGCTACACCGGAGCGAGCAGTCTCGATCAAAGCGTGATCCAGCAGGGCTTCTGGTTTATCCAGAAACATCTGACCAACCTCAACAACGATTTCCGTCTGAGCAAAGAAATTTTCGACGGCAATACCTTGACTGCTGGTGTTTATCTCGCGCATTACACCGATCGGGATAACTGGTCGCTCGGCAATCCGATGCTGATGACGAACACGCCGAACGCCAGCCCGATCATCCTGACGACACAACAGAACGGCCAGACGTATCAGATCACGAACGGCCAGGGTATCCTGGATTATGGCGCGGGCTTCAACATCCTCGAACACGGCTCGGCCGACAACAAGGCGTTCTATCTGGCTGACTCGTGGCGTGTCGACCGCTGGCTGTTCGATGCGGGTGCGCGTGTCGAGAACACCGACGTCGATCAGTACACCTGCAACCAGACCAATGTCGATCTCGATGGCAATCCGTTGACGCTGTACGACAACAAGGCGCAGATCTGCAACGGCACGTTCACCAAGCTCAACTACGACAAGACGCATCCATCGTTCACGGCCGGCATCAACTACGAGCTCGCCTCGAACATGTCGGTGTATGTGCGCTCGTCGTACGGCGGCCACTTCGACGACTTCGACAACGGCATTCGCGGATCGGGCGGCAACTTCGCGCCGATGCAGAAAATCCGTAACTACGAAGGCGGCTTCAAGTACCAGGCCGACTGGGTTTACCTCGACATCAGCGCGTATCACCGGCAGTTCACCGGCTTGACCAATTCGGCGACCAACAACGTTGCGCAACCGTTGGACTGCGCTGGGAATTTGACTTCCGCAAGCGGCCTGCCGCAGTGCACGTATCTCTACGGTGCCGACACCAAAGGCGTGAACTTCACCGGCGTGTTCTCGTACGAAGCGTTCAAGTTCAACACGCTCGTGGCGTACCAGGATGGCCATTACACGCATGCGGCCACGGCGATTCCGTACACCAATGTCGACGGCGAAACGCTCTACGCCAACTACAACGGCCAGCCGCTGCAACGCCAGCCGAAACTGCGCTACATGCTGACGCCCAGCTATGACATCAAATTCGACTGGGGCGATATTCTGCCGTTCGTCACCTACACGCATAACGGCCAGCGCTACGAAGACCAGACCGGTCTGGCGCCGCTGGGTTCGTACGACACGTGGGATTTCGGCGTCGTCGCGAACTATGGCAAGAACTGGCAGTTCCGCGTGCAGGGCACCAACATCACCAACGAGATCGGACTCACCGAAGGCAACGCGCGCGTCGCCGGCGTACCGACCGGTCCGGGCGGCGTGCTGCTCGCGCGTTCGATCGAAGGACGTGAAATCAACTTCGAGGTGAAGTACCAGTTTTAAGAAAAGCTGTCCCGAGTCTTCTCTGACTTAGAGAGCGGTCCGAATCGTTTCCAACGGCGGTTCGGACCGCATTTTTTGAATGGTTTTCCCCGATTCGATTCGTTTCGAGATTTGTGTTCGTCGAGCCAAATGCCGAGATGGATTGACCCATGCTGAGCAACGTTTCAAGTCCCCTCGCGAATCGCGCGCGGATCCGCATGATCATCGCGCTGGCGATGATCTACATCGTCTTCGCGATACTTCTGAACAGCGTCGGCACGGTGATCCTGCAGTCGATCTCCACGTTCGGCGTCGACAAGCCCGAAGCGTCGTCGCTCGAACGCTACAAAGATCTCACCATCGCCGCCGCGTCGTTCGTGATCGCCTCGTTCCTGCCGTTGCTCGGTTACCGGCGCGCGATGATGCTCGCGCTTGCGATCGTCGCCGGCGGTTGCGTGGCGATGCCGCTGTTTCCCGCATTCGTCACCACGAAAATCCTGTTCGCGTGCATTGGCGTCGGTTTCGCGTTGACGAAGGTCGCGGTGTATTCGTCGATCGGACTTCTCACCGCCGACAAGACCGCGCACTCGCGACTCACCAACACGATCGAAGGCATGTTCATGATCGGCGTGCTCGGCGGTAGCTGGATTTTCAGCAGCTACGTCGATGCGGACCATCCCGGCAATCCCATCTGGATGAATGTGTACTGGCTGCTCGCCGGCATGTGCGCGATCGTGTTCGCATTGCTCGCCACGTCGAGTCTCGACGAAAGCGCCGCGCACGCGCACGGCCACAACAACACCGCGTCCGATGCGCTCGGCGAAATGCTGCGCCTGTTCGTACGGCCGCTCGTCTACGTATTCCTCGCGTCCGCATTTCTTTACGTGCTGATCGAGCAAAGCTTCGGCACGTGGCTGCCGACGTTCAACAACGAAGTTTTGCATCTACCGCATCGCATGAGCATTCAACTCGCCAGCATTCTTGCCGGCACGACGGCGATCGGGCGTATCGGCGCGGGCTTCGTACTCAAGCGCATCAAATGGTATCGGTTGCTGAACGTCTGTGTAGTCGCGATGGGCGCGCTGGTGCTGCTCGCGCTGCCGCTGGCGCGCGACATCGCCTCGAACTCTGACGTCGGCTGGCTGACCGCGCCGATCGCCGCGTATCTGATTCCGATGATGGGATTGCTCATGGCGCCGATTTATCCCGTCATCAATTCCGTCGCGCTGACCGCGTTACCGAAAACCATGCACGCGGCGATGACCGGTCTCATTGTGGTGTTTTCCGCGCTCGGCGGCACGCTCGGTTCGTACATCACCGCGCAGGTGTTCGCGCGCGTCGACGGCATTCACGCATTTTATTTTTCGCTCGTGCCGACCGCACTGCTACTGCTGACCCTGACATTGTTCAAGCGCGAAACCGACCGCGCCGCGCCCGTGACACTGCTGGAAAACCCTGCGTGACTCTCACGCGGCGTGCGTTCATCGCCGCGAGCGCGGCGGCTGCGGCGGCCGTCACGGCGCGTGCGGTGCCACCGGCGGATCGTCGTCGCAGCGTGCTGCTGATCGTCGCCGACGATCTCGGTTCCGACATCGGCTGCTACGGCGGCTGGATCCGATCGCCCACGCTCGACGCGCTCGCGAAACAGGGCACGCTGTTCACCGACGCCTACGCTGCAGTCTCGTCGTGCAGTTCCAGCCGCGCCACGTTGTATACCGGATTGTATCCGCACACCAACGGCATGTATGGACTCAGTCACGACGTGCATAATTTTTCGCTGCTCGACAACGTCAAGACGTTGCCGCGGATGCTCAAGCAAACCGGTTACGCCACGGCGATCGTGGGCAAACTTCACGTCAAGCCCGAAGCGCAACTTGCCTACGATGCGTGGCTGCTGCCCGAACAACCCGGCAACCGCGACGTCGCCGCGATGGGCCATGCCGCCGGAAAATGGATTCGGGCGTGCGACAAGCGGCCGTTTTTCCTCACCGTCGGCTACAGCGATCCGCACCGCGCCAGCGACGTTTCGCAATTCGGCAACACGCGCGACTGGCCGGAAGTGAAACGCGAACGCTATTCACCATCCGACGTGCGCGTGCCGTCGCATCTCCCCGACCTTCCCGATGTTCGCCGTGACCTGGCCGAATATTCCGAAGCGGTGAGCCGGTTCGATAGCGGCGTCGGTATCCTGCTGCGCGAACTCGAAGCAAGTGGACGCGCCGGCGACACCCTCGTCATCGTCCTCAGTGACAACGGCCGTCCGTTTCCCGGCGCGAAGGATAATCTCTACCGCGACGGCATTTGTCTGCCGTTGATCGTGCGCACGCCGAACGCGCGTGCACGTAACGTGCGCAGCCGCGCGATGGCGAGCTGGATCGACATCACGCCGACGATCCTTGATTGGGCGGGCGCGAAGCCACCGTCCGACTACCATTATTCCCCGCTGCCCGGACGATCGCTGTTGCCGATACTCGAGCAGGAAAATCCCGACGGCTGGGATCACGTGTTCGCCACGCACAGTTTCCACGAGATCAATCAGTATTATCCGATCCGATCGTTGCGCACGCGGCGCTACAGCTATTTCCGCAATCTCGAACCAACGCTCGAAGTGCCGATCGCTAGCGACGTCGCGCTGTCGCCGAGCTGGAAAACCATCGTCGCCAACAACGCGCATCTGGGCAAACGCACGCTCGAGGCGTTTCATCATCGGCCTTCGGAGGAGTTCTACGATTTGTCGAACGATCCCGACGAAGTCAACAATCTCGCCGCCGATCCCGCGCACGCCAGCGCACTCGCCGAGGTGAAAGCGCAACTCGCGCGGTGGCGAACGGCGACGCACGATCCGTGGATGGAAGGCGTCACCGATCCGTTCGGACCCGCGCATTGAGAAGGCGAGCGCTGCTCTTGCTGAGTGCGATTCTTTTCGGCGCCGCTGCGCATGCTGACGATGTGCCTTCGATCGTCGCTCGTTCCGACATCCTGATCGGCCAGCCGAACATCCAGCCCACGCAAGCCATGCCGCTGGGCAACGGCCGTCTCGGCGCCGCCGTGTGGGCCGCCGATGGATTCACGTTGCAACTCAACCGCATCGACACGCTGCCATATCGCCGTTCGCCCGGTCGCGTTTCGATTCCGACGTTGCGTGCGATGACCGCCGACCGCACGTTCCACGGCCGAGTCGATTTGTATAACGGTGTGATCGAAGAACACGGTGGTGGAATCGATCTGCGAATTTTTATCGACAGCGAGCGCGACCGCGTCGTGCTCGACCTCGCCGGATTGCCGCCGGATACCGGACAGCGCGTGCGCCTCGCGTTGTGGGAGCCGCGCACACCGGCCGCGGGCGTCGACAACGATCGCGCGTGGCTCGCCGAAACGTGGCGCGACGACGAATTGCCCGGGGCTTCCGGACGCGCGTTCGGTTCGCTCGCCGCGATCGGCGCCATCGGACGCGACGTTCGCGTGCGCATCGTCGATGCGCGAACGATCGAATTGAATGCACGACCGGATGCGCAAGGCAAATTGCGCATCGTCATCGCCGCGCCGGGTTACGACGGCAGCGCGTCAGCGGCAACGCTCTCGCGCGCAGCGCTTGACGCGCCCATCAACGAAAATGCCAGTGCGAACGCGTGGCACGATTTCTGGCATCGCATGCACTTGATCCGCGCGGAATCCGAAGACGGCGTCGCGCGTTACGCCGAAACGTTGCGCACGCTGTATCTCTACGCCGCGTTCGCGCACAACGGCGGTGAAATTCCCGGCTCGCAGGCCGGCGGCGCGGATCTTTTCTCGGCGGCCGGAGACGAACACAGTTGGGATCCGGCCGCGTTCTGGGTTTGGAACCTGCGTACGCAAGTCGCCGTGCATCTCGCGGCGGGCGTGCCGGAATTCAACGAACCGTTCTTCGCGCTGTATCGCGGGAATCTCGGCGAGATGCAACGCTGGACGCGTGATCACATGGGCGGCCGCGCGGGAATTTGCGTACCCGAAACGATGCGCTTCAACGGCGTCGGCATCGAATACGAAAGCGATCATTTGCGTCCGCTGCCGATCATCACGCATAGCTGCGACCTGCATTGGTCGTCGACATCCAATGCACGCACGCTGACCACCGGCGCGGAAATCGGTTTATGGGTTTGGCGCACGTATCGTCAAACCGGCGATCGCGCTTTTCTCGAACGCAACTATCCGCTGATGGCGAAAGCAGCGCGTTTTCTCCGCGCCTATCAGAAGCCCGACGCGAACGGATTGCTGCACACCTCGCCATCGAACGCACACGAAACGCAACACGACGTGACCGATCCGGCCACCGACACCGCCGCTATCCGCACGTTGTATCCTGCCGTCATTCAGGCCGCGCGCGAGCTGCATCGCGATGCGGACTTCGCCCGCGAACTCGAAGGTGCGCTGGCGAAGACACCGGAATTGCCGCAAATGTCCGCGCCGGCGCGCGGTGAGACATCGTCGAAACCAAACCATGAATAACCACCGACTACCCATGAATCGCTCTTTCTCTCTCGAAGAATATCGCCTGCGTTACCCGAACACCGCTGGCATCCAGACGATCACCCAGCAGGGCCTGATCGGACGCATCCTCTGGCGGGAACAGCGCAAGATGGCCCGGCTGGCCCGCCTGGCGACCCACCACCAGGTCCTCGTCGTCACCCACCTC
>CAZZYA010000127.1:0-10353 GCA_964658115.1 uncultured Rudaea sp. | reverse complement strand
TTCATTTGCCGCTCGCCCGTGTATCTGCGCTCGATTTCATCGTGGGAGCCAGCGGCAAGCTGATTGATCGCCGCGTTCATCCGTATGCGTACGTGTCACTGCACTATCGCGACGGAAGCCAAGCGCGCTTGCCGATTCTGTATCGACGCGACATTTTCGAATCGTGGAGAACCGTTGACGGCGTCGACGGCGAGGCATGGGCGCGGATTGCATGGCGCGCACGCGGACAGCAGCACGGTTCTCCCACCAATTTGTTCGCCGTGCGCCTCGTCAATCCGCAACCGCAACGCGAGATTACCGACATTGCACTGGAAACCGTGGATGAGCCTTGGAGCTCGCCGAGGTTCTGCGCGATCACGGTCGAACCAGTCGACGGTGCTCGATAGTGGTTCACCATTATGAAGTTTGCAAAAATTAATCGCGACCGTTGCAACACCGAACGCGACGGCCGCAATTACTGGCCGCCTTCCAACGTACACGAAAGCCGCTACCGCAGACGTGATAACAGGGACGTTCCGTAGCCTTTGGTGATAGATGCATATTGGCGCGCCTAGACCCGCGAGATGACAAACTATATTTTCTGCGCGATCGGTGGTGACTAGCGGACGCGCTCGGCGATCGTCCGTCCGCACAACTCGATGCGTCGGCGATCCCGAGGCTGTCAGCGGAGGTGAAACCTTGAGGGGTTTCTGTCCTATTGTCACTATTCTGGACGATAACTGCAGGCGCTGTGGTCCGAAGAGCGTTTCTCCAGCGCGCAGTCCCCGAGTGGTGTCAAGCGGCAAGCATGTCGATTAAAAATATGTAGTAAATTCCGTAGCAGATAAAACCTCGAATTTATACTTTTCCAATAAAATCAGCTATCTGGCACCTTGATTCGACTCCTAGTCTCCCAGCCAGTAAAAACAAGGGCCTGCAGAAATGTAGGCCCTTGTCATTTCTGATGGGGGACACTTCCGGGGACACTTTCATTTTTGCGAAAGTGGGCCGATATTCAGGGGCTTTTGACGGGCTGCCGGCGAAGCTTCATGTCTACCATCAACGCATTGAGGGCAATCACCACCGAGTTATTGTCCAAGCTTTCCGACCGAGTGCCAGCGGTATCAGCGCACTCGTGATACCGCACGGGTTCTTGCTTGGACGCGGCGATCACATCCGCGACCTTCGCGACAATAAAACGTACGACTACACGTAAGCGCTGTGGCACGATCGCGCGCTTCGCTCCGAGAGGAATTTTATGACGCGAAAAACTTCGAGGACCGAGAAAGCGGTGGGAAGGCTTATCTCCGCGATACAGAAAATCTGGATAGCGCAGGCCGGGACGGATCGAATGGTGCTGAGCGAAGATGCGATGGATCGAGCGCATAGTTTGTTGCAGGCTGAAAAACTTGGGCAATTAAATTGCGCCTTGGCGAGCCGTTCCATTGCGGACTATCTCGGGTCGGATTGGGTTGGGGCGAACCCGTCGGTTGCTCGGCTTATTGCAGTGGTAGACCGAGCACGCAAGTGAATGCATGATCGCGCGCATCTCAGCAAGGTCCGATTGACTCGAACGGCGGGTTCGCGTTGAAGATTCGAAGCAACTTCGAAGTATTCAAGGTCTATCGAGCGCCTGTCTTCGCGCACTGGACCGTTTTGCTCGCATTCCCCATTGGCTGGGCCATAGAAAAAAGCATTCTGGGTGCGGTAGTTGCTCAAGTTGCGTTTCTAGTCTTGATCTTGGCGCACGAGATCGGCCATGCGTTTGTTGCGCATCTGTGTGGTTTGCGCGTGCATTCCCTGCGCCTCTTTGCTTTTCACGGCGCCTGTATCTATGGCGCGCCACGCCGCGAGGCATCGAACATTGCTGTGGCTTGGGGTGGCGTCGCAGCACAAGCAGTTCTATTTTTCATGGCTTTGCTTATCGCCAAAGTCTTCTCATTGACTGGCGGGATTCCGCAAGCACTCTCTCCTGCTTTTGACGTATTGGTGCCGGTAAACATGCTTGTCGCGTTTTGCAATCTACTTCCGTTTCCACCCCTTGATGGCGCTAAGGCTTGGCGATTTATCCCGAGAGGCATTTCTGCTGCGGTGGCTCGCGTCAGGAAACGCATTCCGCCAGACGAAACTAAGAAAGTTGTCTCCAAAGAACTGAATCGCATCAGTAAGAAGTGAACTTGGGATATCTGTTTCCGCAGCCCGCTTTGCGACATATCGGGGTTGGACTGACGGATACCTGTCACCACCGCTGGTTCGCCGACAGCGCCTGCATTGGCGATACGTCATCTGTGGCACGATTGCGCGCATCGCGGCAGAACTTTGAGGACCCTCGTGCATGTTCAAGAGGCTGCTAGCAATCTTCATTTTCGATATGGCGATTGTGGTGGCTGCGGAGGGCGCTCCGTCACCTGAAGATATTATTGCGAGGATTCAACGCAACGGCGGGAAAACTGTTCTAGAAGATTTTTGGAATCACGAAGCAGAATTTGAAGCTGTGCTCCGCGGCGTTGAATCCGGGAACCGGCGCTGGCTTGAAGTTGCGCAACTACTCAAGCCTTTTTCTGACGCCGGCTCGTCTGAATTAATAAACTACGCGGTTGCCCGCGCGCTGCCAATCGACCCTCAACGGGTCCTGCGTATGATCGGCCACGGCTTTGAATTGGAATTTATTTGTACTTCCCCATTTGATGAGCCAGAACTCGGCGTTGCCGAAGCCTATGAACGCCGCGCGCTTTCCGCACTTGATTCTCTGCATGATCCAGATTTGAAAGCCGTAGCGTCCGAGTGCGCAAAGCACATCAGGTTGCCTCCTGCTGCGGGCTAGCTGCGGTATCCAACATTTGTGGCATGATCGCGCGGACCGTGACGCTTGCGGCTGTGGCGAATATTGTCGTTGGCAAGTGAATCGGTCCGCCCGATTTTGAGAAGCGAGCCTACCGTTAAGCAGCGTCAGCGTTAGGTCGAACTTTAGAAACACACCAGTGCGCTATCCTCGTGCGACTCGCGGCGGCCTGTGTGTTGATTATCACCCGAGACTGAGCCAATTTTGGGCCAGATTTTCATTTCGAGTTGAGCCGCAAAAAGCGCTCGAAAGGAACCACGGCTGCGGTTTACGGCGGCTCAAACTTTGGCGCAAATAGCGGCTCAAAGTTTCACGAAAATCAACATGCGCTGATGCCCTTGTTCGCAAGACGTTCACGTGTGAACGCTCCGAACAACTCAGTTGCATGACTTTGCAACGCGATCCGACGCGCAGTAAAGCGTGGATGATTCGAGTAGTTGAACTAGCCGCCGATTCAAACTGTGCGCCAGTTGGCGACCACGGTGGCGACACGTTCTAGGTCTTCTTAGCGGACGGCTGTCTACACTTCACCACTCTTTTTATTCGGATTTCGAGTATGCGTACAGCGGCGTTGCGAACGTTGATCCTGTCGTGCCTTTTTTCTCCTTCTCTGTTCGCCCAAACGATGCTTGCCAATGTCGGCCCGGTCGCGGTCGATTTCGGCGCCGTCAAGATGGGAGCAACCGTCTCTGTGCCTGTCACCATTCACAACCTAAGTAGCAGCACCGTCTCGCTCAGCGGCGGTGGCATTAGCGGCACGACAGCGTTCACGGGCGGCGGGGGTTCGTGTGGCAGCACTAGCTATCAACTCGCTCCGGGCGCATCGTGTTACTTCACGTATACGTTCACCCCGACAGATGCCTCCGGCGACACGTTAACCGGCGCGACCAACGTCGGCATTTCCGGCGGCGGTGAAAATCAAAACGTGGCTTTAAGTTTCAGCGGCGCTGGCACAGAAGGTCTGATTCAAGTCAGTCCGGTATCCATCGACTTTGGCAGCACGTTCATCGGACAGCAGGTGAGCGTGCCGGTGACTCTAACCAACAACCACAGCGCGACGGTGTCATTGAGCGGCGGTGGGATTTCTGGCAATGCGGCCTTCGAAGGCGGCGGCGGAACCTGTGGCTCGGTCTCCTATGAACCCGCCGCTGGCAGCTCATGTTCCTTTACGTATTCGTTTACGCCCTCTGTAATGGGGCCGACCCAAGCGACGACGAACATTGGTGCTGCGGCATCGAGCCCCATTCCGTTGTACCAGACGTTTGCGATTGCGTTGAAAGGCAGCGGCATCGCCGCATTGCCGTCGCCGAATGTGGATCTGTGGCCTGTCTCATTCGACTATGGCGCGATCAAGGTGGGCCACCAAGTTGCCGTGAGCGCGAGCTATAAGAACAACAGCGCCGGAACCGTTTCGCTCGCTGGAGGCGGTTTCAACGACGACCAGGGAGGAACGTTTGGCGCGTTTAACACGGGTGGAACGGGTTGCTCAGGGAGCACGATCACGTCGGGCACCACCTGCACGACGAGCTACGTCTTCTTGCCGCACGTAGCGCAGTCGTATAGCGATAGCACATCCATCGAGTTCTATATTCCGGGCGGGCCCGGCAACACCCTCCCGATTAACGTACAAGGCGAAGGTGTGGGTTCACTAGCGCGCGTCACACCGCAGACAATTGATCTCGGTAACGTGGCGTTTGGCACGAGCGTATCGGTTCCTGTCATCGTCACCAACACCAGCGATGCGCCGTTAACCAACTTCACCGGTGGCAGTGTCAACGCGCCGTTTGCAGCGAGCAACGGATGTGAAAGTTCGCTCGCGGTGGGTGCCTCGTGCACGATAACTTATACGCTTTACGCCCCGACGGCGTCCGCCTCGCTCGCTTCGACCGCGAGCGCGACGACCTTTTTGGCGTTCACCAACTCGACCGGGATCGAGCAAGTGACCCCGATCATGCTCAGCGCCGCCATTGGCGACCGAATTTTTGGCGACGGCTTTGAGGGCGACTGAACACAGTCGCAGATTTCCGGTCCTTAAGCCGTATAAGCACCGCGCCAACGTTCGCTAGTTGGATCGCCCAAGGTCCACACCAGGCCGCCTTTCCGCACGCTCTATTCTTCAGTGGAAGGATTGCTCCCGAATCCGAACGTCGTTTCGCGATGACGCGTTCTCATGCGAAACGGCGTTACTCGACTCCACGTGCATTCGAGCACTCTTGCTGGAGATTAGCTTGTCAACGTATTTCGGTTCACGGACCGTGGTTTTGCTGGGCTGGCTGACATTGCTCGCCTTCTCGACGGGATCGGCCTCCGCCTGCCCGCCCTTTGGGCAGCAGGACGCCCGTTACGTAGGCGACACCTCGACCGACGCCAGCTGCACGGACAATGACATCCAAACAGGCATCAACAACGTCAGCTGCCCAAACACGACGATTTACATCACCAACGAGCACACCTACACCGCGCAGCATCTGACTATCGGCCGCTCGATGTCTCTGACCGGCGTGGCAAGCGGCATCAAGTGCAACCCGCCGCCGCCTATTTGCGCTGACCCGCCTTGCACGAGCCCACCGGCACCCACGACACCTCTTGTCACTGTCGACGGCACGGGACACACGGGAGACAGTGTGATTAGCATCAGCGGTAATGCGTCGGTGTCACTCCAATATTTGCAGATCACGGGAGGCCATGAGGATGACGCGGGTCATGGCGGCGGGATCTATTTCGACGGCTATGGCACCTTGACTCTCAATACCGACACCATCGACGCGAATAGAGCTGGCTATGGAGCGGGCGTTTACATTAAAGGCGATGGGGGCCAAGCGAACTTACGAGTCAACGATTATGTGCAGATCATCGGCAACACGGCGGCTCATGACGGCGGCGGCATCATGGCCGAGGGCAACGCGCGACTTTACGCATTGGGCAATCCCGTCCTCATCAGTTTGAACCATGCGCCCAACGGAAAGGGCGGTGGCATTCAAGTGGTCGGTCCGGCGCGCGCGGATGTAGGGGCAGTCGGCTACGGTGGCCTAGGGATACTTTACGACAACGACGCGGCCTACGGCGGCGGCATGTCCGTGGTGGCCACGAGCGACGACAACGCCGTCGCCCGCCTATTCACAACCGATCCCTCCACCAGTGTGGCGGTCCAGTCCAACCACGCCTCTGCCGAGGGCGGGGCATTCTACCTGTTGCCCGTTGCGGGCACGTCCGGCGCGTCGGCATATGCGTGCATCGATGACGCCCGCGTCGACGCTAACGTCGCGCCCGAAGGAGCGGTGGCGTATTTGGATCATGCGAACTCCAGCATCACCGCAGCGCAAGGCGGCTATTTGTATTTCAACGCGGGCGCGCTCACGTCAGACAATCAGTTTCAAACAATCGACGGCGTATCGGTTCCGCCTTGTGGGCCGGAATCGGCGGCGTCACTCGGTGCGGTCGCGTGTGCCGCTGGAGCGTCTTGCAACGAGGCATCCGAGAACCTGGCGATCAATAGCAGCAATCAGCCGTCCGGCTCCGTGTTCTACAGCAGCGACAACAGCATTCTCGTCGCGGATGGCATTTCACTGCGTGGCAATCGAGGGATCTACGGGTTCAATGCAAACGACTCGTACAACTTGGTGCTGCAGACCGCGCTCCTCGCCGACAACGAGGTGAGCCAGCAACTGGTGATTGCCTCGGGCGGCCCTGCGGTGGACATCACTGACACGACGATCGCCCACGATCTCATCGACGCGACGCATGCCATCAAAATCGGGTCCGGCGTAAAGCTAACAATGCGCGACGACATCGTCGACGAAGCCGGGACACTCACGCTTGATCAGCCGGGTTCGCTCAGCGGAAACTCGAATCTCGACATCAGCGATACGCTGACGAACGACACGACGACGCTACCGGCGTCGACCAGCATTGTTGAAGGCGATCCGTTGTTCGTCAATGTCGCTCAGGGCAACTACCACCTTCAGGCCTTTGTGCAAAACGGAGTGGTCACGTCATCGCCTGCCATTGACTTCGCAGCCCCAGTAACCGGGGACGATCGCGATCTCGATGGCCGGCCCTACGATCAAGACGTACCCAGCGTCTCCGATCGTTTTGGTACACGTGACCTGGGCGCCTATGAAATGCAGCCTATCCCCGACCGGATATTTGCCGACGGGTTCGGCGATGCAATTTCGATTGTGTATTAGGCGCAACGAATCGAGCGTCGGCGAATGTCGCGACGACGCGTTCGTGGTTTCGACCTCCGGCGCGTCGCGATCATCGCCGCTTTCCGAGTTATTTGGCCGCGTGACGGAAGCGGATGGCTACATCCATGCCGCGCAAACCGGAGTCGGACGGGCCGCCGCGATCAAGTCTTCCCCGCCCTGTAAGCCCAGCTGAAGGTCCAAAAGGATCGCTTGAACCGCATGCTGGGGCCGCAAGTAGTTGTATGCGGCTTTGAAGCTGTTTGCCAACACGACGTAATGGCCGCAGGAAGTCAGAACCTCTATTGTGATCGGGCCTAAAGCCGGATCATCTTCGACTAACAGGATTCGCCAAGAGTTTGCCATCGGCCGGCAGGGCATGAAGCACGCCACGGCAACGCGTTGAGTTGTGCGCACCCTTTCTCAATGTGTCCGTCGACACCTCTCAGCGATCCCGTCCACCGCGCAGCGCAATGTCAGCTCTTCGCCGTCGTCGCAGCGATAGCGACCGTCCTCGAATGTCATGAGGTGGCCGTCTGCGCGCACTCCGCTGACGAATCGGGAGTGGCCCGGTTCGCTGGGATAATCGATCACGGTCACCTCGACGGGAACCGGCGTGCCTGCGGCTGTGTGAAACATCCAGGTGTCTTGACGTTCGTCGTTACTGATCATGGCTAAAAAAGATTAGACCAGGCAAGGCCATGACACCGGCGCCAGCGCCGAACGTCTTGAACATCGCACAAGCGTCTGAAGTGAGCAGTGAGACAAATGACGCGGAACAACGGTAATCGCATTGTTCGTGCGAGCGGACCTACTCGAACCCATTCGCAAAAATGCGGTCGATCGGTCCCACGATTTCCTTGATCGCGTTATTGCCCACATCGGCGACGAACACATCGCCTGCCGCATCGATCGCAACGCCGTTGGGCGTGGAGAATCCGGAGCCGAGCGGCATCACCGTGGTGAAACCGGGTGCGAGAAGTTCTTCGACGGCGTTGTTGTAGGTATCGGCAACGAAGACATCTCCGGCACTATCTACCGCAATACCGTAAGGCAGGTTGAAGCCACCGCCCAACGTATCGATTGTCGTGTAATCCGGCGCCAGAATCTCTTTCACCGCGCTGTGGCGGAAATCGGCGACGAAGACATTGCCGGCGCCATCGACCGCCACACCGGAAGGATTATAAAAACCGCTGCCGAGCGTATTGATCGTCGTGTAATCGGGCGCCAGAATTTCCTTGATGGCGTTGTGGTTGTAATCGGCGACAAACACATTGCCCGCGCTGTCGACCGCGACGGCGGTAGGGGTCTGGAATCCGCTGCCAAGTGTCGTGACCGTGGTGTAGTCGGGCGCCAGAATTTCCTTGACGAGGTTGTGGCCAGTGTCGGCCACGAACACGTCGCCTGCAGCATCGACCGCAATGCCGCCGGGATAGGAAAATCCGCTGCCCAACGTGTTGATTGTCGTATAACCGGGCGCCAGGATTTCCTTGATCGCGCTGTTGTCTGTATCCGAGACAAAAACATTGCCTGCGCTGTCCACGGCAACACTACCGGCATAGGAGAATCCGCTACCAAGAGTAATGATGGTTTGCGCGTTCGCCGCGTCCAGCGCGCTTACAAGGATGAAAAAAAATCCACCGATCGTCACGTAAAATTTCATGGCTTTCCTCAACGAGAAATCAGACCGGGCGTTGCGCCGCCACGCTCCCGACAATACCAGGCCGCACGCCAGCAACATAACCATTCACGGGCTACATCGGCATCGCTGTGACCAACTCTCCTAAATCATCAATGAGTTGCAGCAAGTACGTTCAATTTTTGCGCTGGACTTCCAGAATACGCGAAGGCCTCCGCCTTTCGATCGTTGACAGCTTTCGTTGTGCCATCGAAGCGCGACGATTCGCCACATCGCTCATCCACTGTGACGCGAGGCGGTCTTGCTACGAATAGAGGTCAGCGAAGAGCTCATTGTCGACATAGCGCGCTACAAAAATCCCATCCGAGTTGTAAGACGCTTTTCTGCCTGGTCTACGATCCCGAACATCGAATCAAGAATCCTCGAGGACTGGAGGCTGACTTATCTGGTAAATAAGACGGGCTGTTGGTCAGCGAAGCGCAAATCACGTCTTATTAATTCGCCATTTCCGGATATGCAGGAACGCCAGGAAGATTCGCACTGTTCGTTGGACAGTCGAAAACAACGCGGTCACTGATCCTTATTTACTTCGTTTTCCGTCTTTGCTCGAAGCGGACATCCCGCTCCAATCAAAAGCCAAAATGCACATCGGAGAACTGAAATGACCTCGAAAATTCTTGTGTCGGTCGTTTTCGCGTTGCTGGCAACTTCGGCAATTGCCGCGGCACCATTTGAAGGCCATTATCGCGTGGCCGGCCATGATGGCAAATTGAACTTTGTGCTAGCGAAGAAGGGCACACCCTTTGTTGGCAACTCAGTCACGTTGATTGTCTTTAGCGAAAAAGACGGCAGCGACGAGCCAGACCCAGAAACCGCCGCACGATCGGGGCGACTCGGTGATGCAATCGCAGCAAACATCATGATAGACAAGAACAACGGCAACCAGTGGGAAGTCATTAACATGGCACTGTCGCAGGCAGCAACGCCGCGCTTGTCCAAAGCAAGTTTCGGAGGCAGCGTTTATCTCAACATCGACGACGTGAGTCTCGTCAACGGCGAACTTAGCGGACACTTCACATCAAGACCCGGTATAACCTTACTCGCCGAAGAATACCCCTATGACGTGGATTTGAAGTTCCACGTCAAACAACCCTGATTCTGAAAGCGAGTCGACAACCATTTAGTGAGCGCCCGAGAACCGCGGGCGCCGCGTACTTGCGCTGTCACAGATCAGAAAAGTTTTATCTTCGAACGATCGACTGCTTCGACTTACCGTCGCCCGTTAGGCCGGTCATTCGGTCAAAAGGTTTTCGCGCGAATGCGCCTGAACGTCGCGCGGCTCAACCGCCGTTGCGTGAGCGAGATACTTTGCGAGTGATTCGGATCGGTGCCAACGAAGTCGCCGATCAAGCTGGTGTTGTACGTGTGCGCACCACCTCCGATTGACCACCGCCGCCGGCAGATCCACGACCGCCCTATGCCGCCCTTGCTCGACGGTGTTAGCAGTGCTACTGCACTGCTCGACGTTCCGCTACCGCTGTCGGTTTGCGTTGCGCAGCGCGTTCCTTTTGTGCGTACGCCCTAGCGCCGCTTGGACGAACGGCTAATCTTCCAACATGTCGGCCGCGCGCTGGGTCAATCCATACTAACGAAGTGACTTATTGAAGGGCTAGGACGCATCCGGGCGGTTATTGCGTCCCACCGGAACG
>CAZZYA010000126.1:0-10465 GCA_964658115.1 uncultured Rudaea sp. | reverse complement strand
TTCCTTGCTGTAGTCGAAGTCTTCGATCATCGGATCGGACAACGACGAATGCTGATGCAGCATCGATAGATTCAACTGGTTCGGCCACCACTGCGTATTGCTGGGTCCTCTCCGATTCCCTTGCGGAAACGGACATTTCATTTCGGCTGACATAATCTTCCTCCTGACGGTTCTTCGACGACCTGCGCAGCATCGCTCCCTCACGTCGTCGAGGGAAATCGTTTCTAACGATAACTACGATTGGGGCGACCTATCGAAAGGCCGCCAACGATTGATTTTGCCATTGTGTGTGTTAAACAAATGCACACACGAGCGACAGATCACGAACGAACCGGCTGCCGTTGCAATCCGGCGATGTGGATGCGGTGGCGCGGTTCGAAATCCGGACATTCAACGACGCACGCGCGCATTTTCCTCAGTTCCTCGGCGTCGTGGAAATCGCGATACGGCGTGAGATCGAGATTGCTCGGCACTTTCGTCAGTGCTTCGTCGCCGATCACCTTGATGTTGTCCTGCATGAACGCGTCGTACGCTTCCCACGTGACGCCTTCGGCACGCACCGCGGCCTGCTCGGCGTGCAGTGCGATCTGATGCGCGTGCAGATAGTGCATGCCGAGCAACTGGATCAGTGATTTTTCGACGGCCTCATGCACGATAAGAAAACGATCCGTCGAAATCTTGCGACTACGGAACACGAAACTTTTCGGCATGTGGCGGTCGATGAAAATCGTATGGCCACTGAGGCTGTAGCCGGCGAGGTAGGGAATGTCGTAATCGCGCTCGAGGTGCGTGCGTGCGCGAATCGATTTCATCGCGTGATCCATCATTTTCTGCCCGATCAGCCACTCCGGCCGATGGCTGCGAAACGGCGGCGCGATGAGCGGTGCATAAGCTTCGTGCATTTCTGTATGTCGTTGCGTGGTGTGCATGGAAACTCCGACAGGTACCCGAGTAAGTGAATCGTCCGGCGGCTACCTTGCAGCAGAATGACGAATCGGACAAGCACCCGGAATTAAGGTTTTGGATTTCCGTCGCGGGCGTCGGCTTCCATCGTTATTCGCGCGCCAAATATGCGCCACGCGGCGTTCGCGGCGTATGCTGATGCCGGCGCGCGGAAACGAGAGAACAGGTTATGAGCTACGAATCCGAATACCGTCGGTCGATCGAACAGCCGCAGGAATTCTGGGCGGAAAAAGCGCGGCTGATCGACTGGCATAAACCGCCGCAAACCATCCTCGAGTATACAAATCCACCTTTCCGCAAATGGTTCGTGGGTGGCGAAACCAACCTTTGCTACAACGCCGTCGACCGTCATATTCCCGACCGCGGCAACCAGCTCGCGCTGATCGCCATCTCGACGGAAACGAACGTCACCCGCAAAATCACGTATCGCGAACTGCTTCGTGAAGTGAACACGTTCGCGTCCGTGCTGCAATCGTTGGGCGTGACGAAGGGCGAACGCGTCGTCATCTACATGCCGAATATGGCCGAAGCCGTGTTCGCCATGCTCGCGTGCGCGCGACTCGGCGCGATCCATTCGGTGGTGTTCGGCGGATTCGCCGCGCACAACCTCGCGTTGCGCATCGACGACGCGGAACCGAAACTTGTCATTTGCGCCGACGCCGGTGTGCGCCTCGGCAAGGTAATTCCGTACAAACCGCTTGTCGATGCGGCGTTACGTTTGGCGAAATCGCCGCCGCAGCACGTATTGATCGTCTCGCGCGATCTCGACAAAGGCATGCAGAAGGTCGAAGGCCGCGACATCGATTACGCCACACGTCGGAAAGATCACGAAAACGCCGATGTGCCGGTGACGTGGCTCGAATCGAACGAGCCGAGCTATCTGCTTTATACGTCGGGCACCACCGGCAAACCCAAAGGCGTGCAGCGTGATGTCGGCAGCTACGCGGTGGCGATGGCGTTGTCGATGCGAACGATCTTCGACGTCGGTCCCGGGCAGGTCATGTTTTGCACGTCCGACGTCGGTTGGGCAGTCGGCCATAGCTACAACATTTACGGCCCGCTGATCGTCGGCGCCACGGCGATTTTGTACGAAGGCTCGCCGATCAATCCTGACGCCGGCATCTGGTGGAAAATCTGCCAGGATTACGGTGTGCGCTCGATGTTTTCGTCGCCGACCGCGATCCGCATTCTGAAAAAACAGGATTCCGCGTGGCTCAGAAAATACGATCTATCGGCGCTCAACTATCTTTTTCTCGCTGGCGAACCGCTCGACGAGCCCACGGCGAAATGGATTTCCGAAGGCTTGAGCAAACCGGTCATCGACAATTACTGGCAAACCGAAACCGGCTGGCCCGTGCTCACGCTTCAGCCCGGACTCGACCTGAAACCGATCCGGTTCGGTTCGCCCGGTTTTCCCAGTTTCGGCTACAAGCTGCGTGTGATCAACGAGGTCACCGGCAAGGACGCCGAACCCGGCGACAAGGGCGTTCTGGTCGTCGAGCCGCCATTGCCGCCCGGTTGCATGTCGACGATCTGGCGCGACGATGCGCGTTTTATACAAAGCTACTTTTCCCATTTCAACGAATTGTTGTACAGCTCGCTCGACTGGGCGATCCGCGACGCCGACGGTTACACGTTCATCCTCGGCCGTACCGACGACGTGATCAACGTCGCGGGTCATCGCTTGGGCACGCGCGAGATCGAGGAATCCGTCGCCACTTATCCGTCGGTGGCCGAAGCGGCCGTCGTCGGCGTCAAGGACGATCTCAAGGGTCAGGTGCCGGTCGTTTTCGCCACGTTGAAAACCGTCGGCGATGAAGCCACGAAACACGCGGCTGCCGATGGCATGCAGAAACGCGTTGTCGAGTTATTGGGCGGTATCGCGCGGCCGTCTCGCGTCTACATCGTCAATGCGTTGCCGAAAACGCGATCCGGAAAATTGTTGCGCCGCTCGTTGCAAGCGCTGGCGGAAGATCGGGATCCGGGCGATCTCTCGACGCTCGACGATCCGAACGCGCTCGAGGAAATTCGCAGCGCCCTCCAGCGCGGTCCCGATCTGGGCAGTTAGTGATTCGTCTGCGCGATGGCGGTTCGTATCGCGTCGGCGATTGCATCCGGGTGATCGAACTGCACGTCGTGACTCGAATTCGCGACGAGGATAATGGTCGCGCGCGATGACGTCGCCGCGATCTGTCTATGCGTGCGCTGACGCGCATCTTCGAGCATCTCGCGATCGCCTTGCGGAGCATTCCGCGAACGGATGGTCGGGCATCAGGATCGCCAGCGGCAGCGCGCCGAGTTTTTCCGTTGGCGGAACCGATACGTGATCCGTTGCGCGTCCCGGCCATCGCGCCGCTGACGCCGGTCCAGAATGCCGGCGACGATTTCGTGCGCCGCTGCGCCGAAACCGGCTCGGCACTCCACGTGGATCACTGAATCCGTAAGCCGCGCGATCGTACGAGCACACGCGTGTGGACTTGGCGACGAGCGGCTGCACGCTGCGCAAGGCCATCGAGTCCGCGACCGCGCCACTTTCCAGTACGACAGTCGGCGTGCCCGATCCGCTGCAGCGAAGATTGAGATGCCGGTCGTGTCCGATGTCGACGCGTTCGGCAAGCTTCAAGCCTGGCCCAAAAAAAGTGGCCGTTGCGCTAAAATCGCGCTTTTCGCGGAGTGACCATGACACCGCACGTTTCGGCGCAATCCCCCGGCGCGGAATTTCGCGCTGCCGTGAAGGACGAACAGCCGTTGCAGGTTGTTGGCGCGATTACCGCCTACGCCGCGTTGATGGCGAAGCGCGTCGGCTTCAAGGCGCTGTATCTTTCCGGCGGCGGCGTCGCGGCCAATTCGCTCGGCATGCCCGATCTGGGCATCAGCACGATGGAAGATGTGCTGACCGACATCCGACGCATCACCGATGTATGCGATCTGCCGTTGCTCGTCGACGTGGATACGGGATGGGGTGGCGCCTTCAACATCGCGCGCACGGTTCGATCGCTGATCAAGGCGGGTGCAGGAGCATTGCACATCGAAGATCAGGTCGCGACCAAGCGGTGCGGTCATCGTCCGGGCAAAGCGATCGTGCCGAAGGATGAAATGGTCGATCGCATCAAGTCCGCGGTCGATGCGCGCAGCGACAAGGATTTCGTGATCATGGCCCGCACCGACGCGATTGCGGTCGAAGGTATCGAGCCTGCGGTCGAACGCGCCGTCGCTTGCGTAGAAGCGGGCGCCGATATGATCTTCCCCGAGGCAATTTATACTTTGCCGCAATATAAACAATTCAAGGACGCGGTGAAGGTGCCGATCCTGGCCAACATCACCGAGTTCGGTCAGACGCCGCTGTTCACCACCGACGAACTGAAATCGGCCGACGTCGACATCGTGCTGTACTGCTGCGGCGCGTATCGTGCGATGAACAAAGCGGCGTTCAATTTCTACGAAACGGTGCGCCGCGACGGAACACAAAAAGCCGCGGTACCGACGATGCAAACGCGCGCCGAGCTGTACGATTTCCTCGGCTATCACGCGTACGAAGACAAACTCGACCGCCTGTTCGCGGCGTCGAAGGATTAAGTCCGCGTCATGACGCAACTCGAACTCCCGCCATCCGCGCATACTGCGCTGGACCGACTGGCTAAACGTCGCGACTGGGACGGCGTCGCCGCGATCATCGCCGCGCTGGTCGGTCTGCTCGCGTTGTGCGTGTCCGGTTATACGGCTTACTTGCAGAAGCAGCAGGTACGCGCGCAAGTGTGGCCGTATCTCGAGCCGGGCATGTCGAGTTCCAAACGTGAGATGGTCCTGTTCAACAAGGGTGTGGGACCCGCGATCATCCACAGCGTGCAGATCCGCGTGGACGGAAAGCCGCAGCACAACTGGTCCGACGTGTTCAGCGCACTCGGGCTCAAGTACGAACATCACATTCCCTATTCGACCGTCAACGGTGTCGTGATTTCGGGCAACGACAAGATCGAACAACTCGCATTCCCGACGGCCGACGATTTCAATCTGTATTCGCACCAGGTGCAGCGCGTGAACGTGCGGATCTGCTATTGCTCGTCGCTCGGCGATTGCTGGCAATTCGACGATGCGATTGCGAATCCCGGTGAGCAGCATCCAGCGGTGAATAGCTGTCCGTCGCGCACCGACGACGATTTCCTCGATAACGAAGATGCCGAACCGGCGCTTCCGGCAAAAGAACAGGATCAATGAAATGAGCGAAACCGCTTCGACGCTTCCCAAGCCCAAGAAATCCGTCGCGCTGTCGGGCGTCGCCGCGGGAAACACGGCGCTGTGCACGGTCGGGCGCACCGGCAACGATCTGCACTATCGCGGTTACGACATTCTCGACTTCGCCACAACGAGCGAATTCGAGGAGATCGCGCACCTTCTGGTGCACGGCGCCTTACCGAATGCCGCTGAACTGGCCTCATACAAAATTAGACTCAGGGCGCTGCGCGGCGTTCCCGCATCGGTGAAGGCGGTACTCGAACAGTTGCCGGCATCGTCGCATCCGATGGACGTGCTGCGCACCGCCGTTTCCGCGCTGGGCTGCGCATTGCCGGAAAAAGACGACCACAACATCGCCGGTGCGAAGGACATCGCCGATCGCTTGATGGCCTCGCTCGGATCGATGCTGTTGTACTGGTATCACTTTGCGGTGAATGGGAAACGCATCGATGTGGAAACCGACGACGACTCGATCGGTGGTCATTTCCTGCATCTGTTGCACGGCGAAAAACCCGACGCGCAATGGGTGCGCGCGATGCATACATCGCTCATTCTTTATGCCGAACACGAATTCAACGCGTCGACGTTCGCCGCGCGCGTGATCGCGGGAACCGGTAGCGACATGTATTCCGCCATCGCTGGAGCGATCGGCGCGCTGCGTGGTCCGAAGCACGGCGGTGCCAACGAAGCGGCATTTGAAATCCAGAAGCGTTACGAATCGGCCGACGAAGCGGAAAAAGACATCCGCGCGCGCGTCGAGCGAAAGGAAGTCGTCATCGGTTTCGGTCATCCCGTATATACGACCGGTGATCCACGTAACAAGGTGATCAAGGAAGTCGCGCGCGATCTGTCGAAAACCCAATCGAACATGAAGATGTTCGACATCGCCGAACGCCTCGAAACGGTGATGTGGGACGTCAAGAAAATGTTCCCGAACCTCGACTGGTTCAGTGCCGTGAGCTATCACATGATGGGCGTGCCGACAGCGATGTTCACACCGCTGTTCGTGATTTCGCGCACGTCGGGATGGAGTGCGCACGTGATCGAACAGCGTATCGATGGCAAGATCATTCGTCCGAGTGCGAATTACACAGGTCCGGAGAACCTTACATTCGTGCCGATTGAAAAGCGCAAATAAATGCGGTTCTCGTGCAATTTGCGTAAGAATCACCGATCTACATGCAAAACGCGCTAATGAAAACGACGCGTGTCCAACAAACATGAGCATTGTGTGAAGGAATTCCACTGGCACGCACCTTGAATTTGTTCCGTTCGGTTAAACGGACTTTCAGGGAGTAGACCCATGCTTCACTTAGCGATCGTATTCGCGATCATCGCGTTGGTTGCCGGCGCACTCGGCTTCGGCGGGATCGCCGGCGCATCGGCCGGCATCGCCAAAATCTTTTTCATGATCTTCCTCGTGCTCCTCGTGCTGGCATTGCTCGGCCTTGTGTTCGGCGTCAACCTTGCCATTTAGCGCGACACACTGCAGAGGGCTATCGTTAGACGGCCCTCTACTTCAAGCGCTGAAACAGTACGAAGATGTATGCGGCCATTCCGAAAAATGCGCCCAGCGCTTGGACTTTGTGAAACCACTCCCGCCGCGTGAGTGCCGCCAACAACGATGCAGTGAAGAAGAAAACATGGAACGCGCTGTCGATCGGCGCTGGCGGGCGTCCGTCCAGGACGTAGGATTTGACGAAGCTCGTCGCAAGCAGACCCATCATCAATCCCATGAACCAGCGAACGTGCACGAAATAATGTTCGCGCAAATCGATTGGCTCGTTTCCGAAAAAATCCGGGAACACGATCGCCGCCAGCATGTAGTAAAGCACCGTCTGCAGCAGGATCACGCCGAACGCCGCGAAGGTCCATGAGGTCATGTCGCGCATCGTGAACATCGCCCACCAGCCCTGCACGAACATGAGCAAAAGCGTGATGCTCCATACCATCGTCGGCCAGTAGAATCGAACGCGCGCGCGCGTCAGCAGGATGCCGCGAAAACCCTTCAGTACCTGCGTGATGGCGAGGCCCAGGATGATCGACAGCAGGACGGACAGATAGCTGAACTGATCCATGCGGATTCCGATTGAAGAACGCCGTATGGTACGAAAAAACTAGCGTCGCGTTTTGCGTTCGATCAGATCCCAACGATTGCCGTACAGATCCTCGAACACGCCGACGGTACCGTAGGCTTCTTCGCGCGGGCCGTTGATAAACGTGACGCCGTGCGCCGTCATCGCGCGATGATCGCGATGAAAATCGTCGGTGTGCAGGAACAGGAAAACGCGGCCGCCGGTCTGATTGCCGATACGCGAACGTTGCGCATCGTTCGACGCCTTGGCGAGCAGTAGCGATGCGCCGGCGCCATTCGACGGCGCAACGACCACCCAACGTTTTTCCGCATTGAGCAGCGTGTCCTCGACGAGCCGGAAGCCGAGCGCGCGCGTATAAAAATCGATGGCTTCGTCGTAATCGCGAACGACCAGCGCGACGTGCGCAAGCGAGCGCTGAGATGTGGCTTCGGTCATCGCGTTCTCCGTTTCGAGGAACGCGATGGTAGCGGAACCCTCAGTTCTTCGAGCGCAAAATGATCTGCGAAGACGCGTCGTCCGCCGACGCTTCGCTATCGGTCTTGCCAAGCAATACGGCCTGCTTGCGCCGGTAGTGCTGCAGACGTTCCGCCATTCCGTCGCTGCGCGCGCGCATCGATTGAAATCCCTCACGCACGCTAGCTGCGCGGATGTTGGCCTGTTTTTGCGTGATATTTTCCGAGCGCGCGTCGCCGGCGACCGGCTGCAGCTTCAGCATACGATCGACGACGTCGCTGAGCAGCGTGCTCATCAATGTTCGTCTGTCGCGTGGAGAATGAGAACTCATAAAAACCCCTGATTGATGTCTCGCACGACGCGCGGCGAACGTATCGCGCGTCAACCGTTTTCGTTTCTCAGTACGGCGAAGTATGGGTGTCAACGATCCCATTTCTCGGCCATGAGGGAAACTATTCAACGTCAGGAGGGGAGGCCCGCTTCCGCCACGTGTCGGTATGTGAACCGGTCTGCGCCACGTGACGTGCGATTGGGCTAAAGCGTCGCGGCGAGGCGCGTACCTTGCGCGATAGCGCGTTTCGCATCGAGCTCGGCGGCGACGTCCGCGCCGCCGATGAGATGCACCGCGACGCCCGCCGCCTGCAATCCGGCGTGCAGGTCGCGCCGCGAGTCTTGTCCAGCGCAGACGATCACGTTGTCGACGTCGAGCGTCATCGGTTTGCCGTCGACGACGATGTGAAGGCCGGTGTCGTCGATACGTTCGTAGGCCACCGCGCCGAGCATTTTCACGTTTTTCATTTTCAGCGACGCGCGATGCACCCAGCCCGTCGTTTTGTTGAGCCGTTTGCCCGGCACACCGGGCGTTCGCTGCAGCAGCCAGATTTCACGATCCGTCGACTCGGGCGCCGGTTTGGCCAATCCGCCGCGGTTCGCGTAGGTTTCGTCCACTCCCCATTCGTGTGACCAGCGCGCGGTGTCGGTCGTCGCCGACGGCGGTGTTTGCGTGAGAAATTCGGCGACATCGAAGCCGATGCCGCCCGCGCCGACGATGGCAACGCGCCGTCCGACCGGTTTACCAAGCAGCACCGCATCGACATAACTCAGCACGTTTGGTCGATCCGAACCGGGCGTCGTGATCGCGCGCGGCGTGACGCCGCTGGCGAGAATCACCGCGTCGAAGTTTTTGAGATGGTCGGGTGTCGCTAGCGTGTTCAATCGAACATCGACCTGCGCGTCGGCGAGGCGATGCGTGTAATAGCGCAACGCTTCGTGGAATTCTTCCTTGCCTGGAATGCGCTTTGCCATGTTGAACTGTCCGCCGATTTCGGCAGCCGCTTCGAACAGCGCAACCGCGTGACCGCGTTCGGCAAGCGTTGTCGCGCAGGCGAGTCCGGCGGGGCCCGCGCCGACGACGGCGTACTTTTTCGGCGCATCGGTTTTTTCGATACGCAATTCCGTTTCGTGGCACGCGCGCGGATTGAGCAGGCACGATGCGCGTTTGTTTTCGAACACGTGATCCAGGCACGCCTGATTGCAGGCAATGCACGTGTTGATGCGTTGCGCGTCGCCGCGCCGCGCCTTCGCGATCCACTGCGAATCCGCGAGCAACGGGCGCGCCATCGAAACCATGTCAGCCTCGCCGGCCACGAGAATGCGCTCAGCCACATCCGGCATGTTGATGCGGTTGGTGGTGATCAGCGGGATCGAGACTTCGCCCTTGAGCCGCTTCGTCACCCACGTGAACGCCGCGCGCGGCACACTGGTGACGATGGTCGGCACGCGCGCGTCGTGCCAGCCGATGCCGGTGTTGATCAGCGTTGCGCCGGCAGATTCGATGCCTTTCGCGAGCCGCACGATTTCGTCCCAGCTTTGCGATCGCTCGACCAGATCGATCATCGACAACCGATAGATGATGATGAAATCGCGCCCGACGGCTTCGCGCGTGCGGCGCACGATGTCGAGCGCAAAGCGTTGACGATTCTCGAACGAACCGCCCCATGTATCCGTGCGCTGGTTCGTGCGTTCGGCCAGGAACTGATTGATGAGATACCCTTCGCTGCCCATGATTTCGATGCCGTCGTAGCCGGCATCGCGCGAAAGCTTCGCGCAGTTAACGAACGCGCGAATCGTCGCCTCGACGCCGCGCGTCGACAACGCGCGTGGCGTGAACGGCGTGATCGGCGATTTGATTTTCGACGGCGCGACGGACAGCGGATGATATCCATAGCGACCCGCATGAAGAATCTGCATGCAGATGCGTCCGCCCTCCGCATGAACCGCACGCGTCACTTTGCGGTGCCGCGCGACATGCCACGGCATCGACAATCGTCCACTGAACGGTTTCAACCAACCCACGATGTTCGGCGCGATGCCGCCAGTCACCATCAATCCGACGCCGCCCTTCGCGCGCTCGGCAAAATATGCGGCGAGTTTGTCGAAATCCTTCGCGTGATCTTCCAGGCCGGTGTGCATCGAACCCATGAGCACGCGATTGGGGAGCGTGACGAAGCCGAGGTCGAGCGGTGAGAACAGGCGGGGAAAATTGGCGTGATGGGCTTCGGCCATAATCTCGAACGGGTGTTTGAATTTGGGAACGATGCCTCGAAATGGGGGTTGTCGCAAGGGCTATCTGTGTGTGTTTGTTGCTTTTGGTTTTTAGGAGCTGGAGCTTCCGCTCGGGACGAGCGGGTAACTTTTTGTCCGGTGACAAAAAGTCACCA
>CAZZYA010000125.1:0-10483 GCA_964658115.1 uncultured Rudaea sp. | reverse complement strand
CGCCCATGGACTGGCCGGCGACCATCGTCCTTCCATGCGGTATGGGCGACGCGCGCAATGTACTGATGGCACTCGCGGGCGATGCGTGCATCGTCATCGGCGGACGCGCGGGGACCAAATCCGAGGTGCACCTTGCCTGGCTGCACAAACGACCGCTGCTTCCCTTGATCGGTTGCGGCGGATGGTCCGACCAGTTGCCGACCAATCCGCCGGACGAGCGCGAAAACTCACGCATTCTGCCGTGGCGCTCCGTTGCCGAGTTGCTTGTCCATCTTCGCGAACTGCGATTAGTGAAGTAATCGCCGCGCGCGTTCAAGGCATCGTCGTGGTCACCGGCAAATACACCGCGCTGGCGGTGGTGCCGCCGTAATAGACGCTCTGCGTCGCAATTTTGTACGAAGCCGGCGGCGCGTTGAAAATGTTGTCGACATACGTCTGCGGATTGCGGTCGTACAGCGGAAACAACGTGGACTGCACCTGCACCATGATGCGGTGGCCGGGCAGGAACACGTGATCGACGTTCGGCAGTCCGAATTTGTATTCCTCGATCTTGCCCGGCGTCAGCGCTTGCGGTTTATCGAGCGCGTGCACGTAACGGCCGCGGAAAATCTCGATGCCGATCGGCAGTTCGAAACCGGCCATGCTCGGCTTCGATCCTTGATCGGCGGATTCGGGCGAAACATCCGGATACACATCGATGAGTTTGACGACCCAGTCGCTGTCGCTGCCCGATGTCGCCGCGAAAATATCCGCCTGCGGCGCGCCCATGATGTGCACGGGTTTGTCGAGCGTCGCGGTTTGATACACAAGCACGTCCGGACGATCCGAAACGAAACGCTGGTCGTGAACGAGCCACGGTTTCCATTGCGTCGCATCGGACATGTTGATGGGCCGCGGAATGAACGGCACGGGTTTCATCGGATCGGAAAGATAATCATCGTGACCGGCATCGTTCGACGCGGAGAATCCGGCGCCGAAATGCGCGGAGAGATACAGCGGCGTCGGCGTGCCCATCGGCCAGCGCGGCGAGGTTTCCCACGTATTGGCGCCGGTTGCGTACGTGAGCACGTGCGGCGTGTGCGGATCAGGCGCACCTTTGAGGTAATGGTCGAAGAACGGCTTCACGTATTTCACGCGGAATTCGCGCGCGGTGTCGCCAGTGAACGTCAGCGCGCCGAGGCCATAGCCGTAATGGTTCGCGCCGGAGTGCCGCCACGGTCCGATGACGAGCGTGACGAGATTGTCGTTGACGTCGTTGGGTTTGATCGCCTTGTAGACGGCCGGCGCGCCATACGAATCTTCCTGATCCCACTGTCCGACTTCGAGCATCGTCGGCACGGTCAACGGATGCGCCGCCATCCATTTGTCGACGGCCTGCAGCGACCAGAAATCGGTGTACGCCGGGTTTTGCATGATCTTCTGCACCGACGGATAACGGTCGATGCCGTAGCGGCGCGCGTAATCGCCGATGGAACCCGCGTTGAGATAGCGCGTGTAGTCGTCGCCGACGCCGACCGGGATTTTGACGTCGTCTTCCGCTTTGCCGGTGGACATCTCGACGATGTAATCGAACGTGCCCACGCGAAATGCGCCATTGTGGAAATCGTCGTCGCCGATCCACGTGTCGACCATCGGACTTTCCGGCACGGCGGCCTTCAGCGCCGGATGCGGATTGATTTCCGACATCAACGTCGTGAAACCGAGATAACTGCTGCCGATCGTGCCGACGTTGCCGTTGCTTTCCTTGACGTGTTTCACGAGCCAGTCGATGGTGTCGTAGGCGTCGGTCGATTCGTCGATGCCGGTTTTGTTCAGCGGTCCGGCGAGCGGACGCGTCATGATGAAATCGCCTTCCGAATGATGCATGCCGCGGATGTCCTGCGTCACGACGATATAGTGATCGTCGATGAATTCGGCGTTCATCGCATCGAGGGTTTCGGATGCGATCGACGACTTCACGCGTTCCGTCGAACCTTTCGCATCGTACGGCGAACGCGTCAGCAGAATCGGCGCATCGTGCGTGCCTTTTTTCAGCACGATCACGGTGTAGAGTTTCACGCCGTCGCGCATCGGAATCATCACGACGCGCCGTTCGTAATCGGCGTCGGGACGAACCCAGTCGTATTCCTTGACGACGTCCGGTGTCATCGCGGTGATCGGCGCGTCGGACGGTTTTTTGTCCGCCGCATACGTGAGCGATGTCGCGATCAAAATCGGGACGGTCAATGCCGCAATAGTTTTCATGCCGATGGGTCCGGGGCGGGGAATCGTCGGAGCATACGAAAATCGCCGTCGCGCCGCGAGCGCCACATGTCACCGCCAGTGCTTGAGCGTCGGCCACAGTTCCGTGAACGACGCGAATTTCTTGTGGCGGCAAATGTAGACCGGAATGTCGGCTTCGAGCGCCCACGGATTGGGCGCCGACGTTGCGACGCGTTGGACGTCGCCCCAGTATTTTTCGAGCGCGTCCTGACGATCGTCGAGCACGATCATGCAGTCGCCGGAATAGCCACGCGGCCCCCACAGAAAATACGTACGATCGCCGCTGAGCGATGGCGGCAAACCTTCGCGACGACCGAAGAAATCGATGGCGCCTGCCTGGCCATAATCCTGCGCGAAGATGCCGCAGCCGGCACGATCGGATTCGGGTAGCGCGTTCCACGCCTTCACTGTCGCGTCGGAAATTTCTTTCCATCCGAATTGATCGGCGTACCACTGCGGCAGCGCGGCGCGTTCGTGCGCGTGTTCCATCACGGGCAGCTTGAACGGCAGATAGCGCGTATACGCAATGAAGTCATCCGGCGAAAATACCGGCACGACGATGGGCGCGAAATACAAGCCGGCGAGCGCCGTCAGCGCGAGGAGCGGAATTTCGATCCAGTGCCAGCGGCGTAGCCGATTCTCGATTGCTATTTCGAGCGCAGCCGCGCCGGCCGCGAACAGCATCGGATAAATCGACGCGAGATAGTAATTCTTGCCGTGCGTCGCGTACAGCACGCCGAAACACACGAGATAGGCAATTCCCAAAAACCGGAACGGCGCGAAGCGTCGCCACACCAGCAGCGCGACGAGTCCGCCGAGCCAGATCGGTGCGGCCATCACGCCGGTCAGCAAGGTTTGCTGAAAGAGATACGCGCCGAACGGCAGCACGACATCGCGTCCTTCGTCGCGTATTGCGTGCATAAGTTGCAAAAACGGCCAATCGTTCGCGTAGTTCCACCAAATATTCGGCAGAAAAACGAGAAGTGCGGCGACGCCACCGAACCAGAACCAGCGGCTCGCAATATGACGACGCTGCGCCGTCAGCAGCAATCCGATCACGATGCCCGCGCCGAACAGCGCGATGGTGTATTTCTCTTCGAGTCCGAGTCCGGCAACGATGCCGAACCACAACCACTGGCGCGGATCGTCGTTCTTGATCGCGCGGATCGCGAAGTAGGCGCAGCCCATCCACAACGTCGGTTCGAGCGAATTGGTGCCGAGCAGACCGGCATTCGACAAATATTGCGGCGCCAGTGCGACGCACACCGCGGCTAGCGCAATGCCGAATCCACGCGCGCCGAATTGCCGGGCGATGAGTGCCGTCTGCACGACGAGTAACGATGACGCCAGCGCCGGAATGAAACGCACCGCGCGCAGCGATTCGCCAAGTACGACGCGCGACAATTCCGTCAGCCACGGAATCAGCGGCGGCTGATCGACGTAACCGAATGCCAGATGTTCGCCGCACGACAGGTAATCGAATTCGTCGCGGAAGAATCCGTAACCGTCGTTGAAATATGTGTGCAGAAGGAGCTTGCCGAGCGCGATCGCCCACACGACGAGCATCGGCGCAGTCGACGCCGACGACTCGCGCGCGAGTTTTGTGCCGGCGGCCATCAATGCGCGGACGCAGTGCCGCCGATGTGCGGCGCGCGGATGAACACCGAGCCGAGCGTTGCCGCCAACGCGGCGAACGCCGCGCCGACGACGAAGGCGACGTGATAACCGCCGTTCAGCGCGATCACCTGTTCGCTTCCGCTCGCCAGCAGATGCGCCGTTGCCGATCCGGCCACACTCGCCAGCACCGCAAGCCCGAGCGCGCCGCCCATCATGAACGACGTGTTGACGATGCCCGAAGCGAGTCCGGATTGATTGGGCTCGACATCATTCATCGCCGCCATCAGCACCGGATTGAACGCGATTCCGGCGCCGAAACCGAGCAGCAGCATCGGCGGCAATACATCCATTACGAATTTGCCGTCCACCGGCGCTCGCGCGAACAGCAGAAGTCCGATTGACGCGCACGCCAGTCCCACCGCGAGCGGCACCTTGATGCCGAACTTCATCACGAGTTTGGCGGACACGCCCAGCGACATCGCGGCCATGATCACGTTGGTCGGCACAAAGGCAGCGCCGACTTGCATCGGCGTGTAGCCGAGCACGAGTTGCAGATACAGCGCGGACAGGAAAAACCACGCGAACATCGCTGCGGCCCACAACGCACCGACAATATTCGCCGTCGCCAGGTTGCGCATGCGGAACATGCGCAGCGGCATCAGCGGCACTTTCACGCGCGACTCGATCACGACGAACGCGATCAGCAAAACGACCGACGCGGCGAGCAGTCCCAGCGTTTGCGTCGACGTCCATCCCGCATCATTGCCGTTGACGATGGCGTAAATCGCGAGCATCAACGCGGCCGTCACCGTGATCGCGCCGGCGACATCGAGATGACGATCTGCAACTTGCGGTTTCGCCGCGGGCACCAGCGACAACGAGAGAATAATCACGGCGATACCGATCGGAATATTGACGAGGAATATCCAATGCCAATCGAACGCGTTGACCAGAAATCCGCCGAGCAGCGCACCGATGCTGCCGCCGCCGGAACATACGAATCCGTAGACGCCCATCGCTTTCGTGCGATCGCCGGTTTCCGTGAAAAGATCCATGATCAGCGACAGCGAAACCGCGTCCACCACGGCGCCGCCGAGTCCTTGCGTCGCACGTGCGATTACGAGGGTGGTTTGAGAGTCCGCGAATCCGCAGGCCAGCGAGGCGAGCGTGAACGCCGCGATGCCGAGCAGGAACAAGCGGCGGTGTCCATATAGGTCGCCCAGACGGCCGCCGAGCAACAGAAAGCCGCCCGAGGTCAGCAGATACGCGTTGATCACCCACGCCAGCGAGCTTTCGGAAAATCTCAGATGCTCGCGAATCGTAGGCAGCGCGACGTTAACGATGGTGACGTCGAGCACGATCATGAGCACGCCGAGGCACAGCACCGCCAGCGCGAACCAGCGTTTTCGGTCGTGTGAGGCGACAGTGGCCTTACCGTCCATAGGCGACTTTTCTGCGAGCGAAAACGGCAGTATCGCAAACTGCCGCGGAGTTCGTCGCCTTGCGACGTTTCTATGATGCGGTCGGGTTATCGACCGCTACGTCACAAAACTCACAGGTTGTGACAGGGAAACCAGACCCCGCGCACAACGATCGGCCCGATGCACGGCAACACCGCATCTTCGTCCAGCGAAGAGACCGACACGCCTTCGATGATTTCGACGACGCGTTGTGTATCCGCCGGATAACCGTATTTCGCCAGGAGACTTTCCGCGTCCGACCGCGAATGCGCGGTCACACCGTATCCGTCGCCGCGATCGAGCTTGAACCAAAATCGTTTCAGCATCTTGCAGACTCCGCCCTGTTCAAAACTCCGTTATGCAAGTCCGCGGCCACGCGCTTGCGCGCCTCTTTTCGCGCTGGAACGCTCATCGTGCAAATTTCTCGGCGATTTTTTGTCGGCATGTGACACAGGTCCGTTTCTGCGCCGAAGCGAAGTGATAGCGCGGCGAACGGAATCCGCCGACGGCCAAAACGTTTTACGATGGCGCCCGCGCTTCGAAAATACCTGTCCGTGACGCCTATCCGACTCTTGCTGACCCCGTCTAGCCGCCAATTCTGGTTCCTGCAAATCTGCGGATGGACCGGCTACTTCGCGCTCAACTACACGACCATGCTCGCCGACGGCAAGCCGTGGCATTACGTTTATTACTCGGCGACCATTTCTTTTATCGGACTCGTCGTTACCAGCATATTGCGGCTGGGCTATCAGCGGGTGTGGAATCTTCCGGCGCGGCAAATGGCGCTCTCGGCGGTCGGCATGTTGCTGGCCGCACTGATCGTCGACACCAAGCTGTACACCGAAGTGCTGTTCCGTTTTTGCGACGATTGCCGGCCGAGCAATCTCATAGGATACATCTGGTATTTCGGCTCGCATCTTTACGTGCTGCTGTCGTGGAGCGGCTTGTATTTCGGCGTCAAATTCGCGCGACAGTTGCAGGTTCAGAAGGAAATGTCGCTGAAGGCACAGGCGATGGCGCACGAAGCGCAACTGAAGATGCTGCGCTATCAGCTCAACCCGCATTTTTTGTTCAATACGCTCAACGCGATCTCGACGCTGGTGCTCGACAAGCGTAACGACACCGCCAACGGCATGATCGGCAGCCTGAGCGCGTTCCTGCGTTACTCGCTCGATTCCGATCCGGTGCAGCGCGTGACACTGGCGCAGGAAATCGAAGCGACACGGCTTTATCTCGGCATCGAGCAATTACGTTTCGGCAATCGCCTCAAAGTGACCATCGATATCGACGACGACACGCTAAATGCACTCGTGCCGAGTTTGATCCTGCAGCCGCTGATCGAAAATGCGATCAAGCACGCGGTCGCCAAGCGCGAAAGCGGCGGGGCGCTCGAAGTCGAAGCGCGGCATCGCGGGTCGCATCTGGCGATCGTGCTGCGCGACGACGGACCCGGCGGCAACGAGATCGCGGAAATGAAAACCAGTCGCGGGGTCGGTCTGGCGAATACGCGCGAACGTTTGCGTGTGTTGTACGGTGAAGATTCGGAATTTCGCACCGCCAATCGCATCCCGCACGGATTCGAAGTCCATTTGCGATTGCCGTACGAACGCGCGCCGGCCGAAATCAATGTGGTGTCCGCATGAAAATCCGCACGCTGATCGTCGACGACGAACCCCTCGCGCAACGCGGACTCGAACTACGTCTGGCGCGGCACGATGATGTGGAAATCGTCGGTGCCGCCGGCAACGGCCGCGAGGCGTTCCACGCGATCTCGACATTGCGTCCGGATCTGATGTTCCTCGACGTGCAGATGCCCGGCATCGATGGTTTCGGTTTGCTGCGCGCCGTACCCGCGTCGATGATGCCGCTGACGATATTCGTCACCGCGTACGATCAATACGCGCTTGATGCGTTCGCTGCCAGCGCGATCGACTATCTGCTCAAGCCGGTCGACGACGTGCGCCTGGATCAGTCGCTCGAACGCGTGCGCGCGCAACGCGCCGCGCGCGAAGCGAGCGATCACTGCGAGCAATTGCTGAAACTGCTCGCCAACGTTTCCAACACGCCGAACCTTCGTCTTGAGGATGCGCTTGCCGGTGACATCCAGCCCAACGGCGCAGAAAAACTCGCCATCCGCGACGGCCAGCGCGTGATACGCGTCGACATCGACGCGATCCAGTGGATCGACGCCGCCGGCGATTACATGTGCGTCCACGCCACCGATGGCACGCACGTGCTGCGCGGAACGATGCATGAACTCGAACAGCGTCTCGATCCACGCCGGTTCCAGCGCGTGCATCGCTCGGCGATCGTCAACCTCGCGCGCGTGCGCGAACTGCGGCCTCACCAGAACGGCGAATATTTCCTCGTGCTCGACTCCGGCCACGAGCTGAAACTGTCGCGCTCGTACAAGGACAAAGTGAAATTGCTGACCTGACGTGTCAGTGCAAGTCCCTTCGCGGCGTAACCATTAAAGACAATCACCGGAGGAGGACACTATGTTCAAACGTATCGTTAGTTTCTCGCTGCTCGCATTTGCTGCGCCGTTCGTTCATGCCGCGGCCGGATTTCCCGTCGGAACGTATACGTCCGGCGACTACGCAGTAAGTTTCGCCGATCACGGCAAACTCGAGCTGACCGCGAAAGGCAAAGTCGTGATGGACGGCATCTGGTCGTCGGATGCGACGAGCCTGAAGCTCACCGATCAGACCGGTTCTTACGCCTGCGCAGCACCGAACGACACCGGAACATATAGCTGGAAGATGAGCGGCGACACGGTTACGTTCACTAAGAAGAAAGACGACTGCAACGATCGCGTCGGCGCGCTCGACGGACAATCGTGGAAGCGGAAATCGTGATGCACCGGTGAAGCGCGAACCTCGTGCGCACGGCGCGAGGTTCGCAACACGGTCGTATCAGTGTTTGGTGTAGTCGATCTGCAACGTCTTGGCTTCTTTGCCGCCGTGCGTCTCGTACCACTCGAACGTGTAGTGCGTCGCATCGACGATATGCACAACCTGGCGCACTGTCATCTTCGTGTCGGGTTTTCCGTAATCGGGCATGTCGCCGCGGAACGTATAGCTCTTGGTCGCCGCGTCGTAACTGCCGTAGGCCAGCCAGAAACCGGTCGACATGCTGTCGATCCAGGTGTTGAAGAATTTACCCTTCACGTTATCGAAGCCCATCATGCCTTCGCCGTTGAACGTCTGGCCCTGGAACGCGCCTTCGAATTTCATGCTCAGGAAACGGCCGCCGAAGAGCATTTCGTCGTGCGCCTTGCCTTCGCTTTTCTGCGGCGGCGATTTTGGATCGCCGAACATCGATGTCGTCACCGCCCAGTCGCCAACGAAGTAGTCGAGCTGCTTGTGTTCCGGCCTAACTTCGCCGGCTTTCTGCATGGCTTCCATCATCGCTTGCTGTTGCTTGCTCATCGCCGGCTGTTTGTTGTCTTGCGCGTGCGTCGTCGCGCAAGCGAGCGCGACGACGCCCGTCAACGCGGCTACGCGAAAATTCCGGATCGCATCCATTCCGTTCTCCCGTGAGTTCCCCGATTGGGAATGCGCATCGTAGTCCCTGACCGTGAACGGAAAAAGACGCGCTGCGGCAAGCTTGAAAACCCGCGTCGCACGCTTCGGCCCGGAATCGAAACCACTCGGCGCAAGCGGCGCAACCTTTGTGACTCCCGCCACATCCAAGCCCCCGTCGTGCGGCGCGAAGCTCGCGCCACGTTCAAATCGGGAGCGCAGTGGTGAAGCTGATCGAATCGTCGTTGAAAAATCCGATCGCTGTGGGAATGGCCGTTTTGCTGGTCGCCGCGTTTGGCTTTATGAGCCTGCGCGAATTGCCACTGCAGTTGTTTCCCGATATCGAGCGGCCGCAAATCGGCATTCAGACGAATTGGCGCGCCGCTTCTCCCGAAGAAGTCGAATCCGAATTGCTCGAACCGCAGGAACAAGTGCTGCAGGGCTTGCCGGGTCTCGAAGAACTCGACGGCAGCGCCAGTCCCGGCGGCAGCACGATCGATCTCACCTTCGCCATCGGCACTGATCTGAAAAACGCGCAGATGGAAGTCATCGGTCGTCTCAATCGCGTTCGTTCGATTCCAAAAGACGCAGACCGTCCCATCGTCCAGCTCGGTGGAACGAACGGCGGCAATGCAAACCAATCGCTGTCGTTCTTCTTTGTGCAGTTGCTGCCCGGCACCGCCGGGCCGATCGATCAATACCGTCACTTCATCGAGAACACCGTGAAGCCGCGCATCGAAGGCGTGCCCGGCGTTTCGCAAGTCGTCGTCAACGCCGGACCTCCGGACGAAGTGCGCATCACGGTCGATCCGGCGAAAGCAGCGAGTCTGGGCGTGTCGATTCCCGATATCGCGACGAACGCCGCGAGCGCGGAGGATCTGTCGGGCGGTTCGATCGAAGTCGGCCGTCAGCAATACGAACTGCGGTATACCGGCCGCTACAAACCGACCGATCTCGGCAACCTCGTGCTGTCGTGGCAGGACGGGCGGCCTGTCAGGCTCGGCGACGTCGCCGAAATAAAACTGCAGCCGCCGAAGCGGCAGTTTTATGCATACCAGAACGGCAATCCGGCGATTGGACTCGACGTTCGCAAGGCCGACGGCGCGAACGTGCTCGCCACGCTCAACGAAGTGAAACGCGTCGTCGCCGACATGCGCGACGGTCTGCTCAAAACGAAAGGATTAGGCATCGAACAATCCTTCGATTCGGCGTTATTCATCAACCGCGCCGTCAGCCTGCTTACCGAAAACCTGATCATCGGCGCGCTGCTTTCGCTGATCTGCGTGTGGTGGTTCATGCGCGACTGGCGCGCGACATTGCTCATCGCCAGCGCGATTCCGATTTGCCTGCTCGCCACGTTTTGCGTGCTGCATTTGACCGGGCACAGCCTCAACGTCATCTCGCTCGCCGGTCTCGCATTCGCCGTCGGCATGGTGGTGGAAGGCGCGATCGTCGTATCCGGAAATATTTTGCGGCTGAAGGAAAGCGGCATGACGCCGTACGAAGCGGCGTCGAAAGGGACGCAGCAAGTTGTCGGCGCGCTGATCGCCTCGACGATCACTACCGTCGCGGTATTCCTCCCCGTCGTGTTTTTGAAAGACGTCGAAGGCCAGATTTTTG
>CAZZYA010000124.1:0-10508 GCA_964658115.1 uncultured Rudaea sp. | reverse complement strand
CAAAACGGAAGGAAATCCTCGATAGTCTTTGATCTCTCGTCTATGAAGACTCGTCGCGACAAATGGGCGAAGGCACATCACGCGTATTTTGCCTCCACCTACGCGCTAGCGATGGAAGCGATCGTCAGGTCTCAATCGTTCCTGACCTCGACGCCACTCGAACAGGACAGGCCCTCGCTCGCCCTGGCATTATTCTTTCGCCGAGCTTTGACGAATTTTGAAGCGATGACGGTACTGCTCGCTTATGGATTCGCATCCGAAGCCAGGGCGATGCACAGGTCCATGATCGAGGCGATTATTCGGCTTAGTGCGATGGTAGAAGATGCTTCGTGCTACGAAGAGATGGTAGAACAGCGCGAATTAGAACATCGAACTCAAGCAATGGATTTGCTGAGCCTGCGAAAGGCTTCGGAGATGTCACCGGAAGAGGAACCGACCGAGGAACAACTCGCCGCAATGATTTTGGAGATTGAAGAGAAATTATCTGCCCGGGCGCAAAAAACTGGTAGAAAACCGAAGAAGATGGACACCTTCGAATTCGCAAAAAAGGGAAAAATTGTTCCATTTTTTTGGGGACGCTACGCGCGCAGATCTCTAGCAGTGCATCATTCACTCGACGACATGTCCCGACACTTAAGAAGGAAACCGAACACTCAGGAGGTCGAAGGCATCGATATTGGTCCGGAGAACGAAGACCCAAACGACCTTCTGCTCGATGGAATTCAAAGTCTCGCAATTGTCGTCAGAAAGTTTGCGAAGAATAAGCATCTACAGGTACCGGACGCTTTGGTGAGAACCTTCCAGTCGGCCGTCGAGAAATATGAAAAGGGCCTTGGTGGAAAACGAACGGCGATACGTTGATCTAGCGGACGACGAGAATTATTTTGTCCCGCTACTCTCCAGGTATTGTCCAAACCGTACGCCAGAATTTGCAACCGCTTTCGCAGTCTTCGCCGTATGGCAAATGCGACTTATAGATCGGATGCAAGGTGTCGACTACGATCTCCTTTCCCTCCTGAAAAAGAGTCACCTTGATCTTCGCTGGTGTGGCAAAAATGACGAGGTGCTCTTCGATCTTTGGAGTTAAAGCGCATTTTTTTTCGTCCTGCGAAGATGTGCACGGTACTGCCCGAAGAACTAAGCGAACTTGGTCTCCGCAATTAGGAACTTCCGGTGAGACATCTTCGTTCGTCGATAGTGTGCATCTCTGCTTCACCTTGTCGAACTCAACAAGGACCTCGTAATCGGGTCTCTCCAAATCGGCTCGGCGAATATCGATGACGGCTTCCGTAACGCATCCGGCACGGGCACAAGTCCTCAGTGACTGCCCTTTCTGCGCATTTGTTTCGTTGATGAACTGACTGAGGGATGCGACGGTCAGTAGAAACGGAAGGACGATCATCGGACCAGCCTCTCAACCGCGGCTGCTTTGTGTTCGGGCGCGAGGTGAGCATAGCGCTGTGTCATTTCAAAGTCGCTGTGACCAAGCAATTCCTTGACGGTATACAAATCCACCGCGGCCATTACGAGCTTCGACGCGAAGTGATGACGCAGATCGTGGAAGCGGAAATCTTTTAACTCAGCGACAGTCACCAACGCCGCCCACGACTTATTGATGTTCGTCATTCTGTTGCCGGTGTCGCCGGCGAATACTAGGCCGTCGCCTTTGTGCGTTTTGCGCCAGCGTCTCACCGCGTCGATTGCCTCGCCATTCAACGGAACGTGACGCGCGCGCCCAGACTTGGAAGATGCGCCCCGTACAGTGAGTATTTTTCGATGCACGTCGACGTCGGACCACACGAGTGAAAACAACTCGCCTCGACGCAAGCCGGTGTTCATGGCGAGCAGCACGAGCGGATGCAGGTGATCCGCGAAATCATCTTTGCCGAAAAGCGGCATAGCATCTCTGCCCCGCTCGGCGCGCCATTCGTTGCCACTCGCTCGCGCGTTCTTCAATCGCGCGTCACGCTTCACCAGCGCGTCCCTGAGACGTCTTTCTTCCGACTGCGACAGAAACCTTACCCGACTATCATCTTCGCCCTTAGCGCGTTTGACGGCGCGCAGCGGATGGTCGGCTGTTACTCCCCATTCGACCGCTTTGGAGAGACACGCCTTTATCCGGACCAGGTCGCGATTGACCGTCGCCGGCCTGGTACCGGATTTCAATCTATCCGCCTTGAACTTCTCGATGTTCCACGCCGTGATCGCGGACAGCGGTTTGCCGAGATAGTTGGCAAATTGCGCTTTTAGGTTCGCCAATGTCGCAGCGCCAGCCTTGCGCTCGGCAACCACCCACGGGCCATATTGTTGATCGAGATAGTCGCCAAAGGTTGTCGTTTTGGTTTTCTTCGCCGCAGCGTCAATAGGAGCGCCCAGAAGGCGCTTTGCCTCTACCCTCGCGGCATCCAGCGTCATCACCGGATATTTGCCCACAGTGCGCGTCTGGTTGCGCGCATATACGACGCAAAACGACTTTACCCCAGACGGCTGCACGCGCAGGTGCAGACCGCGTACGCCCTTCGGCCCGTCATCGTTAATTCGATACGGTTTGTCAGTCGCGCGAGCTGACGCAGCGACGTGCGCGGAGAGACTGAGTTTCGCCATCCCGATTCCGTAACAGCACCCGTAACAGCAAACGGGATCGTATCACGGGATACAACGGGACGAAACGATATAGGTTTTATGCGGGTTGTAGCGTATGTCTTTCATTTGAAAAGACCATAAAAACCCTTCGGGAGGTAGAAGTCGCAGGTTCGAATCCTGTCACCCCGACCATGAAATCAATGATTTAGGCGCACTGGATGCGCCTTTTTCATTTTCGTACGGCGAGCGTACGGCAAAGCCAATGCTGGATTACACGCAACGACGAGACGTCGGAGTGGTTTCTGACGCACGGGTACGCGATCGCTTATGTCTTACGCTCGGGCTACGGCAGCGACGAAACGTATTACCTGGAACACGATGGAGACTGCGAACATCGCGACTATGTCCGCACCGGAATCGAATCGGCGCGGCAAACCGATGCGGCGCTTCAATACCTCCGTTCACGGACCGACCTCGATACGACTGCCGTCGTCGTCGCCGGTGTTTCAACAGGCGGCTGGGCGACCATTGCGTACGACAGTCTGCCTCATCCCAACGTCGTTGCATTCATCAACATGGCAGGTGGGCGCGGTGGCCATTTACACGATACGGATAACGAGGTGTGCCACCCCGAACAGCTCATATCGGCCGCGGCTGAATTCGGCAAGACGGCGCGCACGCCGATGCTTTGGGTTTACGCCCACAACGATAGTTTCTTTGGTCCTGACCTCGCTCGATCGATGGCGGATGCGTTCCGCTCAACCGGCGGCACACTCACGCTTGAACAGCCGAAAAGCTTTGGGCGTGACGGTCATCAGCTATTTTTTGGGCGACGGGGCTCCCTTGAATGGGGACCGCTCGTTTTACGTTATCTCGAGTCGATCAAAGTCGCGAATCACTCGACTTCGCCTTGAACAAAACGCCTCGGAAGCACATGCGTTTGTGTTCAGGCAAGGGTATATTGTGCACAAATATACATTGATCGGAACATTTTGCAGACAGTTTCAAACGTTTCCATCCGCTTGCCACGTGCTCGAATGACAGTGGGAAGCGCTTTGTATGCAACCGTTGAGATGCAATCCGCGGCTGCCGCTCTTCTCAGAATTCGGGGCCACAGACTGCGGGTGCCCTGTCGATAACGTTCGACGAACTTCCGTTGAAGTAATTGTCATACGCCTGTTGTGACCACGCGTCGGCGCTCGCCATCTGTTCGGGAGACAAGTCCTGTGCGCTGACCGCGATCATCGGATCTAGACTCGCGCCGAAATCACCACTGCTTCCTAACCGCATCAACTTTAGATACCGATATTCCGCCGCTGGATCGCTGGAAAGGATTTGACCCAGCAGTGTGGCTTTGAACGGACCCAGTCGAGACCTCTGCAACAAGCCCACCAACGCGCCAATCTCCGTGTTCGATTCCACGCTGTGCGATGGCGAGCACATTGTTCTTGTAGTCCTCCAACCAATCCGGATGGCTGATCAGGTTCCATGTAATCAGAGAATCGCTGTCGAGGTAACAGCGAGTAGCAAGTTGGTCGCCGAGTTGGGCAGCCTTCAACATGGCCGGCATGATTGCGTCCGTGGGCGCTTCGCCGAAATCTGCGCAACGCGCCTGCTGCTTGCGCACGAAATCAAGCGTCTTCTGCATGTCGCCAAGTTGTCGTTCGTGCACTTCCAGTTCCTCCGCCGTGTCGTTCGACGAATCCCGCTCCAGTTCGGCCAGTGCGCGCGGAGGCATGGTTTTTTTCATGTTGTTCGCAAAACTACAATCCATGATGTCGCGAAATAACGCGGACGCAGCCGCCGGATCGTTTGCGTCGGCGCGCGCTTTTAGTTGGGAATACCGATCACGCAAAGGCGTCTGCGTCTTGCCAGCCACGAGGTGATCGGCCGTGCGCGGCGGTGATTGGATTTTGCCCTGAACGCCAACGGCAGACGGGTGACTTTCAGGGCTTTTTGTTGGCGTGCCGCGAGATAGCCAATACGTCATTGCCATCGCGGCGATGATGATTAATGCGATAAGCTGGACGATGTTGTTTTTTTTCATCGATCGACTAGACACCGCGCCGGAAATGAAAGTTCGCGGCCGGAAAGGCGGCGAGCGGCGGTCGAATCTGGGAGATCAGCCTCACTTCGCTGATCGCAACGTGAGATGATCGAATTGCGTATGTTGCAGCCACCACTGATCAGCCACGGGATGGACGATGAAGCAGCATTTCTGGGGCATTTCCTACTCTCCGCATTGCAATTGAATGTGGCGCGCGCTCACGAAGCGCTGTCGGTAAAGCCGCTCGCTGAGAAAAGAGTCTCTGAGTTGCCGTTGGGGACGTTGTTCTGGCAGATCGACAACATCGACACAAAAGCGCATGCAGACGCCATTGCTGGTAGATATTCACTTGTCGTCGAAAGCGCTGGCAAGGTTTGGTTATTCACCCTCGGACCGCACACGATGCGACGTACGGGCGATGCTGTCGCGGTAGCCGAAGTCGGACCGATTCCGCGTATCACCGCCGCTCACTATCTGCTGCGCATCAACGACGCGAGTGGACCGCCCGGTAGTGTAACGTCGGTGCACAGTCACCCCGGTTCGGAGGCTTACTTCGTCCTCAGCGGCGAACAGACAATTCGCGGTGCCGATCGAACGATGCACGTTGGATCCGGACAAACGGAAGCTGGACAGGGCGCGGAGCGCGCGATGGAAGTGTCTAGCAGCGGGATATCCGACCTACACGCGCTGGTGATGTTCGTCGTCGACGCCGACAAGCCGTTTTCATCTCCTGCAACGTTGCCGTAAGAGATCGTCTTGATAGCGCGAATAACCTTCCGATAAAGCTTGCGCCACGCCACTTCCGGAAGAGTGGCATGCTCGCGCGCATGCTGCCGCTTCATCCAAGGTCTTGAGTGGATCGGACTAATTCACCTCAAACATCTGCAGCGTAACCGGCGTTGTCGCCGAGCAAAGCGAAATCGTATTGGTGTCTAGCGTCACAGCGCCGTTGGCTGCCAACAAGCGGCCATTGATCATCGCGCCGGTGTTCAGGGTAATACTCGTCTGCGCAAAAATGGTTCCCGCGAATGATGTCGTGGAACCCAGCGTCGCCGAACTGCCAAGTTGCCAAAACACATTGCAGTTCGAGCCGCCGTTGATGACGTCAACACTTGCGTTGCTACTTGTCGTCAGTGTCGTCGCGACCTGAAAAATAAACACCGCCGCTGGATTGCCTTGTGCATCGAGTGTAAGCGCGCCGGTCAAGGATGACGGTCCAGAAAAACAATAGACCTTCGCGGTCAGGGTCATTCCGGCGAGATCTTGGCCCGTAAGATCCGTGTTGCATTGTTGTCCGCTCAAGTTGCCAAACGCCGTGAGCAAGTCCGCTTGCGCTTGTGACGCCACTGCGTCGGCGGCGTGCAGCGTTCCACTTGTCACCACGCCGGGTGGGAAACCCGTGATCGAGCTTCCGGGGCTTACGCCGATGTCGCCTGAAATATCCGTAGCGCCTGTATTCGTTACTGTCGATCCTGCAAGGACTGCAAAGGATCCCGAAGTGCCAAGCGTCGGTGCCGTCTGAGCGAGAGCCGTCGTCGTAAAAAACAAGATACAAAATGTCGCGCAAGTCCAAGCGCGGACCAACGTCTGCGTAGAGTGTCCACCAGGTGTGCCGCGGCGCGGTACCACGTACCCAACTGAGCGGCGGGAAGAATGTGCGCGTTTGAGCTTATTCATAGGTTTCCTTTGCGTGAGATGTCGTCGCAGCGCGATGAAGGATTTGTCGCAATGGATAGTTCGCCTCTTCGTTCGCGATGTGCTCCGTGGTGCGTGATGTGGTGGCATTCGGGCGCTCGAGGCGATCGACGCTGGATGTAATAGCGAGGGGCGAACGCGCGCGCGAACTGCGCGTGCGCCCAACGGGCGTTGCGGTATTGGGAGGTCGGCGCGTTCTGCCGAATAGGTGTAGCGGCTACCGGGGCTCGAACTTCAGCAGAAGCTCACGAGCAAGGCGATCAGGAATCGTAGATCGCCTACAGGGCCGGGATAGATCGAAGTGTGATGGGACTGTACGCGCAATTGATAGCAATTATCGGAATTGAATTCGACCACCTTCGTCGCGCGATGAAACGTCGACGGTACGAGCGCTAATTGAAGTCAGTGCGCACTTCCGACCGTGCATAAGCCCCTGTCGCGAGCCGAGCCTGAGAATTACGTACCGCCTGTCCGATAAATCGGACAGCGCACGAGAATGGGCGCAATCTCGTCGCCAGAGAGGCCTCGGCCCGCTTCGCTGTGGAAAAAAACAAACTATTGAAAGCAATAACCCGTCTCACGCTTTTATCGCTGGACGAAATGTTGAGAGCGCACGCCCTGAAACTTTCTGTTGATAGCCAAGCACGGCGCCTTATTGCCCGTGGCAGGTACGCTCGGCGAACCCTCAATGGAATTGTCCGAAAGCCTCGCACATCGTACGAAAAGCCACGCGCAGTCGCGGTCGGGGTGATATGAAATCCAATCAAGTTCGAACGGCCCGCACCAAAGTTTCCACCAAAACGCCGACGGGCATTGTCGGTTTCGATGAAATTACCGGCGGCGGTTTACCCTCGCGGCGCACCACCTTGCTGATGGGAGGCCCGGGCTCCGGAAAGACCATATTCGCGCTGCAATTCCTGGTGCATGGGGCGCAGCATTGCAATGAGCCGGGAATCTTTGTCGCTTTCGAGGAATCCTCTCAGCGCATCGTGGCCAATGCCGCAAGCTTTGGCTGGAAGCTGACGGAACTGCGGCGAAAGAAACTTTACTTCATGGACGCCCAGCCGATGGCGGACATGGTGCAGTCTGGAGATTTCGATCTGGCCGGGCTGTTGGCTGCGTTGGAAGCAATGACCCAAGAGCTGCGCGCGCGCCGCATCGTCATCGATGCCTTGGATGTTGTCCTGGCACTGTTACCCGATGCGGCGGCGAGAAGGCGTGAGGTTTACCGGCTACATGAGTGGCTATTAGAGCGCGAGCTGTCGGGAATCATCACCGCGAAGGCAGACGCAGACGAGGGCAATACGTTTAGTAAGCAGCCTTTCGGCTTCATGCAGTTCATGGTCGACTGCGCGGTGATCCTGAATCACAGCGTGGTGCTTGGCGTTTCACAGCGCAATCTTCGCGTACAGAAATATCGCGGTTCCAGTTTTGACGAGAATGAATCGCCTTTCCTGATCGGCGCACGGGGACTCGAAGTAGATGCGACGCGCACTTTGGGCCGTGTGAACGCCAAAGTGAGCAATGAACGCGTTTCCAGTGGCATCGAACGTCTAGATACGATGCTTGGCGGAGGTTATTACCGCGGCGCCAGCGTGTTGATCACCGGCTTTCCCGGCACCGCCAAGACCACGCTCGCCGGCGCATTCGCTGAAGCGGCCTGCGCGCGAGGCGAGCGCACACTGTTTGTCAGCTTCGATTCGGATTCCAAGGAGGTCGTCCGCGATCTTGTCTCCGTGGGAATCCGCCTGGATCGATACGAAAAGAAAGGGCTGTTGCGCCTGACCTCTGCCCGCACGATTACCGGAAGCGCCGAGACCTACCTCGTTCGCATCAAGACGATGGCAACCGATCACGGCGCGCGTTGCCTGGTTATCGATCCGATGTCCACATGGTCCAAGTCCGGCAACGACTCGAACACTCACAGTGTGGCGGAACGGTTGACGGACTGGTCAAAAGCTAATGGCATCACTCTTGTCTGCACCAGCCTTGTCGATCAGATGTCCAGCCAGACCGACGGCGGCTCGTCCTCGCTGCAGATTTCGACGCTGGCAGATACGTGGATACAGCTCAGCTATCTCATGCAGGCCGGAGAGCGCAATCGCGGACTGTCCATTATTAAGTCGCGCGGCACGGCGCACTCCAACCAGGTTCGCGAGCTGGTACTGAGTGATGTCGGCGTAACGCTCGCCGATACTTACACGGCCGGTGGTGAAGTATTGATGGGCACATTGCGTTGGGAAAAGGAAAGTGCCGAGCGCGTTGCGCTCGAAGTCAAGGACGTGGCCGCAAGGCTCAAGCGCGTCAAGCTCGACGCCGAGGAAGCGGAGCTCGAGGTGCGAGTGAAGTCGCTGCAGGTGGAACTGGAAGCCAAGCAGGTCGAGAAAGCCTTGATGATTCAGACGGCGAAGAGCCGCGAGGGCGAATTGTCGCGTGGTCGAACCCGGCTGGAGGAACTGCGCGGAACCGATGCACTTGTCCCACGCCACAAGTAGCACACCATGAAAGGACGCCCGTTATTTAAATTCCGACTCTATGTCGCAGGCGAAGCGTTCAATTCCGCGCAGGCGTTCACCAACCTTTCGGCGATCTGCGGAGCGTATCTGCAGGATCAGTGCAAGATCGAAGTCGTGGATATCTTTCGCGAACCTAAACGTGCTATCGCGGACAGCGTTTTCATGACACCGACGTTGATCAAGCTCGCGCCGGCACCCGTGCGAAGAGTCGTCGGCACGCTCAGCCAGATGCCGATTTTGTTACAAGCTCTTGGCTTGGAGGCATACAGAAGCACGAATCGCTAACGCAACGGTGAAGAATTTTGTCGGCAAGCATCTGAGCTATCGTCGCCGTGTCACACAGTTCGTCGTGCGATTTATTCGAGTCATCGATGTGAACGTCGATCGGCTGCGCCGCGCCACGCTGGTTAGTCGGTCGATCGTGTGAGGCAAGAACTCGGTGACTAAAGCAGTTCCGATATGAACGCCGTGTCGTTCCCGCCGGCTCTTTCTCCTTCACGCAACCGCGGCTATGGCGCAGTGTCGAAGTTTGTTGAAAAAATAGTGTCCTCATAGGCGCCCAGATCAACGTAACCACCTTCAGGATACGGGTGGTAGTCAACGTCGTAGGATGTCGCATCGACACCTTGGGCCACGGGCGCGGCGGCCAACAACGGCGACGTTCCAGCGAGACGAAAGTCGTTGGTCGCTGGGTCTCGGAATTGAGGATCAATCGAGACGTTGAAAGCCGTGTACGCGGAGTTGTTACCTTCGATGCTGCCGTAGTCGTTGTAGTAAACGCCGGTGGTATTGTTTTGGCCACCGATGGCAAGACCGAAGGTCGGGTTTTGCCAGAATATATTTTGCGAGATCACACCACCAGGACCCGTAAAAAGTAAGCCGCCCACTTTGCCAGCGGATGTGCTGTTCATGGAGATTGTATTGTGCGTTACCACTCCAAAACCGCTGCCGACGCTGACCCCGCCCGCGCCGTCATTCTTATCGGCCTCATTATTGATGATGAGATTCGCCACCACCGTCAGCGACTGTCCGGTGCCGTTTGCGGCCAGGCTCAATCCGCCATCTTGTTGCGTCGTGCGGTTGTTACGGATGACGTTGCCACGAACGTAGACAGGCCCGCCGTCCGTTTGCGAGTTGATCGATAACCCACCGCCGGACTGATCGGAAAATCCATTTTGTATAGTAAGGCCGCTAATCGTGACGGATGCGTTCCGATTTACGATGTTGAGCACTTGAGTCATACCCGCCCCATCGAGTTTGGCGAGCAGCGGGTTGCCGGTGAAGCCGGCGCAATTCGCATCGCCGCCGCCTGAAATGGAAAGTGAACCTGTCGCCGCGGTTGATGAATACGAGAATGGCCCGTGCGCTGTCGCCGTACCTGTCGAGTAAACGCCTTCTGCCAGGACGATGAAGTTGTCGTCTCCGCTGTAAGCGCCGCCGTCCGAAGAAGCAGTCAAGTCCGCTTGAAGTTCCTCCGCTGTCTTCGCGCAGGTAAAAAAATGAGTTGCGGCGGTTGCCGCCGACGATGCAAAACAAACGCCGGAGATCGCGGCAATGGCAGCGCAGCGAACGATCGCGAGCCGTGAGATGACGGTCGATAGGATGACACACATAAAGTTCTCCTCTGGATGACGGAAGCAATACGTCAGTTAAAGGAAAATGCGGAC
>CAZZYA010000123.1:0-10574 GCA_964658115.1 uncultured Rudaea sp. | reverse complement strand
TGGTGGAGCGGAGGAGGATCGAACTCCCGACCTCTGCATTGCGAACGCAGCGCTCTCCCAGCTGAGCTACCGCCCCACACGATTGCACTCGCCGGTCTGGCCCCGGCGGGCGCGCATGATACCGCGCCCCGCGATTTCAGCCAAGCGATTCGTCGCGCAGCGCCGCCGCGAGTGCGTCGTCGCGAGCGGGCAGTCCGGTCGCGTCGCTCGGCCGTGCGAGTAGGGCGACGAGCGCTGCCGGAATCGGTATCTCGCGGCCAATCAGCGGTTCGACGATGCGCTCGAATTTGGCCGGATGCGCGGTCGACACAATGGCCCAGTCCTCCGTGATGCCATCGCCGCGCAAACGCTCCAGTGTCCGCACGGCAGTCGCGGTGTGTGGGCAAAAAATTTCACCGAACGACGCGTAGCGGCTGCGGATCGTCGCGTCAATAGCGCCGTCATCGATCACATCGACGGTGAACGCTTGCCGCAGTTCCACGGCGTCCGGATACAGCCAATGCAGACGCTCGAAGTTGCTTGGCGCGCCGACGTCCATCGCGTTCGCGTGCGTGGAAACACTAGCTCTGGGTTGGTAATCGGCGCCAGCGAAGAAATCGTCGAGCGTGCGGTTCGCATTCGTGGCGAGTGCGATGCGTCCGATCGGCAAGCCTATCGTTCGCGCGAAAACGCAGGCGAGCGCATTGCCGAGATTTCCGGTCGGAACGACAAAGTTTAAAAATGTACTTTTGGCGAAACGATGCGTCAGCGCAGCATGCGCGTAATACGCCATCTGCGGCAACAGACGGCCGAGGCTGATGCTGTTGGCCGATGTCATCGGTACGTCGGCTTGCAATGCTGCATCGCCGAGCGCGTGCTTGACCATGCGCTGGCAATCGTCGAACGATCCGTTGACGCGAAACGCGCGCACGTTGTCGCCGAAGCAGCCGAGTTGATGTGCCTGCCGCGGGGAGACGCGGCCGTCGGGATACAGGATGACGACACGAAAACCGTCGACGCGATGAAACGCCGCCGCAACGGCTGCGCCGGTGTCGCCCGACGTGGCGACCATCACCGTCGTCGGGCGCGTGTCGCGGCGCGGCAAACGGCGCATGCAAGCCGCAAGAAAGCGTGCGCCGAAATCCTTGAACGCCGCCGTCGGGCCGTGAAAGAGTTCGAGCACGAAATCGTTTGGCGTGGCGAGCGGCAGTAGCGGCGCGTCAAGGGTAAACGCTTCTCGACAGATAGCATCAAGCGCGTCCGCCAGTTCGTCGCCGTGAAAGAAAGGAGCGAGCAGCGTTGCGGCGATATCGGCGAGCGACGTTTTCCCGTCGAATGCGCTGACGTCGATCGACGGCATAGCGTCCGGCACGAACAAACCGCCGTCCGGCGCGATGCCTGCGGCGATCGCTTCGCTAAGCCACACGGCGGCAGACCCGCCTCGTGTACTGACGAACTTCATGCGATGACGCTCGCTGCCGGTCCGTTGACCGGTGAGAGGAAAATCTCGCTGTCTATTCCGGCTGCCGAGAAGCCCGCGCGCATCGATGGCGCTGCGGCGCGCGCTTGTTCGATCGTTTCGAACCACGCGAACACGCTGGGTCCGGCGCCGGAAATACTTGCGCCGAGCGCGCCATGTTCGAGCGCAGTTTTCTTCACGGCGGCGAAGCCGGGAATCAACGCAGCGCGACGGGGTTCGACAATGACGTCAGAAAGTCCCGCGCGCACGAGCGACGCGTCGCCCGCGTGACACCCGCTCAATACGAGTGCCAGATTTGCGCTCTGCGCGACGAACTCGGAAAGTTCGTAAGTGCCGCGTAGTGCTTCGCGGGCTTTTTTCGTCTCGACGGAAAAGTGCGGATGTACGACGACGCAGTGCCACGCATCCGGCGCGGGTATGCGCACGAGACGATCGCGCGTGGCGAGCACGATGCCACCGAGCAGCATCGCGCCGACATTGTCGCCGTGCATTCCACCGCTTGCCGCCGCTTCGCCTTGCAGCGCGAATGGATACAGCGCTTCGCGCGTCAGCGGCATTTCGAGCAGCGCGTTTGCGGCGACCAAGGCCGCAACGCACGACGCGGCCGACCCACCCATGCCGGACCCGAAAGCGATTCCTTTATCGAGTTCGATCTCGAAACCGAATGGCAAGGCGAGCGTGTCGCGCATGGCGATGAGCGAGGCGCCCGCCGTATTGCGTTCGGCGTCGAAGGGCAGGTCGACATTTGCGTTGCGGATCGCCGCGATGCGCACGCCGCGGGTTTCGATACGCCGCACGGTGGCGCGGTCGCCCGGACCATTGATCGTGTGGCCGAGAATGTCGAAACCGACGCCGATATTGCCGACGGAAGCCGGTGCAAACGCGGACGATTCGTTCATACGCGTGCTCCCAGACCGGCCGCGACACGTAGCAAATCGGAGAACACGCCGCCGGCGGTCACGTCCGGCCCCGCGCCGGGTCCCTGCACGACCAGTGGATTTTGCGAATAGCGCTTTGTGGAAAATTGCACAATGTTATCCGTCAGACGAATATTCGCGAACGCGTGATCGCGCGGCAGTGTCGTCAGTCCGACCGTCGCGCGTCCATCGCGATCGAGATGTGCAACGTAACGCAGCACGCGATTCGAACGCGCGGCCTCGTGGAAGCGCCGCATCATGGCGTCATCGAGCTGCGTCAGCGCGGCCATGAACGACGCGGCGTCGCCGCCGCGCAACGAGCCAGGCACGAGACTTTCCACGCGCACGTCGTCGAGCGACAATCGCAAGCCGGCTTCGCGCGCGAGGATAACCAGTTTGCGCGCCACGTCGGTGCCGGAAAGGTCGTCGCGCGGATCGGGTTCGGTGTAGCCGAGTTTGTGCGCTTCACGCACGAGTTCCGAAAACGGGCTCGAACCGTCGTAGCGATTGAAAAGCCAGGCCAGCGTGCCGGAGAAAATGCCGTCGACGGCGTTGATTGCATCGCCGGTATCGAGTAAATCGCGCAATGTTTGGATGATCGGAAGTCCGGCGCCGACGGTCGCTTCGTAGCGGAACCGGGCGCCGCTGGACGCTATCGCGTTCCTGATCGCGTCATAGCGTACGAGCGGACCGGCACCCGCATGCTTGTTTGGCGTGATGACGTGAATGCCGCGCGCCAGCCAGTTCGCATAATGATCGGCGACGGTGTTGCTCGCGCTGCAATCGAGAATGACCGCATGCGGCAAATGTTCGCTGCGGACGTGCGCGGCGAAGGTTTCGAGATCGCATGCGTCGGCCTCACGGCCCACGTATTCGCGCCATGAAGCGATGCCGCGCTCGTCGCGCCACATGCGTCGGCTCGATGCAATGGCGCGCAAGCGCAGATCGATATTCGATTCGCGTTTCAGTCGAGTCGTCGCAGCTTCGATCTGATCGAGCAATGCCGCGCCGACATTGCCGGGGCCGATCAGGCCGAGCGAGATGGTCTGCGGTGACAGATAAAACGCCGCGTGCGCCGCGCGCAACGCTTTGCTCGCGTCGTTGCGACTGATCGCAACGGAAATATTGCGTTCCGACGCGCCTTGCGCGATGGCGCGAATGTTCACGCGTCCACGCGCGAGCGCATCGAACAATCGCGCGGCGACGCCCGGCACACCGGCCATGCCGTCGCCGACGGCGGCGAGCACGGCGATGTCGGGCGTGACATCGATGCCGTTGATCTGATTCGATGCCAGTTCGCGCGCGAATGCGCTTTCGAGTGCGCTTCGCGCATCGTCCGCTTGTGCTGCACGCACGACGCAGCAGATCGAATGTTCCGACGAGCCTTGCGAAATCATCACCACGGAAATCTGCGCGGCGCGCAACGCCGCGAACACGCGTTCCGCCGTGCCGGGCACGCCGATCATTCCGGTGCCTTCGACGTTGATGACGGCGAGGTCGTGCGCGAGCGTGAGTCCTTTGATCGGGCCGCTCGCGTCGCCCGTCGCGTCGATGCGCGTGCCCGGATGTTCGGGTTTGAACGTATTGCGGATGAAAATGGGCAATCCGCGCGAAATCGCCGGCGCCATCGTTTGCGGATGGATTACTTTTGCACCGAAGTAAGCGAGTTCGCACGCTTCTTCGTAGCTCATGGCCGACAACGTCAACGCTTCGGGCTCGACGCGCGGATCGGCGCTGAGCACGCCGTCGACATCGGTCCAGATGTGCAGCTCCTGCGCATTCCACAGCGCGGCGAAGATCGCGCCGGAATAGTCGCTGCCGTTGCGGCCGAGGACCGTCGGTTTGCCGACCGCGTCGCGCGCAACATAGCCTGTGACGATGAAACGGCGCTGCGGATTTTCGACAAGCCATCGCGCCAGGAGAATTTTGGTCGCTGTCCAATCGACGGCGACACCGAGTTCTTCGTGGCGAACGATCAACACATCGCGCGCATCGAGCATTGCGTAGTCGGACGAGGCCTCCGACACGTGCGCATGGATGAGAAACGCCGACCATACTTCGCCGAGGCCGCTGATCGCATCGTGAATGTCGCGGGTCGAGCTGCCGAGAACACTGATCGCGTGCAGCCGTCCGGCGAGTTCGTCGAACTGCGTCGCCAGCCATACCCGCACTGGGGTTGCATCGACAAGCAACGCGTCGGCCGTGCGCAGATGTCGTTCGCGCAGCGCGGAAAAGCCGGGGTGCCATTCGCCTCGCGATGAAGCGGCATCGGCGAGTGCGATGAGCGCGTCCGTCACGCCGTGCATCGCGGAGACGACTACGATCTGCGCCGCGTCGTCGCGGGCGCGGATGAGTTTCGCTACATGTCGGATGCGCTCGGCGTCGGCAAGCGACGAACCACCGAACTTGTGCGCCACGGTCGACGCAGGTTTCATCGGATCGTTCGATTTCGGTTGGGCACGCACGCGAATGAAGCCTCCGTTTCAGGGGCTCCGCATCGGAGAGGATTCGGTGCTCGCGCCCGCATCCTCGTCGAGGTGCGGAGCGGTCGTGCAATCTATCTGCGCGCGACCCACCGCACCACGATCATAGTCGTGGAGGTTGTCGTCGTCGTTGTCGTCGCGAAATAAGTGGGCATGGCCGCAGTGAAACCGATCCGGCCGGCGCGCGTCAAGTTCCACATCACAGGAGCGCGGTCAACGCATCGTGTAACAACGGCCTGCGCCAGCCGTCGAGCGCGGCGGGCCACGCGCGATCCGTGAGTAACGTTTCGAGATGGCGGCGCGAACCGAGCAGACCTTCCGGAATGTTCTCGCGCTGCGCGATCACGGCGACGGCGTCGCGCATGGCCTGCAGTTTGCGGCGTTCCGCGTTGTTGAACGGCGGTGGGATGGGTGCGATGTCGGCATCGCCATCGAGTACGGGCTGCTCGATGACGGCGAGCAGATCGGCGCGCTGCGGACCGCGCAGTGCGCGCAGTCCTTTCGCGCGTTCGAACAATTCTTCGCTATTCGCTGGCGGATGCGACGCGAAATCGAGCGCGTGTGCATCGTCGATCAGCCACGAGCGCGGCTTGTCGAGCTGGCGTGCTTGCGTGTCACGCCAGACGAGCAATCGACGCAAGCGGACGCGCTGATCGAGCGGCCAGTCGTACGCGGTGCGAAAAGCGCGTTGCGGATCGGTGTCGATAATCGGGTGACATACACGTTCGACCAGCCGCTGGCAATCGTCGGCGAGCCATTCGCGACGCCCGAGTTCGGCGAGTTTCGCGTCGAGCGTGGCGTGGATCTCGGAAAGGTGCTCGACATCCTGCGCGGCGTATTCGAGCTGCGACGCACTCAACGGACGCGCGAGCCAATCCGAGCGCGTTTCGGCCTTGGGCAAATCCACGGCGAGCAGCATCGAGACGAGCTTCTGATAGCTCAATCCGAAACCCAGTCCCGCCATCGCAGCAGCGATTTGCGTGTCGAACAAATTCGACGGACCGTCCGGCAACACGTCGATCAGCGCTTCGAGATCTTCGCTCGCGCTGTGCATAACGGTGATCGCGTCCGATGCGGTGAGCAAGCGCCGCAAGTTTCCGTGCGTACCTAAACGCGGCGAGTCGAGCAGCGCGATATCGCCACCCAGATTGATTTGCATCAGCGCGAGGTTGCTACGGAACGTGTTGGTGCGCATGAACTCGGTGTCGACGCCGATCACGCCGCCGCTTGCGCGCTGCCCGAGCCACGCATCCAGCGCGGCAACCTCGTCGATCCATTGAAACATCGTTGCTTCCTGTTCAGTCTTGGGGTTGCGGCAGGCGCGGACGATGGCTAAGGTTGCGAGCAACCTCGCAACTGACGTCGCGAACACCGCATGCCGGGTACCGAAATCGTCCGCAAGCAGACCGTACTGGGAAGTGCGGCGGGCATCGCGCTGCTTGCTTTCGCGCTGTGCTATCGATTCTACCCGGTCCACGGACATATCGTGTTGCGCTCGTCGACTCCCGTCGAACCAACCTCGACGCCGGATGCGACGCTGCGCTCCGCGCCCGTAACGCCTGCGCCGGTCGTCGCCGCGCCGACTCCGCCGCCGCCAATCGTCGCGCAGGCGCCGCCGCCCGCGCCGGTCGAGCCCGCGACGCCGTCACCACCGCCGACGAAGGAAATCGCTGCCGCGTTGAAGAAAGCCGACAAGGCGTTCGACGAAGGGCGGCTGTACGAGCCGAAAGAATCCAACGCGCTCGCGCTGTATCGCAAAGTGCTAGCCGACGACTCCAATAATGCCGCTGCCACGGCCGGTGTCGAAAAAGTACACAAATCCCTTTTGCAGCAAGCCAACGACGCACTCGACAAAGGCGACGAGAAAACAACCGCCAGGCTGATCGAGGTGATCGGCAGCGTCTCGAAAACGGGTGACGACTACACGCAGCTTGCACTGCGGCTGAAGACGCTTCGTCAAGCCGCGCCACTGCTGACGCATGCGGCGGATTTGATGCAACAGGGTCGCGCCATCGAGCCGGCCGACGACAACGCGCTGGCCGTGTATCGCCAAGTATTGGCGCTCGATCCGACCAACAAACTGGCGGATCAGGGTTTGGTACAGATCGAACGTGACTTTCTCGATCGCGCACTCGCGGCGGCCGCGCAGGACGATTACGCGGGCGCCGATAAAATTCTCGACCAGGCCGCCGCCGTGCGGCCAGGCTCACAAAATCTGCTCGACACGCGTACGCGCATCGAAGGCATCCGCCGGCAACGTGCGGCGAACACGATGGCGCAGGCCAATTCCGCGCTCGATGCGGGCGATGCGAATCTCGCCGAAACGCTGGCCCAAAAAGCGCTCAGCCTGACGCCCGACTTACCCGGCATCGATGAGTTCAACAAAAAATTGCGCAACGCCCGTCTGTACGCGAGTTTCGCGCCGGGGCAGGTTGTTACGGATAAATTCCTCGATCGTCACGGCGAAGCGCCGCAACTGGTCGTCGTGCCGACCGGTTCGTTCGTGATGGGCTCGCCCGATACCGACACCGAACATCGTCCGACCGAACAACCGCAACGCGAAGTGAAGATCGAATCCGGATTTGCGCTCGGGCGCGACGAGATCAGCGTCGGCGAATTCGGCGCGTTCGTCGCCGACACGAGCTATGCGTCGGACGCAGAACGGATCGGCACCTCGACCATCTATGACGAGGAATCCGGCCGCTTGATCGAACGTCGCGGTGTGACCTGGCGCGACGATTATCTCGGCGTTCGCGCGACGGACGATCTGCCGGCAATCCACGTTTCGTGGAACGATGCGGTTGCGTATACGAAGTGGCTCGCCGCACGCACCGGCAAACCGTACCGGCTGCCGAGCGAAGCGGAATTCGAATACGCCTTGCGCGCCGGATCGACCACGCGTTATCCGTGGGGCGAGGGCAATCCGACCAAACCGATGGAAAACCTCACCGGTGACATCGACCGTTCACCGCATTTCAGACGCGCGTGGGCCAAGGCGTTCACGAAATATGACGACGGATATTGGGGCCCGGCGCCGATCGGGAAATTCCCGCTCGATGCGTTCGGACTGCGCGACATGGATGGCAACGTTTCCGAATGGACGGAAGACTGCTGGCACGACAACTACACGCGCGCGCCGTCGAACAGTCACTCCTGGGTAAATCCGGGATGCGCCGCGCATGTGATTCGCGGCGGTTCGTGGGGCAGTGCGCCGGATCAGGCGCGTTCTTCGTATCGGCTCGCCGCGCCTGCCGACACGCGCAGTGCGCGCGTCGGCTTTCGTGTGGCGCGGGATCTGCTCTGATATCAGTGCGCGGAGGGTCCGCCGTTGCCGTGGTAAGCCGTCTGGTTGAGGTGTGTCCGCTCGAGCGTATCGTCCGAATCGCGCTTGATTCGCTCCAGTTCGGCGACCGTGTGGCACGTCGTCGACTTGAACATCGTCCCCGTCTGCAGGCCTTTCACGCAGACGACGCGCAGACTGTCGTTCTTGGTCAGCAACGTGTTGACGCGTTCCTGTCGATTGAACAGGAGTAAACGGTCATCGTCCTTCATCGCCGCCACCGAACCGCTTTTTGCGATCAGATCATGCATGAACGTCAAACCGTTCTCGACGATGATGCGATCGTCCTGCGTGATGTATTCGAAGCGCCCACCCTTCTGCATGTCTTGCCGAACCTGGTTTTCCTGAACCTGAAACGTTTCGGCGGTTTGCTTGGTGAGATCGAGCTTCGGCGTCGTTTCTTCCGCCATCGCCGATGCACACATGCCCAAGCCCACGACAAACCCCATATACGCGAATTTGAATTTCATCATCTTCTCCGTTCGACAGCGTAAACCCCATGACGCCATATACGGCGCCCTTCGTACAATAACCTTCGTGCCAGTGCGTCGCAAGTGGAGTGCATGAGATTGGCCGTGCGCATCAATTCGACCGATAATCGCGGCCTTCTTACCGGCGACGGCTCATGAACGCTCCCAACCGAATCGACACAGCGCGCGTCGTGCGCGCACCGCGCGGCACGCAACTTTCCTGCAAGAGCTGGCTGACGGAAGCGGCGCTCCGCATGATCCAGAACAACCTCGATCCGGACGTCGCCGAGAAACCGAGTGAGCTGGTCGTCTACGGCGGCATCGGTCGCGCGGCGCGCAACTGGGAATGTTTCGATGCGATCCTGAATTCGCTGCGCGAACTCAACGACGACGAGACATTACTTATCCAGTCGGGCAAACCGGTCGGCATTTTTAAGACGCACGCGGACGCGCCGCGCGTGCTGCTTGCCAACTCGAACCTCGTTCCGCATTGGTCGACGTGGGAACATTTCAACGAACTCGATAAAAAAGGCTTGATGATGTACGGCCAGATGACCGCTGGCTCGTGGATTTACATCGGTTCGCAGGGCATCGTGCAGGGCACGTACGAAACCTTCGTCGAAATGGGCCGACAGCATTACGCCGGCAGTCTCAAGGGAAAATGGATTCTCACCGCTGGGCTCGGCGGCATGGGCGGCGCGCAACCTCTTGCGGCGAGTCTGGCGGGCGCGTGCTCGCTCACGATCGAATGCCAGCAAAGTCGGATCGACATGCGCCTGCGCACGAAATACGTCGACGAACAAGCGAGCGATCTCGACGACGCGCTCGCGCGCCTGAAAAAGTATACAAATGAAGGCAAGGCCTTGTCGATCGCGCTGCTGGGCAATGCAGCGGAGATTTTGCCCGCGATGGTCAAGCGAGGCGTCAAGCCCGATGCGGTGACCGATCAAACCAGCGCGCACGATCCCGTCAACGGTTACTTGCCGATGGGATGGACGGTCGAGCAGTGGTTCGAACGGCGCACGAGCGATCCGAACGGCACCCGCGACGCGGCGAAAAAATCGATGCGCGTGCACGTAGAAGCCATGCTCGCATTCCAGAAAATGGGCGTGCCGACGTTCGACTACGGCAACAACATCCGTCAGATGGCGAAAGACGAAGGCTGTGCGAACGCGTTCGATTTTCCCGGTTTCGTGCCGGCATATGTGCGGCCGCTTTTTTGCCGCGGCATCGGCCCGTTCCGTTGGGTCGCGCTGTCCGGCGACCCGGACGATATCCGCAAGACCGATGCGAAAGTGAAGGAACTGATTCCCGATGATCCGCATTTGCACAACTGGCTCGACATGGCCGGGAAGCGCATCAGCTTTCAGGGATTGCCGGCGCGAATCTGCTGGGTCGGATTGGGCCAGCGCGACAAGCTTGGTCTCGCGTTCAACGAGATGGTGCGCAACGGCGAAGTGAAAGCGCCGATCGTGATAGGTCGCGATCATCTGGATTCAGGAAGCGTCGCGTCGCCCAATCGCGAAACCGAAGCGATGCGCGACGGCAGCGATGCCGTTTCGGATTGGCCGCTGCTGAATGCGCTGTTGAATACCGCTGGCGGTGCGACGTGGGTCAGTTTCCACCACGGTGGTGGCGTGGGGATGGGTTATTCGCAACATGCGGGCGTGGTGATTGTGTGCGATGGGTCTGAGGCCGCTGATAAGCGGATTGCACGGGTGCTTTGGAATGATCCCGGTACGGGTGTTATGCGGCATGCGGATGCTGGGTATGACGAGGCGATTCGGTGTGCGAGGGAGCGGGGGCTTAAGTTACCTATGATTTGATGCGATGTTTTCTTTTGGAATTTTTTTCGAGCAGAGCTTCCGCTGCAAGCAGCGGGTAACTTTTTGCTCAACGGCAAAA
>CAZZYA010000122.1:0-10660 GCA_964658115.1 uncultured Rudaea sp. | reverse complement strand
CGCGCCTGGCGACACAGTCTGGACAGCGAGGCGGGCGCCGAACTGATATTGGCCCGATTGGAGAAAGACGGCAATACGCGCATCGCGCCGGCGCGGCCGCGGGGCGGTTCGAACTCTGAGCGGTACGCACGATGCCGTCGGCGGCTTCAACCCGCCGGCGGATCCCACTCGTACAGCCACGTCTCCGTCAACGGCAGGCCGTTCGCGCGCAGGAACAGCCGCATCGTGATCGGCTCCGTGCCCGGGCCGGGGGCGAGGTCGAACATCGCGCGCCAGCCGTAATACGCACCGATGGTGAAGTTCAGTGCCGCGGCGAGGAAGAATCCGGCGTAGTAGCCGGTTTGAAGATAGCCCGCGCCCATCTTGCGCCGGTCTTCCGGCCATGATTCGGCGACATAAGTTCCCGCCAGCGCCCACTCGCCGCCGATGCCAACGCCGGCCAGCAAACGGAACAATGCTAACAAGTATACATTCGGCGCGAACGCCGCCGCGCCGGTGAAGATCGCGTACATGAAGATGGTGCCCGCCAGCACACGCGTGCGGCCAAGCTTGTCGGCGAGCGGGCCCCACACAAACGAAATGCCCCACCCGACCAGGAACAGCGCGAACAGCACCGACCCGGCGAAACCGACGTTCGCCGGCGTCGCTTCGATACCCGATTTCGGCAACAACTCCGTCAGCGCGGGCGCGAGCACCAGCGCGTAAATAAATGAATCCATGCCGTCGAGCGTCCAGCCTGCCCACGCCGACCAGAAACCGACGATCTGCGCCTTGTTCAATGGCGTGCGCGAAGGCGCGGCCACAGCCGTTGCGTTCATACGATGACACTCCCGTGTGGGGACCTCGCGGTCCGCGGCCGCCGTCTATCGCGGCGTAGCCGTTCTTTTCGTTACTGCATTTTGTATATCATATATACATGAGTGAGTATATCCGGCGTTCGACGAATCCCTTGCCGCAGCGCATCAGCGCCACGCAGGCCATCTCCGACGAACTGCGCGCGGCTATCGTCGAAGGCCGGCTGTCGCCCGGATCCGCGTTGCGCCAGGAAACGCTCGCGCGACGGTTCAACGTCAGTCACATTCCGGTACGCGAAGCGCTGCGACAACTCGAAAGCGAAGGCTGGGTGCAGATCGCGCAAAATCGTGGCGCGACGGTAAGCCAACTCGACGCCAACGAAGCGCGCGAAATTTACGAGATGCGCGCGGTGCTCGAATGCCATCTTCTGCGCATGGCGCTTCCCGCGCACGATGCCCTTTCATTGAAATCCGCGCGCGCGATGTTGCTCGCCGCAGCGCGCGAACGCGACGCCAATCAGTACATGCGCCGCAACGAAGAATTCCACCTGGCCCTGCTCGCGCCCGCCCCGCGCCCGCACACCCTGACCGAAATCGAACATTTGCATCGGCGCAGCGAACGCTACCTGCGTCTCAAATATCTGCAGCCGAAACTCAAGCACGAGTCCGACCGCGAACATCTCGCGCTACTCGAAGCCTGCGAGAAACGTGACGTGCGTCGCGCGACGACGATCATGTCGCAGCACCTGTTCGGCACCGGCGAACTCCTCGCGCGGCATCTGGACGAATGGCGCGCCGCGCGTCCGATCAAAGCTCTGCGTAAACACCGCTGAGAACATGCAAGCCGCCGCCGACCGCTGGACGACCCGCCGCGTACGCAAGCGCAACCGTCTGCAACGTGTCGCCGCGTTCGCCAACGATCGCATCATCGACACCGCGCGAATGGCCGACGCGCTGCACGCGCTGATCGAACCCGGCGATCGCGTCTGCCTCGAAGGCAACAATCAGAAACAGGCGGATTTCCTGTCGCGCACGCTTGCCGCGCTCGATCCCGCACGCGTTCACGACATTCATCTGCTGCTTTCCGTACTTGGCCGTCCCGAACACATGGACCTGTTCGAGCGCGGCATTGCGAGCCGCGTCGACTTTTCGTTTTCCGGACCGCAAAGCCTGCGCCTCGCACAGATGGTCGAAGACCGGCGCGTGACCATCGGTGCGATACACACCTACCTCGAACTGTTTGCGCGCTATTTCGTCGATCTCACGCCCGACATCGCGCTCGTCGCCGCCGATTCGGCGGACGCCGACGGTAATTTGTATACCGGCGCCAATACCGAAGAGACGCCGCTCATCTGCGAGGCGGCCGCTTTTCGCGACGGCATCGTCATCGCTCAGGTCAATTCGCTCGTCGAAAAACTGCCGCGCGTCGACATCCCGGGCTCATGGATCGATTTCGTCGTCGTCGCCGATAAACCCTACGTCATCGAACCACTATTCACGCGCGATCCGGCGCTGATCACCGACGTGCAAATCCTGATGGCTATGCTCGCCATTCGCGGCGTCTACGAAAAACATGGCGTGAAGCGTCTCAATCACGGCATCGGTTTCGACACCGCGGCGATCGAACTGCTGCTGCCGACGTACGGCGAGTCGCTCGGCCTGCGCGGGAAAATCTGCACGCACTGGGCGCTGAATCCGCATCCGACGCTGATCCCCGCCATCGAATCGGGCTGGGTGCAAAGCGTGCACTGCTTCGGCGGCGAAGTCGGCATGGAACGCTACGTCGCCGCGCGTCCCGATGTTTTCTTCACCGGGCCGGACGGCTCGCTACGCAGCAATCGCACCTACAGTCAGATGGCCGGCTTATATGCGACCGATCTTTTCATCGGCTCGACCTTGCAGATGGACGCGCAAGCCAACTCCTCCACTGCCACGCGCGGACGCATCGCCGGTTTCGGCGGCGCGCCGAACATGGGCAGCGATCCGCACGGCCGCCGCCACGCAAGCCGGCCGTGGCTGGAAATGCGAGGCGAAGCGGGCTCCGACGCGCGCGGCCGCAAACTCGTCGTGCAGCTCGTGCAGAGTTTCCGCGACGGCATGGCGCCGACGTTCGTGGAGACGCTCGATGCCGTCGAAGTCGGCAAGCAAGCCGGCTTGCCGCTGCCGCCGGTGATGATCTATGGCGACGATGTCACCCACGTCGTCACCGAAGAAGGCGTCGCTTATCTGTATCTCGCATGCGATGCCGACGAACGCCGCGCCGCGCTCGCAGCCGTGGCGGGCGTCACGCCGCTCGGCATGGAGAGTTCGGTGGATAAAAGTACACAATTGCGCAAACGCGGCATTGTTGCGTTTCCGGAAGACTTGGGCGTGCGCCGCAGCGATGCCCGCCGTTCGCTGCTGGCCGCGCACAACATGAGTGAAATCGTCGAATGGTCGGAAGGCCTTTACGAACCGCCCGCGCGTTTCCGGAGCTGGTGATGAACATGCTGCGCACCGCACCGCTGGCGCCGACGAAACGTGACTGGACCGCCCGCCACATCGCCGACGCCGCCGTGCGTGCCCTGTGCGAGGAAGCGCTGCTGACACCGAAACCGGGGCTCGTCGACCGGCGCGGCAGCGGCGCGCACAGCGACATGGATTTGCCGATGCTGCTGCGCTCGGCGCTCACGTTGCGCCCGACGTTCGAGAAAATCGCGCGTTGCGCGACAACGCTGCAGCTCGGCGCGAAGCTACGTCGACGGCTCGCCGAGATCGGTCTCGATGGCGAACGCGACATGCTCGCCGCGACCGCTGGCGTGAACACGCATCGCGGCGCGATCTGGTCGCTGGGTCTGCTCTGCGCGGCGCGCTCGGCGCTCGGCGAAACGACGTGCGCCGATGATTTGTGCGATTACGCCGGCCGCATCGCCCGATTGCCGCATGATGCTCCGCTCGGAATTTCCCACGGCATTGCGATGCGGCAACGCTTCGGCACACGCGGAGCGCGCGGCGAGGCCGAAGATGGTTTTCCTCACTTGCGCGCGCTGGGCTTGCCCGCGTTGCGCGCATCGCGTGCGCGCGGTCTGGACGAACGGCATGCGCAAATCGAAACACTGCTGTCGTTGATGACGCACGTCGACGATACCTGCCTGCTGTATCGCGGCGGCGAAACGGCATTGCAGGCCGCCCGCGACGGCGCGAAGTGCGTGCTGGAGTCTGGCGTCGGCACGCCTGACGGCAACGCGGCATTGCAAGCGCTCGACCGTCGTCTCGTCGAACTCGGCGCATCGCCGGGAGGCAGCGCGGATCTCCTCGCGGCCACGTTGCTGCTGGATCGCTTCGTTGCGGAGAATCACTGATGGAAACGTTCGAATTCGACCGCGCCGCCGGCGCGAACAAACCGACGCGGCGCGTGCATGTCGGCGTGGTCGCTTCGGGAAATCTCGAAGTGCTGCTCGAACCATCGAGCGATCCGCGCTCGCGCGTCACCGTGCGCACCAGCGCGGATGGTTTCCGGGCGCGCTGGAACGATGTGATCGAACGCTTTTTCGCGCGTCACGATGTCGCCGTGGCCATCGCTATCAACGACTTCGGCGCGGCGCCCCCGACCGTGCTGTTGCGTCTGGAGCAAGCCGTCGAGGAAGCGTTCCAGTGAAAGAAAGTTATTCCGAACTCGACGCGCGCGGCCGCGCGCGCGCGCTGCTCGACACCGGTACGTTCCGCGAACTGCTCGATCCGTTCCAGCACATCGAGTCGCCGCATTTGCCGCCGCAAGGCATCGTGCCGCAAAGCGACGATGGGCTCGTCGTCGCGCGTGGAAAAATCAATGGCGCCGAAGCCGTCGTGCTCGGCATCGAGGGTAATTATCAAGGCGGCTCGATCGGCGAGGTGAATGGCGCGAAGATCGCCGGCTCGCTCGAACTCGCGCTGCGCGACGCGAAGCGCGGCCGGATCGTGCGTCCCGTGCTGTTGCTCGACACGGGCGGCATTCGGTTGCAGGAAGCCAATCTCGGCATCCTCGCCATCAGCGAAATCCATGCGGCGATCGTGGCGCTCCGCGATTACGTGCCTGTCGTCGGCGTCATCGCCGGTCGCATCGGCTGTTTCGGCGGCATGGGCATCGCCGCGGCGTTGTGCAGCGTACTGATCGGATCGAAAATCGGACGGCTCGGTCTCAACGGTCCGGAAGTCATCGAACAGGAAGCCGGCATCGCCGAATTCGATGCGAAAGATCGCCCGCGCGTGTGGGCGACGATCGGATGTCGCGCAAGACGCGAGCACGACGGCATCGACGTATTGGTCGACGACGATGTGGATGCGATCGCGGCCGCAGTGCGGCACGCATTCGAAAATCCGGACGGTAAATTTCGCAGCAGCGCCATCGTACGCGCCAAATCGCGCATTGCGGCGTATCGAATCGGGGCCGAAGCATGAGCCGTGGTGCTCGATGGTTCGAGGCATTGTCCGGCTCGCCGCTTCGCGCGCGGACGTCCGTGCAAACAGCCGATGGAAACGTGCGCGGCGAGCGTGCGCGATTCGTTGCCGTGGTTCCGAATGCGGCAGCGCGCTTTCCACGCGCGCGTGCCGGGCAGGTCGGCATCGAGGAAGGCTGGGATATTGCCGAAACGATTCATGCAGCGGTCGCGGAAGATCGCGATTCGACCAAGCGCGCCATTGTTCTTATCGTCGACGTGCCCGGACAATCGTTCGGTTATCACGAAGAAGTGCTCGCGCTGCACGAATCATTGGCCGCTGCGGCGGATGCGTATGCGACGGCGCGACTCGGCGGGCATCCGGTGATCGCGCTCGTCGTCGGCAAGGCGATTTCCGGCGCGTTCCTCGCGCACGGATTGCAAGCCGGCGCGATCGTCGCGCTTGACGACCGCGCGCTGGAATTTCATGTGATGTCGCAGGCGTCCGTCGCGCGCGTTACGCGCCGCGGTGAAGCAGAGGTGGCGGCGCTCGCGAAAATCGTGCCGTCGACCGCGCGCGACGTACATTCGTTCGCGAGCCTCGGCGCATTGAGCGCTGTCGTTCGCGTGGAGAATGCGGAAGCACCGACGCCTGACGATGTCGATCGAATCGGCAGGTTGCTGCACAACACGATTGCAGCGCTGCGCGCGAATCCGCGCGCACCGCACGACCGGCTCCACAACGAGGCGGCGAAATCATCGCGTGCGCTGTCGCGACGCGTTCGGGATCTACTGGAGGCGCAGTGGGATGCGTCCGCATGATCTGCTGCGACTGAAAGACTGCGCTACGCTCGTTGGCGACGATATGCCGACGTGGGTCGCAGCATCGTTGCAACGTGCAAACTTCGTGGTCGTTCGACGCGATTCGTTGCGCGGCGAAACTATTCCGGTCGGCGTGCGCGGACACGCGCGCGACCAACGGTTCGCGGCGCACGTTCGTACATCGGATGTCGATGCAGTGATCACACCGGAAGCGTTGGCACAGTCGGCTTCATGGCGGACTGCGCCGCGTCACATGCTGCCGATCTTCCGCGCGATGGATCATGTCGCGCGCGCGGCAGCCAATCTGTCGCTAGCGTGGGGCCCGGGCGGCAGCGTCGGCTTCGAACTCGCCACGGGGGTGCCGACCGTTTCCGAAAACAGCGATCTCGATCTGATCGTGCGACCCTCTCGGAATCATGAGACGCATCATCTGCAAACATTCCGCGACGCAGTCGCCGTGCTCGGACCGCGCGTGGACGTCGTCATCGAAGCCGCGTGCGGTTGCGCCGCGCTCGACGAATGGCTGGTCTCGCCGCAACGCGTTCTGATCAAAACCAAGAACGGTCCGAAACTCGGAGCGTTCGCGTGGTGAGTCCGCTCGCGTTGCTGTTTCCGGGTCAGGGATCGCAGCGCCCGCAGATGTTGGCGCGACTTCGCGATGACGCGATCGGAGCGCGCACACTCGACGAAGCCGCGCGCGCGCTTGATCGCGATATTGCGAGCCTGGACTCGACAGACGCATTGGCGCACACCGAAGCGACGCAGCTGGCGTTGCTCATCGCCGCCGTCGCCGATGCGCGGTCATTGGATGACGCGGGCATCAGCGCCGACTTCGTCGCTGGTCATTCGGTCGGCGCGTTCGCGGCGGCGGTCGCGGCCGATTCGATCGACTTCGCGACCGCGCTCACGCTCGTCGACGCGCGCGGCCGCGCAATGGCCGACGCCCAGGCGCGCGGATTCGGCATGGCAGCCTTCGTCGGCATTCCAGAACGCACGCTGCAAACCTGGATCGATGAGGCCAGTAATAACGGCGCAAAACTATATCTGACCAATCGCAATGCGCAACGTCAGTTCGCAGTGTCGGGTGCGGATGCGGATCTGGATGCACTGATCGAACGTGCGCGCGCAAACGGTGCGAACCGCGCAGTCCGCCTTGCCGTCGCGGTGCCGTCGCATTCGCCGCTGATGGCAAGCGTGGTGCCCAGGATGCGCGCGGCACTGGCAAACGTGGAGGTGCGTGCGCCGCGCATTCCGTATGCGTCGAACCGTACGGCGCGGTTGGTTGCCGATGCGCGTGGCGTCATCGACGATCTTGCGGAAAACGTGACACATCCTGTGCGCTGGCACGAGATCATGGTGGCGCTGTACGAACGCGGCGTGCGGAACTTCGTGGAAGTCCGGCCCGGAACGGTGCTGGCAAAGCTTGCGGCGTCATCCTTCGATGACGTGCGCACTTACGCACTGGAGAACAACAGCGTCGCCGCTCTGCGCGAAGTGCTCGCGCGCGAACGGCGTTGATCGGTTTCTCCGATCAGGCTTTCTTAGCGTAACCGGCGCACCAACCCTTCGCGTTCACGGATTTACCCGGGAACAACTGGCACGGTGCGTAACTCGAACCGCCGCCAAAGAAGCTGCAGGTGGCGCAGGCTTGTCCATCCTGATGCGGCGGTCCGGCTTTGGTGGCATCTTCGGTGTACTTGAGCGCTTGCGCGGTTGGATCGGCGGGATCGAGATGCGGCAAATCATCTGCGCGCGCGATGCGCGACAACGGAACCGCTACGACCGCAGCGCCGATCGCGCCTGTCGCAATACCGAAAAAGCGGCGTCGCGCGTTGTCCATTTCCGTGGAATCTTTTTTCATCGGTATGTCCTTGCTGGCTGAGTGAAGTGGCGAGCGTCGAACAATGGTCGCGCCGTGTGCGGGACCTGTCGATCAACTTTGTTTTTTGGTGCGAACGGCGTGAATTCCGCGCGACCGGTTGCGGGTATACACGTATACCGTCGCCGGCGGCACATTCCACCAGGCGAATCCGCCGCGTCGCACGGACAACTCGAGATCGGCAAGAATTTCGCGCGACACCGGCGATTTCGGACCGTACGTGAACTGCACGAGACGGCCGTCGGGTTTCAGCACGTCGAACGCGGAACGAAGAATATCGCTTTGCATCGGCCGGCTCATCGAGAGCAATCCCAGACCGCTGATCACCACGTCGGCCATGCCCTGACCGAGGAACCCGTCGTCCATAGCAATCTGTTTCAGTTCGCGCGCGTCACCGCATACCACGTGCGCGTTAGGGAAACGCGAGCGCAGATGTTCGAACAGCGCATCGTTGAGTTCAAGGACGAGCAATTCATCGGGAACGATGCCGTGCGCGATCAACGCGCGCGTGAACACACCGGTGCCGCCGCCGAGTTCGACGACGCGGCGCGTGCCATGCGGCAACTCGGCGATCATCTGACGCGTGAGTTGCTGACCCGACGGCGATAGCGCCGCCATCGACAATGGATTTTTCAGCCATTGACGAAAGAAGGTCCAGGTATCCGATTCGGCAAGCTTCTGGTCTTCAGGCCGGTTGGGCGGCGGCATGCGCAAGTCCTTGAAAACTCGATCGTCATGATAGTGCCCAACCGCGATCGCGCACAACAAAAGCCTAGGCAACAAAAAGCCCCGCCGGCGTGGAGCGCGGCGGGGCTTGGTGTCACGTGACGCTTTCGGTTACGTTCGATCAGCAGGAATAATGATAGCCCGGATGATAATAACCGCGCGCGTCGTAGAAAGAACGCGCGTAGCACGCGCCATATGCGGCACGGCCGTAATACACCGGCGCCGGCGCGTAATAGCCCGGATAGTAACCGCCGTAATATCCGCCGTAGTAATACGGACGATAACCGCCTACGCCGACGTAATAGTTTCCGTGTCCGCGCCAGCCACTGTTGTAACCCACGCTGACGCCCGGCAGTCCGATGCCGACGCTGACGTGATCACGAGCAAACGCAGCCGGTGCCGCCAACGCACCGGCGGCAACGCACAAGCCGAGAGCTAACGAGCGAAGACCGCGAATGGTGGATTTCATGTTCGTCTCCAGATTCAAGTTACGACTGTTTTCGTCGCCTATGTAGTCTCGGGCAAACGCAATGAATAACCACTGAAGTCTCTTAGTGCGGTTGGCGTCGATTCAGCAGATTTCTACGCGAAGTGTGAAGCGATCGACAGGTCAGCGATGACGCAGTTCCCACACACGATGAATGCGCGTGTTTCGCTCGAAATCGAACGGAATGGTTTCGCGGGTTATTTCCTTGATCGCGAACTTTTCCAGCGCGGCTTCGACGAGCTTGAAGCGACGGAAATTATTGGAAAACAAAATGAGTCCGCCAGACATCAGACGTTCGCCGCACAGATTCAGCAAGGCGACGTGATCGCGTTGAACGTCGAAGTCGTCGGTGCGTTTGGAATTCGAGAAGGTCGGCGGATCAACGAAGATCAAGTCATACATCGCGGAACGATTGCGCAGGAACGCCATCGCATCATCACGTACGAGCTTGTGCTGTCGCTCGTCCATGAACCCGTTGAGCGCGAGATTGCGCGACGCCCATTCGAGATAGGTCGCCGATAGGTCCACGCTGGTTGTTTCGCGCGCACCGCCCGCCGCCGCGTAAACGCTGACGCTGCCGGTGTACGCGAACAGATTGAGAAAACGTTTATCTTTCGCCAGCAATCGCACCCGCGAACGAAGCGGCCGATGATCGAGAAATAGACCGGTGTCGAGGTAATCCCACAGATTCACCTCGAACGCCAGGCCGCCTTCGTGCACTTGCATGAATTCATGACGCTCGTCGAAGCGCCCGTATTTTTCTCCGCCTTTTCCACGACTGCGCGTTTTCACTGCGATGCGTTCGCGCGGAATTTCCAGAACCTCGCCCGCGGCGCGCGTGAGCTCGCGCAGGCGCGTACGGGCGACGTTTTCGTCGATGCTAGACGGCGCCTGATATTCCTGCACATGCAAGCAGTCGGCGTAGATATCGATGGCGGCGGCGTATTCGGGAAGATCGGCGTCGTACACGCGCCAGCATTCGATGTCGTCGCGTTTCGCGCGTTTGTGCAGGTGACGAAAATTCTTGTCGATGCGGTTTTTCACCATCTGACCGCCGGCGGACAGTGGTTTCACTTCGCGCGGTTCGCTGCGCGGCGTGAGATCGTAATTGAACAGCGTGCATTCGAGCGCGCCGTTGAACAGTTTATATTTCCTGTCCGCGTGCAGCCCGATCGCACGGCCGAGCGCATCGTCCGACGTGATCACGCTCGCGCGCCATCCCGGAAATTCGGATTTGAGTTTGTCGCCGAGCAGTCGATACAAATCGCCGAGGTTGTCATCAGCATTCAAGCGTTCGCCGTACGGCGGATTGCAGATGACGAGCCCCGGATTTTCGAGTTCGTGCGGTCGATGCAGATGTTCCAGCGATTGCCGGCCGAACTGCATGAATCCCGACAATTGCGCGAACTGCGCATTGCCCTTCGCTTCGTTCAGTACGCGCGCATCCTCATCGAAACCGAAAAATACGGAGCGCAATTGCTGCAATCCGGTCGTCGCACGCGTTTGCGCTTCGTCGTGTTGCATTTTCCACAATGCGGCATCGTGACCTTTCCATCCT
>CAZZYA010000121.1:4868-10666 GCA_964658115.1 uncultured Rudaea sp. | reverse complement strand
GCAGCAGTGAAACCGTCGGCGAACGTTGGATCGATGGCAGCGAAGTTGCCCAGCACGGCGATGCGCAATGAGAGGCGACAAAAAAATCAGGGCGATCTTACCCGCGTCCTATTTCAATCTGCGGACTAGTGGTTCTCGAAATCTTCCGAGAAAATCGTGTCGCCCACTAATTCGGCGACGCCCACTTCAGCGGTATCGCCGCTCTTGTCGGTATACGCCAACGAGGTAACCACGATCGTATCCGCTGACGTCAACGCGACGCCGTAACCGAAATCCGAATATTGCGTCGAACCGCTGGAGACAGCCACCGTTCCTAAATTTCCAAACGTCGAATCCAGTTGACCGTTCGCGCTCAATCGACTCACGCCCATCGCGTACGTCGACGCGCCAGTCTGCACAAAACCATTGGCGATGAAGCGCCCTTGGCTGTCCACGGCAAGCGCGAACAACAAATCGTTCAGGCCACCGCCCAAATCGAACGGAACGACCACCACCCCGTTTGTTCCGAAGGTCGTATCCAGCACGCCCTGCTTGCTGAACTTCGCGAAAAAATAGTCTTCGTTGACCGACGTCGTCGACGAATATGCCGAGCCCGAGACGACGAACGAGTCGTCCGCGAGTGTCGCGATGTCGGTCAATTCGCCTTCCGCACCGGCGTATCCATTGATGCCCGTGTTCACGATGAGCTTGCCGCCGTCGCCGAACGTCGTGTCCAGCGCGCCGGATGATGTCAAACGTGCGACGGCGTGGCTCGGGTAGGCCCCAAGATTGCCGACGTAGCCAACCACCAAAATACCGCCATCGCTTTGCTGCACGATGCTGAGAGCGGAATCGAGCGTTGACCCGTCACCGAAATCGATCGTCACCAAACCGTTGCCATTGAACGATGTATCGCGCGTTCCCGATGTCGTCAATCGCGCGACTGCCATTCGCAATAACGGGCCATCTTGGGTCACGCCGATTTGCGCCGAACCCGCTAACAGAATCTTTCCGTCGTTTTGAAGCCGAACGCGAATACATTGATCGTCTTGTTGGCCGGCCGGACCCAGGTTGAATCCCACCGTTGCGCGGCCGTCACCGCTGAATGATGTATCGAGTGCACCGTCGCTGGTCAGGCGAATGACGCCGCAGTCCGAGCCCGTGGTCGACTCGTCTCCGCCAACGGTGCCCGCCACGATAATCCGGCCGCTATCGTCGACGACGATGGCATTGGGCGCGTCGTTGTTGTTTCCACCCAGATCGAACGCAACGACGGCTTGTCCGCCCGGGGGCGGTCCGAATGTCGTATCGCGCGAGCCATCGGTGTTCAATCGCAGAACACCGTAGTCGCTGTCGGTTCCGTTGTTGAAAGCGCCCTCGATGAGAATTTTGCCGTCACTCTGGATGGCGGGCACAAAAAAACTGGAGGCATAGGCGATGGAATGACCGGCGTCGGGCGCAAATCCAACCTGCTCATGGCCGGTCGTTGCGAATGACGTCAAGAATTCGCCGTCGTAGCCGAAGCACACGCTGGGTACCAGCAAACACATCGACTCCATCAGCTTCCACAAGTATTTGCGCATCGGAAATCCCGGCCATGACGACATTGATTAGTCAATGACGCACGGGAGCCAGAAAGCGAACATCTGCCGCAAAAATTATCTCGAGGATTTCAGGGTGGCATGTCTTTCTTACGACGTGTAACGTAGGTTTCGTACCTCCGGCAATCGCGAATTCGTCAACTGTATCCGCACGCAAAAAAGACGAGCGGGGAACTGCGGGAATATTTATGACAAACATCGTCTGTCAAATCGATCATGTCGCTGCCGACCACGTTGCGGATGTCGCGGCTATTTATAACGGCTACGTCATCAACGACATTGCGACGTTCGAAGAACTGCCCGTTACGATCGAAGAAATGAGCCGACGTATCGACGAAGTGCGCGGCCGTTCTCTGCCCTGGCTGGTAGCGCGCGAGGTCGGCAAGGTCGTCGGCTATGCGTATGCGGGATCCTGGAAAGCGCGCAGCGCTTACCGGCATACGGTGGAAAGTTCGGTGTATGTGGCCGCCGACGGCAGAGGTCGCGGTATCGGAACGCAACTCTACTCGGCACTGATCGGCAAGTTGCGATCGCGAGAACTCCACGCGGTGATTGGCGGTGTGTCATTGCCCAATGTGCAGAGCGTCCGGCTGCATGAATCCCTCGGCTTCCAGAAAATTGGCGAGTTCAAAGAAGTTGGTTTCAAGTTCGGCCGCTGGATCGATGTCGGCTACTGGCAACTTCTTTTATAGATGTGACTTTTTAACGCTCGGCGCGCACCGCCGTGCCCGCTGCTCGACAAAAGCAACGGGCACGGACAGGTCAAGATCAGACTGCGGCGTCTCGCAGACGCTTAAGCGGACGAACCTTGAGCTTCGTCGTCGCAGGCTTTGCGGCGAACCACTGTTCTTCCTTCGTGAAAGGATTGATACCTTTGCGCTTTGGCTTTGCTGGAACTTTGGTAGCCGATATTTTCAGCAACCCAGGAAGAACGAATATGCCGACGCCATTCTTGTGGACGGAGCCTGCCACGGCGCCTTCGAGAGCCACCAGCACAGCGCGCACGTCCTTCGCAGCGACGCCTGATTCAGCGACGATGTGATTGACCAAGCCCGACTTACCCAAGGCTTCCTTGATCGGTTTACTGCCACCACTCTTCGCACCGGATGTCTGTTTTTTCGTTGCCATTTACTTCTCTCGCTTGCTGCACGCGAAAGTGCGTGTCCGCCAAAGATACTGGATTTGAGCGTCGATGGGTCGTAAATACGAAGCCTGTCGACGGCGACGTCGGCGGCTACGCGCTAACCCATTGTCAGGCATTCGCTTTCATTTTCGTCGAGGTTGGGATACAACGCGGACAGCGGTGCGTCTTCTTCAGCCCCGTCCGAGTCCGTTCCTTTCCGAAGAGACGCGCATGAGCGGCAAAATACCTCGGGAAAGTTGGCTAAAACGGACCACGCATGCGCTGGGTCCCGGCGTGACTACCGGTGCCGCCGACGACGATCCGTCCGGGGTGGCGACGTATTCCATCGTCGGCGCGCAATACGGTACGTCCTTTTTATGGTCGGCGCTGGTCACGTGGCCGCTGATGGGTTGCGTGCAGATGATGTGCGCGCGTGTCGGCATGGTTACCGGCGTGGGTCTGGCCGGTGCGCTGCGTCAGAAATTTCCGCGGTGGATTGTCGCGGTGATCGCTCTCGCGCTGTTGATCGCGAACACGATCAACATTGCATCGGACCTGTCCGGCATGGCGGATGCCGCGCAAATGCTCGGCGCCGGTTCGGCTTCCATTTACGTGTGGGTTTTTGGCCTGGGCATTTGCGCCCTCACTGTGCGATTGCGTTACCACCAGATCGCGAATGTATTGAAGTGGCTGGCCGTTGCGCTGTTCGCTTATGTCATCACCGCCTTTCTGGTTCATCCGCATTGGCCTTCCGTGATACTCGACACGGTGTGGCCGAGCTTGCCGAAAGAACCCGGCGCGTGGGGCGCGCTCGTGGCAATTCTTGGCACGACGATCAGCCCCTATCTTTTCTTCTGGCAAGCAGGCCAGGAAGTCGAAGAAGAAAAAGCGATGGGCCGACGCATCACCATCCGCCGCCATGGCGCGACGAAGCGGGAAATCGCCGATCGTCGCCTCGATGTGGGCATCGGCACTTTTTTCTCGAATGTCGTGATGTTCTTCATTATCCTGACAACGGCACTGACGCTTCACGCACACGGCATCACCACCATTGCGACTACAAAGGAAGCGGCTGAAGCGCTGCGTCCACTGGCCGGTGACTACGCCTATTTCCTCTACACGATCGGAATCGTCGGTACGGGATTACTGGCCATTCCAACGCTGGCCGGCTCTGCTGCTTACGCGTTTGCGGAAACCTTCGACTGGGTCTACGGCCTGGACGAAAAGTTTAACGATGCGATCTCGTTCTATGCCGTTTTCATCATTGCGACAGTGGGCGGTGCGGTGCTGGATTTACTTCGTATCGATCCCATCAAAGCGCTGTATTGGTCGGCGATCGTCAACGGCGTGCTCGCGCCGTTTCTGCTCATCGCCTTGCTGCTGGTGTCCAACGATAAAACCATCATGCGCGGTCAACCGAGTTCGGGCATAAGTCGATCGGTGGTGACGGTAACCACGATCGTCATGTTCGGCGCGGCGATCGGTATGTTTGTCTTCTGACAAACGCCGATTGCGACGAGGCGAAAAAAATCCCGGCGGCAACACGTTGCGTGCTAGCACTTCGCGAAGGCAACCGCCGCGTTGAATAGTTGATGCTAGCCTGCGCGCGATCGAGAAAAGGGCCGGCGACAACGTCCGCCGGCCACAGAATTTCAGCGGCCTCGTTCGACGTCCCTAACGGCGGCTTCCGTCGCGTGCAGTGCGCCGTCGATGTGCTCCAATGCACGATGCTTCAAGCCACGCGCTTGCGGATCATCTTCTTCACGATCGGTGTCAGCGTGTACTTTCCGCAATAACTCGACGGCTTTATGAAGTCGACCGCTGCGATCGTTGGGACGATCCACGCCGGGATGATCATTCACATTTTTTCCGTCGTCGATCGCCGCCGCGCGAAGTTCTCCGATCGCCCGATCAATCTCGTGGATCGCGTCATCTTCGTGAGAGCTGACGGCCGCGTCCCCAGGACGGTGTTCGAGCATCCAGCGTGCGGCACGCAGGTCGCTCAACGCGTGCAGATAAGCAGGATGACGTCCGGGCAGATCAGCGGTAGCGCTCGCTGATAAAGCCAACACGGACACGAAAGTAAACAGCACAAGTAGTCTCTTCGGTTGCATTCGATTCCCTCCAGTGGTGATTGATTTGCCGAACTCTTCGTGAGCCGGTGCGCCAAGTCTCACGTATGTACGGTTAATTGCAACAACAAGCTGCACCTGTTCTTTTTGCAAGGCAGCCGAAGTTCGAACGTCGCCCATATACGTCGCTTTGCGTCGCACACTACAAAGGCAGTACGGCGGCGTCATCTTCGACCGCCAAACGGTTCAGCCTGGGCTCCGAGAATCGCGGGAAAGTCGCGGGCCAAATCAGGAATCTACTGGGCTGTCATAACGAGGCTTATGCAAGGCTATTTATTGGATTGGTTCGGCACAAAAAATTTATGACTCCGCGATCCGCATTTATCCGGTGGCCTTGTCTTCTTCTTCCATTTCTCGCGGGTTCGGCGTGGTGTGCGAGCCCGACGACGGAAACTCTTGTGTTCGTTCGTCACGGAGAAAAACCGGCGAATGGCGAAAACGGCCAGCTGACATGCCAAGGCCAGAATCGCGCCGTCTCGTTACCGCTTGTATTGATTCCTCGGTACGGCCATCCGAATTACGCATTCGCTGCCGCGCCGGTAAAGAATCAAGACGATAACGGCGTGGATTATTGGTATTTACGCGCGATGGCGACGATCGAACCCACGGCAGTGGCTGCGGGCATAACCATCGACCTCAACTACGACAAAGACGACATCGACGACCTGGAAACGGAGTTGGACAAACCATCGTTGGCGAACGCTCTCGTATTCGTCGCATGGGAACATACCGAGCTCGATGAACTGGTCGTCGACTTGATGCGCGACAACGGCGGCGATTCGAGCGTCGTGCCTGCGTGGAGCGAAGATGACTACGACAGCATTTTCGTCGTAAGAATTACACGCGATTCGGGCCACACGACGGCCACGTTCTCGCATGATCAAGAAGGGCTCGACAACGCGAGCGCGACTTGCTTGCCGGGCGAAAGCCCGAACCGTTTTCTGCCATCCAATGGCGCGGGAA
>CAZZYA010000121.1:0-4768 GCA_964658115.1 uncultured Rudaea sp. | reverse complement strand
TTCGATTAGTTGCGTTTGCGCAAAAGTCGCGTGACCTCTGTCCGCACTTCGTCCACGTCGTGATTGAAGCGCTTATTGGTGTGAAGTCGGTCAAGCAGCGCTGCGGCAGCAAGCCGTCCGGCGATAACGTCGGATGGATAGTGAAATCCGCACACGACGCGGCTATCTCCGAAATCGATGCCGCGCGCCAACAACGCGTCGGCCTGATCCGGAACGATTTCCGCCAAGATCGACCCCCACAACCAACCCAGCGCAGCGTGGCCGGATGGATACGATCCGGTCTGAGCCAACGTCGCGTAGGCGATGGGACACTTTTGCAACGTCGGATAGTCCACAAACGGACGCTGCCGGCCACCCTCATCAACCGATTTCTTAATGGGTTCCATCAGCCAGCGTGCGTCGTTGGTGACGAGCTGCATCAGGTGCATCAAGTGCGGCGCTGATTTGTCATCGAGCGTGGCGCCGAGCACTGCCGAGAATCGCGGAGCGACTTCACGCGGTAGATACGCATCGTCCGCCCGCGCGGCGTCACCGCGCGCGGTAGTCAACAATGCGCGCGTTTCCAGGATTTCTTCGACATCCGCGGCTTGAGCGAAAGAATTTCTTGGCGGTTGCTTTGGCAACCATGTCTGGATGTGGAGATTAGCGCCAGGAAAGAGGTAACCCGCGTCGCGATCTTCCGCCTGCACCGCGCCGATCGCAGACAGAAAAACTAGGGCGACGACAAGTCCGGAACGTACCACGGCGATTCTCCTTGACGACATGACACAATGATTCTAAGCCACGACGCTCGGCATGACTCGGCCGAATCGCGTGATCACATCGTTGCATGACGACGTCTATAAATGTCGCTTGAAGTTATACTGTTCGTGCTGCTCGCCGCGTTGCTGCACGCGGGCTGGAACGCCCTGTTGCGCGCGGGCTCAGATCGGCTCTGGTCGATGACGACGATGTGTGTAGCGATCGCGGTCGTCTGCGGAATAATGGTGATTTTCGTTGAGCCGCCAGCGCGAGCAAGTTGGTTCTGCGTGGTTCTTTCGGCTGTTCTCCATATTGGCTACAACCTGTTTCTGGTGCGCACTTACCGCAGCGGTGACTTGGGCCAGACCTATCCAATAGCGCGTGGAACCGCACCGTTGCTGGTCAGTATCGGCGGCGCAATCTTCGCGGGCGAGCTACTTGATGCCGTTAGTCTGAGCGGCGTTGTCCTCGTTTCGGCAGGCATCATATCGCTGGCGTTTCAAGGACGCGGCGTCGGTCGCGATAATCTTTTCTACGCGTTGGGCACCGGCTGTTTCATTGGCGCGTACAGCGTTGTTGATGGAATCGGCGTGCGTTCGTCCGCCACACCACTGGGTTACACGACGTGGATGTTCTTGTTGTGCGGCGTGCTGATGCCACTCATCTACGCCGCGACCCGCGATTGGAAAACGCTGTTCCGGCGAGGCCCGGAAACTTGGAAAGTCGCAGGCGGTGGAATCGTTTCCTTGATCGCCTATGGCATCGTTATTTTTGCCATGTCGCTTGGTCCCTTAGGTCCGGTATCCGCGCTGCGTGAAACGAGCGTCGTGTTCGCCGCCTTGATCGGTCGATTTTTCCTCGGCGAGCGGCTAACCGTTTATCGCATCGCCGCTTGCGTTGTGGTCGCCATTGGCGCATGTCTAATCGGGCGCGATGGCGCGCGTCGAACGAATCCGCGAACTTCGGCCATGCTGTCGAATTGGGAACCCACAGACGCGACGGTACTAGCTTCGGCGGGTTACGCCCCTCGACGCCGGATTGTTCCGATTAATTCTCGCTAGAAAAAGCGATGAAGCCGAGCTCATTCGCATTAGCGGTTGCTGCTCTTCTTTTCCGCGGCTGCTTTCTCGGCGGCATCTTCCGATTTTAGGTACTCGCCATAACCTTTCGCCTCCGCGACTTCGCTCGTGATATGAATTTGTATTTCATCGCTTACGAGCGGCACGAATTTGCCAAGGCCGAAGTCGGAGCGTTTGAGTTTCGCCGTTGCGTCGAAACCCACGCACGGCACATTCAGTCGCGGATTCATTCCGGTTTTGACCACGGCGACATCGAGCGTCACGGATTTAGTCGCGCCGTGCAAGGTCAAGTCGCCCGTCACGCGGAGTTTTCCCGATCCGCTACCGCGTTCGACGTTCGTGCTCGCGAACGTCACCGTAGGAAATTTTGCAGCGTCGAAGAAATCGGCCGATCGAAGATGTTCGTCCAATTCCGGCACGCTTGTGCTCAAGCTCGTCAGCGGAATGGTAACCTTCACCGACGCTTGGCTCGGATTTTTCGCGTCGAACTCGAGCGTACCCTCCGCTTGTCCGAACTGCGCCGCAGGACTTGAGAAACCGAGGTGATCCCAGCGAAACACGCCCTGCGTGTAGTTCGGCTGCAGCGTGTAGGTCGTAGCGTACAGCGGTGCCGATCCGAGCGTCAGCGCGGCAGCGAGAACAATTCTACGAATCATAATGAGCCTTTCGTTGAAAGATGCGACTATCGCGGTTGCAAATCGTACGTGATGTCGCTTGCATTGCGATGTCGATTCGGCGCACTTTCACCACGGTTCGGCTCGTCGCTCGCTGTCCGCGACGGCGCGCCGTCATGCCCAACGTTCGTGCAAGCGAAACGAGTTAGCTCGCCTGTGGCTCTTCGTCGACGTTCCAAAGTGCTTCCGGAACGGCTTCCAAACGTTCGATCGGAATCTTTTTTCCACTCACGATCGAAGTGCCGTACGTCCCGTCTTCGATCTTTCCGATCGCACGGTTGATCGCTTCCAAACGGGCTACCTGCCGTTTCTCCTGAAGGCCGTCGCGCTCCAACCCGTCGAGTTTTTGGGCATCGTCTTCGCGCTCGCGCGCTTCGGAGTTGATCAATTCTTGTTGACCCTCGTCATCCGCGATTCCTGAAAGTGAATCTTGAAGCTCTTTCCGAAGCTTCAACAATCTTGCTTTCTGTGAAGCCAAAAAATTCTTGGTGTTGGACTGGCTGTCGTTGCTCATTTCAATTCCTTCCTTGTGTGTGAATGCGATTCTCGCCAAGCATTACCCCAGTTGTGAATTGCCGGTATGGTTTAATGTCTCGAATCAACGCGGTTTCCGCAAACGCGCGGTTTCGATCCTGCGCGTCGAATAGCAACACAGGATAGTTGTTTTTGGACTTGTTCGTTAATTGACCTGCTGTCGAGCCTAAACCACTGAGTCGCACGAGGAAGCGTGGCAGGATGAGTCAACCGTGGTTCGTTTATCTCATCGAATGCCGCAACGGCAGCCTATACACGGGCGCGACCACGGACGTCGCCCGCCGCTTCGAGCAGCACGCTTCCGGAAAAGGTGCGCGATTTACACGTATGCATCCGCCCGTTCGTCTGTTGGGCTTCGCTTCGTTTGAAAACCGAGGCGCGGCATTGAGCGCTGAAGTACGCGTCAAACAAATGTCCGCGTCAAACAAGCGGGCCTGGGCCGCGCAGTTTCGACAAAGTCGTCTCGATTCCAATGAAGCGTGATGGCGCGCTCGGTCGATACCTGCACGTCGACTGCGGCGAGCGGCCTAATCGCGAGCGGCACAGTTGCGGCCTCTAATGCAACGAGCTGGTCGATCAGCGTGCACGTCACGGCCGCGAGGATCGAAGTGGGCCAGCGAGGGCTTGGCACGCTAGCTTGCGGGCGGCTGTCGCCGCAGTTCGTTTAGCTGACGCACTTTTTGAGCAAGCTCGTCCTTCAATCGCGCGACGTCGGCCGGATGCTTGTCGGTTCGTTCCAGTGCGTCGACCTTCGCCTGTAAATCGACAATTTGTTGCTGAATTTGTTCCATTTCGCCCGCGCTCATTTGTATATCCAATTGCAATCATGGCTTCGCTGCCATCGAACGATCATCTCACATTGCAACCGGCAAATGAGTCACAGGAAGTAACGATCGCGAACGCAGTGAGGACACGCGCCCGGCAGCTTTTCGAAACTAGCGCGCAGCTTCCGATCCCGTTTGTTGCGCGACCCACCACGTCGTGCCGCCGGCGTCTTTGAACCCGCAGCGCCTGTCTGGATCGTCGCGCTGCGCAGGCTCTTGCAACACTACAGCGCCGGCCTCCAGCGCCATGCGATATGTGTTATCAACATCCGGCACGTAAACGTGTACGTGTGCAGGCGATGCGGGCCAGCCTTCGAGGCTATCTGCCAGCATGAGTACCGTGTCATCGATGCGAACTTCGGCGTGCCTATATTTTCCACCGTCGCCAGGAATCAGTCGAAGTGGCTGCGCATCGAAAACCTTCGTCAAAAAATCGATCGTGGCTTGCGCACACTCGACGATCAGGTAGGGCGCAACGGACGAATAGTTCGAAGGTTTGTATGCCATTCTGGTCACTTTTTGAAAAAGGCACTCCCGCATCCGCCGCGATACTCGCGATCAGCGTCCGGCCGAGCTCAATTTCATGTCGAGCGCGCTTTTCGTTGATCTGTATTCTTCGGCTCCACTGTCGGAAGGATTCTCGCAGTACGCAACCGCCGCGGCGTAGAACGACTTGATCGCGTTCCCCAGATCCGCGGAGTCACCCGCCGATTTGATAGCTGCCGGTGCCTGCGCTTTTAAATCCGTGAGTGCCTTCGTGCGGTCCGCGTCCAATCTTGCAAGGTCTGCTGCATCGGTCGTGAGCAATTTCTGACTCACGGCAACCTTGCACGAACTTCCATCCAGGAAAAGCAGGCGCACGGGGTCAGGGCCTTGATACGGTGCGGCATTCATTGATATCGCAAAAAACATACTT
>CAZZYA010000120.1:6021-10686 GCA_964658115.1 uncultured Rudaea sp. | reverse complement strand
CGCTGCTGGCACTGATAAAAATCTGGTGGGCGATAGTGGGATCGAACCACTGACCCCTGCCGTGTGAAGGCAGTGCTCTACCGCTGAGCTAATCGCCCAAAAAGGTCGCGTAGCGTAATACCTGGGCTAGCGACCGTCAATTCGGAATACGCATGTCATCGATTCCCTCAGTCACAAACGCTTCGCACTCCCGTGCGCATAAATGGATTGTGTCGCTTGCGGTTGCACTTTCGGTCGCCTTCGCGGCACCGTTGTCTGCCGCGCAGACCGCCGAGCTAAGGTTCCGCGATCTTGAAGCACTGCTCGCGCGCGCTGGACGCTTCGATCTGAGGGCGCACGTGGTCAGCACCGGCGCTGTCGACAGCGATCTCACCGCGGATGTCGGTGTGGCGAATGCCGGCATTGTCGTGATTCGCGCGAAAGGCACGTTGCAAGGTAAGTCGGACGACGTCGTATTCCGAACCGACGGCATCGTGACGATGCTCGGCAAAGCCGATCAGCAGACGCGCCTTCAACCCGGCAAGAGCATGCGACAAGCGGTGCAGGTCGCATTTGCGCGTGTCGGTCTCTGGCACAACCTGCTCCTGTTGTCTCACGGCGCTCAGCCGGAACATAACGCGGGCGGCATTCTGGAGTGGGTCACGGTTGCCAATCTCCATTACGCGAGTGCGGTGAAAAAAGGTCAGACGGGACTCGCATTCGACATCAGCATCGAGAACCAGCCGGTAGGGCATGCGACGCTGTGGCTCGACGACACTTCCAAAATGCCGATACGCCGTGAACAGTCGATAACGATCGACGGCAAGACGGTGAAAACGGTGGAAGAGTATTCCAACTTCATTCCGACCGCCTAACGTCAGAATGCTCACTTTTATACTTGAATCAATAAGTTAGGCCAACCTTCTAAAACTCGCCTAGACACGTCCGCGCGGCTTACGATGCATCGGGCGAAATAGGCGAACGAAGGCTGTTGAATTGTCGAACTTTTGTAAATTTTGAGTTATAGTGGGTTCACTGTGTCTGCCGTCCGTTCGTGATCTATGACCATCAGGGCCGTCGTTTAGGGGCCGCCGGTCATCTCACTTTCCGTGCATACCCAGTAAGTAGGCCGTCTAAACAAAAAGGCGCGTCTTGTCTGATTTGTCCTGTGGAGTTTTTATGTCGGATCGTGAGGTTGGAACTGTCAAGTGGTTCAACGACAGCAAGGGTTTCGGGTTCATTAGTCGTGAAAACGGCCCCGATGTGTTCGTGCATTTCCGCGCCATCCAGGGTACGGGCTTCCGTACGTTGCAGGAAGGCCAGAAGGTGAGCTTCCGCGTCGTGCAGGGCCAGAAAGGCCTGCAAGCGGACGAAGTGGCGCCCGCCTAAACACCCTTTTTTAACGCAAATTCTTGGCACACCGGCGATTCGTCGCCGGTGTGCGTTTGTGCGTATTAAAGAGGCACTAGAACTTGCCGGCGCGGAAGTCCTCGACCGCCTGCACGATCTGCTGTTGCGTGTTCATCACGAACGGTCCGTATTTCGCGACGGGTTCGTCCAGCGGTTTGCCGGCGACCACGAGAAGCTTGGCCGGCGCTTCGCCGCACGCCAATGTCAGCGTGGATCCTGCGCTCAATACGCCCAGATCGCCTCGGACCAAATGCGAATTCGCGCCCGTGCCGATCAAGGCTTGGCCTTCGTAGACATATACGAATGCATTATGTCCTGACGGTAAGGCGAGCTCAGCCGCCGCGTGTGCATCAAGATGCAAATCTAGATAGGTCGGTTGCGTGGCGATCCCGGCAACGGGTCCTTCGGTATGGCCAATTCTGCCCGCGATGACGCGCGCTTTCACGCCTTCGGCCAGCACGACTTCAGGAATGCTTTCTGGAGCGATGTCCTGATAGCGCGGCGCAGTCATCTTGTCCGACGCAGGCAAATTCACCCACAACTGGAAACCCCACATCAGCCCATTTTCCTGCTCGGGCATCTCTGAGTGCAGGATGCCGCGTCCGGCCGTCATCCACTGCACGCTGCCTGGTGTGAGAAGACCGCTGTTGCCTTGGTTGTCGCCGTGACGCATACGCCCGGCGAGCATGTACGTCACTGTCTCAAAGCCACGATGAGGATGCTGCGGAAAACCGCCGATATAGTCCGACGCCGCATCGGAACGAAACTCGTCGAGCATGAGAAACGGATCAAGCATGTCGAGCGACGGCTGACCGATCACACGTGTGAGTTTCACGCCGGCGCCATCGGACGTCGGACGACCACGCACGATACGCGCGACCTGACGCTGGATGTTAGTGTTGGTGTTGTTGACAGCTTCGGTGGCAAGCATTCGAATCTCCAGAGTTCGGAATGGCTCTTATATGGAGCCGCGCGTGACCAACACCACAGCGAACGACGATACGCAGCGTTCCAAAAATCGCTGCAAAAAACCGATTATCATGCACAGCATGAGTGCAATCGCAATCATCGACCCGAAAGTGCACGACCTGGGCGGCGGATTCACCGTCCGGCGCGCGCTACCTCACGTGAATGCGCGACATGTCGGACCGTTCGTGTTCTTCGATCACATGGGGCCGGTCCGCTTCGCGAATGGCGAGGGCATCGATGTCAGGCCGCACCCGCACATCGGCTTGGCCACCGTTACGTACCTTTTCGAAGGCGCGATCGAACATCGCGACACGTTGGGTACAACTCAAACCATCCGGCCGGGCGACGTCAACTGGATGACCGCAGGACGTGGCATCGCGCATTCGGAGCGCAGTCCGGCGGTCGAACGCGCGGCCGGTCATGAATTGCACGGCATCCAAACCTGGATTGCGCTGCCGACGTCGGCCGAAGAAGTCGATCCGAATTTCCATCATCACCCGTCGAACACCTTGCCGCAGATCGAAAAGGACGGCGTGCGTCTTCGACTCATTGCCGGCGAAGCCTTCGGCATGCGATCACCTGTCGTCACATTCTCGCGGATGTTCTACGTGGCGGCCGACTTCCTGACCGATGGTGCGATCACGCTGTCGTCCGAGTTCGTCGAACGCGGCGTGTATGCGCCCAACGCCCAATTACGCATCGACGGTGTCGCGTTGCCCGAACAGAAGCTTGCCGTGCTGCCTGCCGGCGTCGACGTGACAATCGAAGCGCCGGCCGGCGCACGCGCGATGCTGTTCGGCGGTGACCCCGTCGATGGCGAACGACATCTATGGTGGAACTTCGTATCGAGTTCGCGCGAACGCATCGAACGCGCGAAGCGCGATTGGGTCGACGGCAAGTTCGGCGCGGTGGCCGGCGAAACCGAATTCATTCCGTTGCCCGATCGATAACGCACTCAGCGATATTGATGGTGACACGCGTCGCAAGCAGCCGCGATCCGTTCGACGGCCGGCGAAACTGCCTTGCATTCCGGTCCTGCTGCCGCCGTTTCGTTCAGCGCATCGTTCAACCGATGCTCGTATTCGAGAAACGGCTCGTCGGGCGTTGAGTCCGGGTACATCGCCGAATCGATATCGCGACTCAGTGCACTCAGAACGGACACCTGCGCCGCCGCTCCATCGCAATGGCCTTTGCGCGTCGTTTCGCGTAACGCGGCATAGTGGTGCTGCATGACATTCATCAGGCCGGCCGGGTACGCGTCGCGCCGAGCCACCGCATTGAGCACGCTCGAGGCGGCTAGCACGCCCACCGCCAAGCCGAGCGCGAGCAAAATTAGAGATCGCATTCACAAAGAATAGCCCAAACCCTTTCGGGTCGGCATCGCGCATGCGTACAATCGTCGCAAGGGGAGAGGGGCCGTGGCATCGACCAACGATCACAATTCCAAAACCGACCGCAATACGATTGCCGAATCGTTGTCGCCGGACAAGGGCGAATTCAAGCCGCGTCTGATCGTCGTCAGCGGCATGATGCTCGGTCTGCAAATCGAACTCGGCGATAAGCCCGTCATGATCGGCCGCGCCAGCGAATGCGCGCTTTCTTTGCAGCATCCCAGCGTGTCGCGCCATCATTGCGAAATCTCGCGCGACAGCGATCGCTATTTCATCGAAGATTTAGGCTCGACCAATCGCACTTATCTCAACGGCAAAGCAGTTCGGCGGGAAGAACTGCACGACGGCGACCAGATCAGCGTCGGCAACAACGCCATCAAGTTCTTCACCGGACACAGCCTCGAAGCGAAATATCACGACGAACTGATCGATCTTGCGATCTACGACAGCCTCACCGGTTTCTACAACCGCCGCCATTTCCACACGTTGCTCGACGAGGAAATAGAACGCGCCAAGGAAGCGCCGGTGAGCGTGCTGATGATGGATCTGGATCATTTCAAAAACATCAACGATCGCTTCGGTCACCTCGTCGGCGATCAGGTGTTGACCAGCGCCGCGCAAATCATGCGTACGCAGGCGCCGGCCGAAGCGCCGTTCGGCCGGCTCGGTGGCGAGGAGTTCGCGCTCGCGCTCGGCGGAAAAAGTCTCGAAGAAGCAGTCGTCGTCGCGGAGAAACTGCGTGATGCGATCGCATCAAAACCGATCGAAACACGCGATCAGAAACTGCCGATCACGATCAGCATCGGTGTCGCGCAGACGACCACGAAGCTCAAGACCGGCGCGGAGCTTCTCAACAACGCCGACGATCGGCTTTATCGCGCCAAACAAGCCGGGCGAAACTGCGTTTGGTCGAAAG
>CAZZYA010000120.1:0-6011 GCA_964658115.1 uncultured Rudaea sp. | reverse complement strand
ATCAAGCCGTCGTTGCCGGCTTCGGCGGCAGCGCGTCGAAACGCGCCGTCCATTGTGCCGCCTGATCGGATTTGCCCATCGCCTGGTACGTTTCGATAAGCGGTGCGATGTATTCACGCAGGCGCCAGTGAGTCTTGCCGAAATCTTTTTCCTTCTCGTCGATCGCGACCAGCAGTTCCTTTTCCGCTTCGGAATATTGATGCGCTTTCAATAGCGATTTGCCGAGTCCGAAATGCACTTCGCCTGTCACGTTCGCATCCCCGCCAAACACAAGCAACGCGTATTCCAGCGCATGGCGTTGCGTCGCGATCGCTTCATCCGTCTTGCCGACATCGAGCAGATAATTGCCGTAGTTGTGTGTGGCCATCACCGTGTTTTGGTTTTTTTCGCCATAGCGTTTGCGCGTTTCATCGAGCGCCCGCTCGTAATACGGTCCTGACGCGGCGATTTTTTCCGGCGTGCCTTGCTGGCGCAGCGCGCCGGCCAGATTGCTCACAATCTCCACCGTGAACGCGTGATTCGGTCCGTAGATTTTTTCGCAAATGGGCAACATTCCGGACAAAATCTTCTCGCCTTCGGCAAACCGATTCGCTTCGAGATTCATGATCGCGAACCGGTTCAGCACGTCGAGTGTTTTAGGATGTTCGGGACCGTATACTTTTTCGTGATTCGCGATCAGCTTGCGGTAAATCGGTTCCGCTTCTTCGTACCTGCCGAGATAAACCAGCGCCTCGGCGTGGATGACGCCGATATTCAGAGCCTCGTCGCTAGTCGGTCCGAACTCACGCGCGATGGGTTCTTCGATGGCGAGCACGTTCTTCTCGGCATCGGCCAGCTTGCCTTCGTATATCAGTAATTCACTCAGGTCGGATCGCGATTTGAGCGTGTCTTTCTCCTCCGCGCCGCGAACCCGCGTGAGCGTGGCAACGTTGTCGGCGTACGCCGCATCGGCTTCCGGAAATTTGCCGAGGTTGGTCAGTTCCTGCGCGTACTGACGCTGGATGCGCAAGGTTTCCAGTGCGTCGTGACCGAGTTTTTCCTTGGCCACATCGAGCGCGTGTTCGGTGTGCTGCAGCGATGGCTTGTAATCGCTGATGCTGTAATAACTGTTGCCGATCGTAGCTTCGATCTGCGCCAACGTTTCAGGTTGATCGGCCAGTTTCTTCTGCGCTTGCGCCGCGGCGTTGTCGAGGATCTTGCGCAGCAGCGTTTTATCCAGATCGCGCGCTTCTTCCGGTCGCACGCCGCTGAGAATATCGGCGAGGAACTCGGACGTCTGCCGACTTTTCTCCGCCTCGATGTTGGCGCGAATGGCCGCGTTGCGCGCGTTGACCATGCCGATAACCGCCGCCGTCGCGCCGGCGATGAGCGCGATGGCGATCATTGCTGCTGCGAGGATCGGTCCGCGATTGCGCGCGACGAAACAACCAAGCCGATACGAATTCCGATTCGGTACCGCGCGCAGCGGATATCGACCGAGATAGCGGCGCAGATCGTCAGCGAAGGCTTGCGCGGATTCATATCGGCGCGTGCGATCGGGATCGGTCGCGCGCGCCAGCGCCCAGCGCAATTCGGTCGGAATATCGGATAGGCCGCGCACGATTTCTGCTCGCGCTGGATTCGTTTCGCCGAGCGAGACGAGCAGCGCCGCGTGCAGATCACGATTGTCGAATCCGCCTTGCGCCAGCTCGTCCATCGTCTGCGTTGGAATCAGCAGTTCAAGCAGCATGACACCGAGCGCGTAAATGTCGGTGCGCACATCGATTTCGCTGATCTTGCCGCGCAACTGCTCAGGACTCATGTAGCCGCGCGTGCCGGCGGTCTGCATCAATGTCGATTCGCCGCCGGTCGTCTGGCTTGCGCCGATCGCAATTCCGAAATCGATGATTTTCGGACTCGATTTGCCGTCGACGTCGGCGATCAGCACATTGCTCGGTTTCAGATCGCGATGGATCACACCGCGCTGATGCGCATGCTGCACGCCCATGCAGATGCGGATGAACAGCTCCAGCAATTGCCGCCGGTCGCCGCCACGCGTGGCCCAATACGCGCCGAGCGGCGGTCCGTCGATCCATTCCATCGCGAAAAACGGATGTCCTTGCGGCGTCGTGCCCGCGTCGTACACTTTCGCGATCGCCGGATGCTCCATGCGCGCCAGCGCCTGGCGTTCGACCATGAAATACGCTTCGGCCAATCCGCCTTGCAGCTGCGCGCGAATAAGTTTGAGCGCCACCGGACGCTGGATCGGCTCGAGCTGCTCGGCCAGATACACCGCGCCCATGCCGCCTTCGCCGAGCAATCGCGTGATGCGATAAGGTCCGACGCGCTGGCCCGGCGGGAGCGTGTGCGAGCCGTCGTCGACGCCGCTTTCGATGTCGAGCACGGTCGGCTGATCCGGCACGGTCGGCTGGAGATTCTTCGGCGCGGACATCGACGCTAACTCTTGAGGACGGTGGCGGTTTAAAGTATACGACCGCCGCGGCGGGAAACATCTTGGAGAAATCGTGGATTTGCGCTTCGCCGGCATCGACCGGCTGTACGGCGCCGGCGCGGTGGCGCGCCTGGCGAAAACCCACGTCGGTGTGGTCGGCATTGGTGGTGTCGGATCGTGGGCCGCCGAGGCGCTCGCGCGCTCGGGCGTCGGCAAGATCACGCTGATCGACGCCGATGACGTTTGTGTTTCCAACACCAATCGGCAGTCGCACGCGCTCAAAGGCGCGTACGGACGAATGAAAGTCGACGTAGTCGCCGAACGGCTGCGGGCGATCAGTCCGACCATCGTCGTCGAAACGATCGAGAAGTTCGTCAGCGTGATGAACATCGAAGTCGTGCTCGGCAGTCCCTTCGACGCCGTCATCGACGCGTGCGACACCGTGCGCATGAAAGTGGAGATGATCGTTTTCTGCAAACGCCGAAAAATCCCGATCGTGATTTCCGGTTCGGCCGGCGGACGCGCCGATCCGACGCTCATCACCGCGCGCGACCTGACGCGTACCGAACATGACGTCATGCTCGGCCTCGTACGCCGTCGACTGCGCGACGAATACGGCTGGACGCGCAATCCGAAGCGGTATTTTGGTGTGCAGGCCGTGTTCTCGCGCGAGAACGCTAATTATCCGCAGGCCGACGGCACCGTCTGCAAAACGCGATCGCCACACGCCGACACCGGGCTCAAACTCGATTGCAGCGGAGGCCTCGGAGCCGCGATGCACGTCACGGCGACATTCGGCATGGTGGCAGCGGCGCGTACGATTGAACGCTTGCTTGGTCGCAAATCGCGCTAACTCAGCGCGAACAATCGCTCGCAGTTTTGCGTCGTCGCGCGTGCGATTTCGGCTGCGTCGACGCCACGAAGTTCGGCGACGGTTCGACACACCTCGACCAGCATCGCCGGTTCATTGCGATGGCCCTGATGGCCGCATAACGGTTGGTCGGGCGAATCCGTTTCAAGCAGCAGGAATTCGAGCGGCATATCGCGCACGATCGTACGCAACCGGTGTGCGCGCTCGTAAGTCACCGGTCCGCCGATGCCTATGTGGAAACCCAGTTTCCACAATTGATTTGCCTGTTGCTGGCTGCCTGAAAAACTGTGCACGACGCCACGCAAATGACCGACGCGCCGGATCGCCGCAGCGACATCGTCGAACGCCCGCCGCGCGTGCAGGATGACCGGAAGGTCGCGTTCGCGCGCGATGACGAGTTGCCGGTCGAGATAGCGACGTTGTTCGTCGACGTCGAGATCCGCGACGTGGAAGTCCAGTCCGCATTCGCCGACGGCAACCGGATGTTCGCGCTCGATCCATGTTTCGAGTTCGTCCAAATGCTCGGGTTTATGTTGCGCGAGAAACAGCGGATGCAACCCATACGCAGCGTACAGTCCGTTGCTCGACGCGCAGATATCGCGCAGCTTCTCGAAACCACCGAGCGCAATGCCGGGGATGATCTGCCGCGCGACGTTCACTTCGCGCGCGCGGGCCAGCGCGGCGTTGCGATCGCCATCGAATTCGGCGACGTCGAAATGCGAATGGCTGTCGATCAGCGCCTGCATCAGATCACGAGCCAGGTGGCCATGCCGAGAAACAGTCCCATGCTGACCACGTCGGTCGCCGTGGTGAGAAAAATACTCGACGCCATCGCTGGATCCGCACCGAGCCGTTTCATGCCGAGCGGCACAGCCGCGCCGGCGACGCCGCTGGCGACGCTGCTCAACGTCATCGCTGCCAACGTGATGCCGGCAAGTCTGCCTGCGTGCACGTTATGTTCGAAGCGTGCCATCGCATACATCGCGACGCTCGCGACGATACCGACGAACAATCCGTTGAGTCCGCCGAGCAACGCTTCCTTCAGTATCAGTTTCTTCCCGGCCCCTTCATGCAGCTCGTTGAGCGTCAGACCGCGCAACGTCACCGCCAGCGCCTGACAGCCAGTGTTGCTGCACTGGCCCGACAACACCGGTAAGAAAACCGCGAGCAGCACAATCTGATTGACCGTGTCCTGAAACAGGCCCACCACGCTCGCCGCGACAAATGCGGTGAGCAGATTCAATTGCAACCACGGATGCCGGAATCGAAACGCGCGCTGCCACGGCGTCGCCGTGCGTTCTTCTTTTTCGACGCCGACCAGCGTACCGGCTTGCGCGCTGATTTCGAACGCCTGCTGCTCGAAAAGCACCTGGCCGCGCACGAGACCGATCAGGCGATCGTTGCTGTCGCACACCGGATAAACCGGAAAATGCCGCGTGACCACTTCGCGCATCGCATCGACGAGACTCGTCTGCGGATGCAGGAAGAACGGATTTCGCACCATCACGTCGGCGAGCGTCTGGTCGGGCAGGGCGTAGAGCAGTTCGCGGAACGTGACGACGCCAACGAGCTTGCCGTCCGCGTCGGCGGCGAAGATGTACGTGATCAGCTGGCGCTTCACGCGTTCGCGCATCGCCTCCACGACGTCGGCGACCGACGCCAGCGGCGAAAATATCGCGGGCGCGGCTTCCATCAGACGGCCGACGCTGCCCTCCGGGAAGTGCCAATCCTTCAACCATTGCTCGCCTTCGCCGAATTTGGTCGCGGCGGCAATTTGCGCGCGGCGTTCCGGCGCGAACTTCTGCAGAATGTCGATGGCATGGCCGGGTCCGAGATCGGACAACGTCTGCGCAATTTCGAGGTCGGGAAGATTTTCCAGAAGGTCAGCCGCACCTTGCGGGTCGAGTTCGCGGATGTGTTCGTTGAACGCGCGATGATCCGTTTCGCTACTCATGCCTGTCCCACTGACGAACCTTTACGCATCGTAACCGACGCGGCGATCGCGCCCAACCGCCAGTTCGCTACGGTTCACATGTTTTGCGTAAGATTTCTGACAACCGACGCTGTGCTCGTGCGTTGATGTAATCGTCAAAAAATATCGAAGAGGATCTGACCATGTTTACCAAACGTTTCACCATCGTCATGCTGCTGCTCGCGCTATTCAGTCTCGAAGGCTGCGTGGCTCCGCCGCCGCGTCAACGCGTCGTCTATCACGAAGGCAGCGACAACGACGGCCCGTCCGGCCGCTACTGTCATTCTTGCGGAACGGTGCGCGATGTCGACCAGGTCGAAATGCGCCAAGGCAATTCCGGCGGTGGCGCGGTGCTCGGCGCCATTATCGGTGGCGTGATCGGCAACCAGTTCGGTCGCGGCGGCGGTCGTGCCGCAGCCACTGCCGCCGGTGCGGTGGGCGGTGCAGTCGTCGGCAACAATGTCGAGGAAAATAATGCGCGGGCGGCATCGGGTTATGCGTGGCGCTTCCGTGTGGAACTCGATGATGGCCGCATGGCCACGGTGACGCAGTATGAGAATCCGGGTTTTCATCCGGGGGATCGCGTGGTGGTTCGGCGCGATCATCTCGAATATATGCGCTAACCACTAATCGATTCAGAACGAGAGAGGCCGCCGCTTGAAAAAGCGGCGGTTTTTTTTGGGTTGTATGTTGCGTGGATACAGTTAAGACTTTCGCCAGAGCTTCCGCCGCAAGCG
>CAZZYA010000119.1:0-10751 GCA_964658115.1 uncultured Rudaea sp. | reverse complement strand
CTCCGGATCCTCGTCGCGCGATTCCACCAGACTGGAATCGCGTTTCATTTTTCGCGTTTGTCCCGCGCGTGCCAGCACCAATGCCAGGGTTCGTACGAAATCCCGTGTGGATTGCCGCGTGGATAACTCATGCGGAATCCGAACCTCGCCGCATTCGCGCGAAGCCAAACAAACGCGGCTGACGTTTCGAATTCTTCTTCAAGCGCGGCGAAGCCCGGCGTCGTGAGATCGAACGCGCGTCCGGAATGATGCTCGCTGAATCCCGGCGCGGCACTGACGCGCAGGATCTCGGCCATCGACAATCCGCGTTCGACTTTGCGGCGGATGATGCCCAATTGATATTCGACACTGCGAAATGCCGACACGACCTGCAACGTCGTGTTGTCGCGCGCCGCCGCCTCACGCATGCGCGCCCCTGCGCGCGCGGCGCGAAGGGACATCCATTGCGGACGCCCCTGCGTATCAAGACCGATGAACTGCAACGATCGCGCTTCGCGCACACGCGGCAACTGTCGCGACCGTCCGTGATCGCGCGGAACGCCGAGTGCGAACGCTTCTTCGATCAACACGTTTTCCGCGCGCGTGGAATTCGGCGGTTTCGGGTCGTCCGCGAGTATTCGCTGCGACATGTCGCGGCTCAGCCCGCAGCCTTAACGTGATTGATCCACGCGGCAATATCACTGACGACGTTCGCGTCTACATGTCCGACTGTGCCGTATTCAGTCGGCACCGAACGCCCGCTGCCGGCGATGAACAAGTGATTGAGCGACGGATACGATTCACATCGAACGTCGGCTTTTTTCGCGCACAAATCCTTCCAGCGCGCGAAGTCGGGCGCCGTAACCTGAAAATCGCGCAGACCTTGCAGCACGAGAATCGGCATCTTCAACGTCGCCGCGACGGCGACCGGATCATACGCGCGCAAATCGAGCCAGTACGACGCCGGCACATCCATGAGCAGCGGTTCTTTTGGCGGATTCGCCGCGTCGAGATGTTTGATTTCGTCGCGTTTCTGCTTCACGCCGTCGAGCGCGACTTCTGCGGAATGATCGACCGTGCCGGACGCATCGGCGAGCAAGTACGTCTGCTGGTCGACGATGATGTCTTCGAGCGGACGCGCTGGCGCCGCCAGCAGCACGAGCCCGCGCAAATTCGGATCGCGTTGCGCGATGCGCGGCGCCATCATCGCGCCCTGACTGTGGCCGCCGATGTAGATGCGTGACGAATCGATTTCCTTCACGTCGCGCAATGCTTGCGCGGCGGCAACGGCATCGTTCGTCGTCTCATCGTCGATGGTGTACGAACCTTTGAACGCTTCCGGATGCGCGTGTGTGCGCTTCTCGAAACGGAACACAGCGACACCTTTCGATGCGAGTCCCCATGCGATGTCGCGAAACACGCGATTGGGGCCGATCGTTTCGTCGCGATCCTGTGGTCCGGAACCTTGAACGAGCACGATGGCCGGTACGGCGGCTTTGTCTTTCGGCAGCGTCAACGTGCCTGGCACGGATAAGGTTCCCGAACCGATCGTCATCTCGCGCTCGACAAAAGCGGCCGGGTTTACGTAATCCGGCGCAACGTAAGTCGTCGGAATCGGATGCGGTTTGTACAGCAACCCGGCGATTTTCTCCTCGCCGTCGAACACCACCTGCGCATCGAATGGCGCGTTGGTGAATTCGCATTGCATGAGAACGATGAAGAAGCCGTCTTTTTCCGATGTCGTCGTTTCGCCGATCGATTTCAGCGCACCGGTTTGTTGCGAAATCGCTTTCGACGTCGCTGTGAATTTGTCGATCGGCAATGCATCGGCCATGTTTTTGTCGAAGCGCGCCTCGACTTTGTCGTAGTGGCCTTGGTCGATGTCCGTCACTAGCTGCTTGGCTTCTTTCACCAGCCGCGCGCTGCGTTCGGCGGGATCGGCTGCGAAGGCGAAATGCGATGCGAGCAACATCAGCGTGGCGCCGATGACTTCCACGGTGGCGATCATGAAGATTCCTTCGAGGAGGGAGATTGAGGAATGGCGTAATGAGTGAAATAACGGTCGATCAATATCTTCAGGTCGGAAGGTTTCACCAGCAACGCGCGCGTTTGGATGATCACACGCGAACCCGGCCAGAATTTGAAATAGCGGTAATCGCCAGCGGCGTCGTCCGGCGGGCGAAGACGCAGCACGACGGCAGGCACACCTCGCTTGATCTGATCGATCGAGGCGATCGAACGCCACCCGATCCATCGCGGCGTCGTTTTACGCAGATCGCAGGCGATGGTGATACCTCGCGGACCGAGCATGAGTCCCGACTCGCGCGATTGCATCAACGCGAATGAGCGAAGAATTCCCAGTACGCCGACCAGCAATGTTGCGGCGGCGATCACGATTTGCAGGATGCGCACGGCGGTCACGGAATCGCCGACCACGGTGTTCGCGTCGCCCATTTTCGTGAGGAAGGTAGGATCGTTGAAATGAATCGCGACAGTGACGATCGCATAGAGACTGCCGCCGGCCATGATGATGAGCGAGAGCATGCGAAGCAGCGCGCGCCCCAAGTTGAGCGGGACGTGCACCGTCGAATCGACGGGCGCATCGAGCCGCAAGTCCGCTGGCGTTTTGTCGAAGAACAGGCTGGAAATCATTTGCGTGATTTTGCATCCTTCGCATCGGGCTCGCGCAGGCGGCTGGCCTTGCGCAGAGCATCGCGCAGTACGTATTCGATCTGCGAATTCACGCTGCGCAGTTCGTCGTCGGCCCAGCGCTGCACCGCGTCGAGCACCTCGGCACTGATGCGCAGCGGATACGCTTTTTTCTCTGCAGCCATCTCGGCGCCGCCGTCAACCGGTATACAGCGTGCCGGTGTTGACGATCGGTTGCGTGCCGCGTTCGCCGCATAACACCACGAGCAAGTTGCTCACCATCGCCGCTTTGCGTTCTTCGTCGAGGTTGACGACGTTGCGCGCCGCGAGCTGTTCGAGCGCCATCTCCACCATCGTCACCGCGCCTTCGACGATGCGCGTGCGTGCGGCAATGATCGCGCTGGCCTGTTGACGCTGCAGCATCGCTTGCGCGATTTCCGGCGCGAAGGCCAAATGCGTGATGCGTGCTTCGACCACTTTCACGCCGGCGCTGGCGAGCCGCTCCTGGATTTCATTCTGCAAGTGGTCGGCGATTTCCTTGCCGTGACTGCGCAGCGAAACGCCGCCTGTGTCGTGCGAATCGTACGGATAACTCTGCGCCATCTGCCGCAACGCCGATTCGCTCTGGATGTGCACGAAATCCTCGTAATCGTTGACCATAAACAACGCTTCCGCCGTATCGACGACTTGCCACACGACAACCGCGGCGATCTCGATCGGATTGCCGTCGAGATCGTTCACCTTGAGCTTGCTCGATTCGAAGTTGCGCACGCGCAAACTCACGCCACGTTTGCTGTAAAACGGATTCGTCCAGCGCGGACCGGAATCGCGCACGGTGCCGATGTAGCGTCCGAAGAACTGCAACACCTTGCCCTCGTTCGGCGCGACGGTGAAGAAGCCACCGAGTGCGATCAGCACTGCGACAAACAGGATTACCGCGACCACGATGGCCCACACGGTGCGGTTCTGCACCGAGTTGACGAACCAGGCTATGTCGGCGAACAGCAGGACGACAAAGCTGATCAGCGCCGGAATGCCGGAGGGCGCGGCGTATATGCGTTCGTTCATGACGATCTCCACGTGCTTTGGGGTCGGCGATTGCCGGTGTGCGATAGTGATATCAGAACGATATCATATTGTAAAGTGGGTCGTTGGTCATGCTTGTGCGAGTTTCTTAACTCGTTATCCAAGGGAAAGTTGGCAACCGGCGTTTGATCGAGTTCGTCGTTGACGCAGAACGGGAAGGCAGCGACTTCGTTTCTTGATGAAAAAAAGCTTCCGCTGCAAGCAGCGCCTAACTTTTTGCTCGACGGCAAAAAGTCACCAAAAAAAGTCTGTTGGTATTCGCGTGAGGATGTCGTCCGCGAAGGATCACGTGCGGTGCCCGTCGCAGACCTGCGCTCCCGGCGCGGGATGCGTGCTTCGGTGGACGCGTGGGGAGAGCGCAATTATTGCATGGTTTTTTCGGGCTCGTGCTTCAGCGGAGCGATCGAATCGATTTTCATGCGGCCGAGGGAATCGAGGCCGGCGAAGAAACGCCAAGGATCGCCGTCGCCGACGGAGAGGGCGATGTGGCCGGCGTCGAATCCCATCAGGGCGGCGTCGAAACTTTGCCATTTGCCGTCGATCCACGCTTGTGCCCATGCGTGCGGTACGAACACGTGATCGACGCCGGCGTAATGGTTCGTGTAGGCGAGACCGTCGACGACGCGTGTCGGAATGCCAACCGAGCGACCAAGTGCTGCGAGTAGCACGGCGTGTTCGGTGCAATCGCCTTCCGGATTCTTCGCGACTTCCAGGGCCGACGCATAACCCACGCTCAAGTTTTTGTTGCTGATGAATCCGCGCACGAACGTTTCGAGATTCTGCATTTGCGCAAGTGGCTGCTTCGCGTCGCCGATGCCTTTTTGGGCCAGCTTGCGCACTTCGGGCGCATCGCTTTGCAGCCACGAGTTCGGCTGTGAATCGGCGGCGACGGGTTTGCTTTCGGTGTCGAGCGGTGACGCGCTCGTGAGCGGCGCGATACGCAGATCGAAACCGCTGGCCGATTTCGTAACGTGCTGTTCGTCCGTCGAAGCGAACGAAAGTTCTGCGGATTTTTCCGTCGGGCTGACATGGATCACCACGCCATGACGCAGATCGTCCGCAGTAAGTCCGGCCGGCGAGGCCGCGAGCGCGTGCGTGAGAATGTCGGTCGACTGATTCGGCGCCTGCGCGCACTTCTGCGAGCAGGCCAGCATCGTCAGTTCGTATCCCATGAGTTGCATGGTCAGTTTTTGCGGGTCCCGATCGTTGTCGACCCAGGCAATGGTGGTCGTGGGCGCGCCGGCCATTTTTACGAGTTGCTCCACGCGAACGAGCTTGCGCGCGCCATCGGGCAGATCGACGCGTTCGGAATCGCCGACGGTCGTCACGACTTCCACCGCGTCCACGCTTTCGGCCTGGAACGCGAGTTCCGAGTACCGTTCGCCGTGTCTCAGCGCGGTCTTGCTTTCGGCCAGACGCAAACCTTCCGACAACAACGCGCCTTTCGGCCAGTCGATCGTGCGCTTCTGCTGGCTGCCACCGACGTCGGTGATCACATCGCACGTGTCGCCGTGCACGGTGCCGGTCACGACGTTTTCGATACCCGAAATCGAACTGCGCGACTCGAACTTCAACGGTTTGCCATCGCGCGTTTCGACATCGGTCTCGCGGCTGGAAAGTCCGACTTTGATGCCGGTGCGCGACAATTCGACGACGAGTTCCTGCGACGAAATCACGCGGTCGCCTTCCACGCGACGCGTCATGTGCATGTTGCCGATCTTGCGGCCATCGAGCAGGACGGTCATCCACGTGTCGTCGGATGGTTTGGCATACGAGGTGACGCTCGCGGCCAACAGCGCGAGCGTGAGAAATAGGCGCATAGGGAAACTCGAATGAATACGGGAAACCGCACACAAGCATAGCCGAAGCGTCGTTGAGCCGGGCTAAAATAGGCCTGGCTATGGGGGGATACATGAAACCATTCGGCACGCCGAGCACCGACACCGCCATCCGGCTGATGCTGCTCGGCTCGGGCGAACTCGGCAAGGAAGTGGCTATCGAAGCGCAGCGGTTCGCGGTCGAAGTGATCGCGGTCGATCGCTATGCGAACGCGCCGGCGATGCAGGTCGCGCATCGCAGCCATGTGATCAACATGCTCGATGGCGCCGCGTTGCGCACGCTGATCGAAAGTGAAAAACCCGATCTGGTCGTCCCCGAAATCGAGGCGATTCACACACCGACGTTGATCGAGCTGGAGAAGGAAGGATTGTGTGTCATCCCGACCGCACGTGCCGCGCGGTTGACGATGGATCGCGAGGGTATTCGCCGGCTTGCCGCCGAAGAATTGAAGCTGCCGACGTCGCCTTACCGGTTCTGCGACACGCGCGAGGAATTCGATGCGGCGATCGCGGCCGTCGGCATTCCCTGCGTCGTAAAACCGGTCATGAGTTCGTCGGGAAAAGGGCAGAGCACGATCAAATCCAACGCGGACATCGATCACGCCTGGGATTATTCGCAACAGGGCGGACGCGCCGGCAAAGGGCGCGTGATTGTCGAAGGTTTCGTGGCGTTCGATTACGAAATCACGCTGCTCACCGTTCGTCACCACGGCGGCACGAGTTTCTGCGCGCCGATCGGTCATCTGCAGATCGACGGCGACTATCGCGAATCGTGGCAACCGCAACCGATGTCCGAATCGGCGCTGCAACGCGCGCAGGAAATCTCGCGCGCGATCACCGGCGCTCTCGGCGGCAGCGGACTGTTCGGCGTCGAGTTGTTCGTCCGCGGCGAGGATGTGATTTTCTCGGAAGTGAGCCCGCGTCCGCACGACACCGGACTGGTGACCCTGATATCGCAGGATCTGTCCGAGTTCGCGCTGCATGTTCGCGCCATTCTCGGATTGCCGATCCCCGTCATCCGCCAGTTCGGACCGAGTGCATCGTGCGCGGTACTCGCCGACGGGCAGGGTGACCGGCCGCGTTACCACGGCGTTGCCGACGCGTTGGAATTGCCCGATACCATGCTGCGTCTGTTCGGTAAACCCGAGGTGAAAGGCAAACGGCGCATGGCGGTGACGCTCGCGCGCGGCGAATCGATCGATGCGGCGCGCGAGAAAGCGCGGCTGGCGGCGGCAAAATTGCGGATCGAACTTTAGGGCTTCGTCGGCAACCGTTGCCAGCCCTCGTTGCCGAGTATCTCGAGCGGACGAAAACTTGTCTTGTAATCCATTTTCGGATGGTTCTCGATCCAGAAGCCTAGGTATACATGTGGAATATTGCGTTTTTTAGCGATTTCCACTTGTTGCAGAATGGCATAAGTACCCAAACTCCGCTTTGCCAGCCCGGCGTCGTAAAACGTGTAAACGGCCGACAATCCAGCCTGTGCGAAATCGGTGACCGCGATACCGACCAGACGGCCATCGAGTCGGAATTCGATGAAACGCGTCGGACTCCACGCGGTGTAAAGGAAACGTCCGAAGTCTTCGAAATCCGGATTGTCCATGCCGCCTTCGTGATGGCGCTGATCGAGGTAGCGGCGATACAGCTCGAAATATTCGTCACGGAATTCGGCGCGGACGACCTCGACGGTGATATCGGCATTGCGTTTCATGCAGCGGCGCTGGCTGCGGTCGGGCATGAAATCGGCGACCGGAATGCGCGCGGCGATGCAGGCGCGGCACGCGCCGCAATGCGGACGGTAGACGTGTCCACCGGCGCGGCGAAAACCTTTCGCCAGCGCGGCTTCGTAAATATTTGGCAGGTGTTCGCAAGCCGGATCGATCACCAGGTTTTGCGCGGTGCGATCGGCGTAGTAGCCGCACGGGTGCGGCAGCGTCTGGAACAGCCGGACGAGCTCGGACCTCATGCGCAAAGTCTACCGCGAAATCCCGCCAAGAAAACGCCGTTTAAAAGACGTTGAACGCATGCAGCAGAATGAGAATGACGATGGCGCCGAGCAATCCGAGCCGGACGTACATTCCGAGCGCGTTGCGGGCATGTTCGGCGCGCGGCGCGCGCGAGCGGGCGAGTTCGTCGGAAAACCGCACCGCGGGCGCGATGCCGGCTTCGCGCAGCAGAGCCCGCGCTTTCGGTTGATCCTCGGCTTTCACCACCCAGACTTGCGGCCATTCGCTGGAATCCGAACGCGCGCTGTAGCTTGATCGCTTGTAGTCGCGCCCGGCCCACGAACGATGATTCGTCACGCGCGTCTCGATGCCTTGCTCGTTAAGCAGCGTGACGATGCGCTCGACATTTTCCACACGTGGAGAAGTATAAATTTGTCTCATGCGACGGAAAATCAGCCGTGATGTTCGGGCAATATCCGAATCATACCTTCTTGCGCGGTGGATGCGACCAGTCGCCCGTCGCGGCTATAGATGAGTCCGCGATTGAGTCCGCGCGCGCCTTGTGCGGTCGGGCTGTCGCACGAATACAGCAGCCATTCGTCGACGCGAAAAGCACGGTGAAACCAGAGCGCGTGATCCAGACTCGCCATCTGCACGTTGTGTTGCAGATACGAAATGCCGTGTGGCAGGGTCGCGGTTCCGATCAAATGGAAATCCGACGCGTAGGCGAGCATGGCGCGATGCATCGTCGCGTCGTCGGGCGCGCGGTCGATCAGCTTGAACCAGATTTGTTGATACGGCGGGCGTTTTTCCGGCTTGAGTTCGTTGCGCGGATGCACGTAGCGAAATTCGAATGCGCCGCGTCGTGCGAGCCAACGCTGCAGCTTCACCGGTAGTTTCGCGAGTTCATCCGGCTCGACGGGACCCGGCTCCGGCAAATCCTCGGGCATCGGCACGTCGGGCATGTGCATCTGATGCTCGACGCCTTCTTCGTGCACCTGAAACGACGCGGAAAAATTGAAGATCGGCTGTCCGTGCTGGATCGCTACGACGCGTCGCACCGAAAAACTTTTGCCATCGCGTGCGCGATCGACGTCGTACACGATCGGCGCTTCGACATCGCCCGCGCGCAGGAAATACGCGTGCAGCGAATGCACCGCGCGTTCCGGCTCGACCGTACGCTGCGCGGCCGACAACGCTTGACCGAGCACCTGTCCGCCGAACACGAAACGCGTGCCGATGTCGCGGCTTTGGCCGCGAAACAGGTTTTCTTCGATACGTTCGAGCGAGAGCAGATCGATCAGTTCGCCGACGATGGGACTGGACACGAGAATCTCCGCGATGAAGCGGCGATTATAACGATCATTGCCGCGGGATCAGGCGTTCCAGCCCGCTCGACGGCACGACATCGTTCCACGGAAATAGCGGTCCGGGGTCCTGCCGGCGTCGCAACATGATCGACGGATCGTTACTCGCCGGTTCGAGACGCCTATCCAGATCTTCGTGACCCGCGATGAATTTCAGATTTGGCAAGTCGTTTTTGAGTTGTCGCAACAGCGCGAGCAGCGCATCGATTTGCACTTGTGTATACGGCGTCGTAAATGCCTGGTGCGTGCTGTCGCCCCAATACGGATAACGGCCGATGTTCGAAATCTCGATGCCGACCGAACGCGAATTCCAGCCGTACGTGTGATTGGCGATGCGATCCGGGGAGACGAATTTGTACGTCGTGCCATCGATGTCGATGTAATAGTGTCCACTGTTGCCGGTGCCTTTCGCCGGATAGTGCACACGCTCGCCGAATTCGCGTGTCATCTTCATGTCCGGCAATTCGGTGCAATGGATGACGACCAGATCGATGGTTTTCACATCGCGGTGATCGAGCTGCGATTCGTACGGCAGCGGCCAATCGTGGATGGCGAGATCGAGCGGCATGCGCGCAGTGTCGCATGCGATAATTGCGTTATGAAACCCTTTCTCATTCTTTCGCACGGCCTGGAAAGCGGGCCCGACGCGACCAAGGTCACCGCGCTCGCGAAAATCGCCGAACCGCTAGGGTTCGAATCTGTGCGCCCGGATTTTCGCGACCTCGACGCGACGCGCGACGTGCGGCGGATCGACGAACGCATCGCACGCGTCGTCGCGCAGGCGCCGAAGAATGCGCCGGTCGTGCTGGCCGGATCGAGTATGGGCGCGTTCGCGTCCGCGCTCGCTTCGACGCAGATGAATTGCGTCGGTTTGTTTCTGATCGCGTTACCGGTCGCAATTCCGAAATACGCGCGCCGTTTCGATGTGCGCCGCGTTCCGACCGCGCTCGTGCATGGATGGGACGACGAGATTTGTCCGGTCGACGACGCGATCGCCTTCGCGCGCGAACGCGGCGACGCGATCACGCTCGTGCGCGACGATCACCGCCTCGGCGCGCATGTCGATTTCATCGCAGAGGTGTTCGCTCAGTTCTTGCAACGCTACGCCTGACGTGCGCGATTTTTTCGCCAGTTGCCCGAAAGGACTCGAATACCTGCTGGTCGACGAACTGAAATCGCTCGGCGCGAGCGATGTGCACGAAGCACTGGCCGGTGTGTATTTTCGCGGCGAACTCGACGTCGGCTATCGCGCGTGTTTGTGGTCGCGGCTGGCGAGCCGCGTGTTCATGCCGATCGCGGAATTCGCGGTAGAGGACGGTGATCAGCTTTACGAAGGCGCCAAAGCGATCGCGTGGAACGAACATTTCGCCGCCGATAGCACCTTCGCGATCGATGCGGTCGGCAGCACGCGGGGCGTCACGCATACGCAGTACGCGGGATTGCGCGTGAAGGACGCCATCGTCGATCAGTTCCGCGAAGCGAGCGGTGAGCGGCCCGATGTCGACACGCAAAATCCCGACCTGCGCATCAACCTCGCGCTACGCCGAGGCATGGCGATCGTCAGCATCGATCTATCCGGCCCGCCGTTGCATCAGCGCGGTTATCGCGAAGGCACGGGACTCGCGCCGCTCAAGGAAAATCTCGCTGCCGCGATGTTGCTGCGCGCAGGTTGGCCGGCGGTTTACGCCGCGGGCGGCGGACTGGTCGATCCGCTGTGCGGTTCCGGCACGCTCGTCATTGAAGCGGCGATGATGGCGGCGGATGTCGCGCCGGGTTTGCGTCGCGGACGTTTCGGGTTTCAAGGATGGAAAGGTCACGATGCCGCATTGTGGAAAATGCGGCACGACGAAGCGCAAACGCGTGCGACGGCCGGATTGCAGCAATTG
>CAZZYA010000118.1:9155-10776 GCA_964658115.1 uncultured Rudaea sp. | reverse complement strand
ATTCGTCAAGCGTTACAAATGACAGTCGGCTCGCGTCCATTGCGCTGTTTTTCTTGATAGGCGCGCGCATCGTCCGAAGCGGATCAATGCGGATGCTGGCACTCATCACGTTTGCGTCGATAGTGGCCGCGCTGTTCGGCGGCGAGCTGCTCGACCCGGTCGGCGTGCCGGGTATCTGGTTTCCGTTCGGTATAGGCGTATCGCGGACACAGTACGTCTACGCGATCGCCCTTCCGCTTTTAGCTATTTTGATCGTCCGAACTTTTGTTCCCGACGAGAGTGCATGGAATACCGACCCGCGAGCGAACCCTGCCCCTCGTCCATAAGCTGCCGTCGCGACCGGCACCTTTAAAACTGGTGATGACCGAATGCCTTCAGCGCACTCCGCCGCCGGCGAGTAGCTGTACACCGGTTAGCCAGTAGGAATCGTCGGATGCCAGGAATGTCGCGATCGATGCAATATCGCTCGGTTGACCGACACGACCCAACGGCGTTTGTGCGACCGTCCCGGTTTCAAAATCCGAGCCGATAAAGCCGGCCGAGTGCGTGCCTTCGGTTTCGACCATGCCAGGGTTTAGTGCATTGACGCGGATCTTGCGCGCGCCGAGTTCGCGCGACAGTACGCCAGTAATCGCGTCCACAGCGCCTTTAGTACCTGTGTATACCGCGCTGCCGGGAGGCGTAATGCGCGTGACGACCGATCCGATGTTGATGACGCTCGATCCTTCGCCCATATGTTTTACGGCGGCTTGCGTGGTCAACAACAGTCCGAGTACGTTGACGTTGAAGTGCCGATGGAAATCGTCTTCGGTGATGTTCTCCAGCGGTGCGAACCCGTAGACGCCCGCGTTGTTGACCAGAATATCGAGTCGACCGAATTGCTTGATCGTTGCGTCGACGATGGATCGCGCTTCCGCCGACTTGGAGACGTCGCCCGGAACTGCGATGGCTTTGCCTCCAGCCGCCTCGATTTCGGTGACGACGGCGTCGGCGCCCGCCTTGCTAGATGCGTAATTAACGACGACCGACGCGCCTTCTGCGGCCAGCGATTTGGCAATCGCCGCGCCAATGCCCTTCGATGCGCCGGTAACGAGGGCAACCTTGCCTGTGAGCTTGCTCATGACATCTCCTGTTTGTAACGGTAGGGAAAGTTCTGTACTTCGATAGTTCGCAACTTACGAACTATGGAACTAATTGTCAAGCACTGATATCATGTAAGTCGTGAGACCTCTGATTCATCCAGCGATCGAAGACATCACTGTAGAAGGCATCCTGCACGCCTTGTCCGATCCTGTGCGCGTTGCGATCTACGCCGAGCTGGCGAGCGCGAACTGTGCCTCTATCTGTTCGAACTTCTTGGAGGTCAGTAACCGCAGCATTCCGAAGTCCACGCTTTCACAGCATTTCAGGGCACTCCGCGAAGCAGGACTGGTTCGAAGCGAACGACAGGGCGTTGAAATGCACAACACCAGCCGTTGCAAGGAGATTGAGCAACGCTTCCCGGGATTGGTCAGCGCGATCTTGAAGTCACATAGCGTGCAGGCTGCGGACCGAATTCGCACGGCGAAGCATAAGCCGGCAGCTCGAAAGACGAAGACCGGTTAGACGTCGCGCGTATTTT
>CAZZYA010000118.1:0-9055 GCA_964658115.1 uncultured Rudaea sp. | reverse complement strand
CCGCAACTACCAACTAATAAATTCGATGTTGCCACCGACGATGGGTTCGTACGAGCCGAACTCCTGCTCGTACTTCGAAGAGATTGCGACTCGACCCGGACCGGTGAGCCTCAGCCAGATGTTGTGGTTCCGGTAACGACCACTCCCGAAAATCGAGATCTTTGCCTGCGGATACTCGGCCACCAGAGAAGGTGTGACGCTGAGGTCGCGGTAGAGCAGCGCGTCGGGCTTGACGTACACCTCTTCGGACTCTTTCAAGTCGCGGTACATGGTGTTGCCGGGCGAGTGGAGAAGCAGCAGTCCTATCTCATTGGGCGCGTGGAAGATGTCATCGTACCGCCCAAGCGGATACTCGCTCTCCGTGTCCTTGCCGTTGTTCACCCTATAGAACAAGTAGTTTCGGGAGGGTATGTACGTCACCGAGTCCGTCGCGGCAAGGAAGACGTGGCTGCGTACCCACATACCTTTACCCTTATCGAGCGGAAGGGACACGATTTCGCCCAGATGATTATCCGACAGCGCCAGGTGCCCGGGGCCTGTCGCCTGAAGCATATAACTCTCCATCTTGGCAAGAACACGCTTGATGAAAGATTTGCCGTCTTTGTAGTTGGCCAGCTTGATACTCGATTCCGCAAACGTGAGTTTGTGATGCGAGAACCAAATACGATCGCCCTCGTGTAGATCGAAATCCGCGACCGGAACGAAAGAGCCAGCGATCTGAACATGCGAGCGGCCGAACTGGATGTGTGCCATGTCCTTGGCGCCGGGCAGTTCTTCCCATCCCGAATTTGATACAAGTTGATGCACCTTCGCACGGGCGCCGCAGGTGCGGCAGGTCGCGCGGTCGCTTAGCGGCCCGGTCATTCTGCAGTAAGGACACGAATAGGCTTCCGCCGAGCTTGTTGCGGTTTGTGTGCTCATCGTGGCCGTCTCACTCGGAAAGGTGGTGGTGATACATCGACTGGATGCCGACGCGGCCAGGACCCGTAAGCTGCGCCATGTATAGCTTCGAGAACCAACCCGTCTTCACGCCTTGCACCGGAACGGTGTCGAGCTTGACCGAGGAATCCTTGTAGAGAAATTTTCCGGCCTCGATGAGGATCGTCTCGCCGGCGCCGAGTGTGCGCTGCAATACGTCGCCGTTGCCATGCAACATGAGCATGCCCGGCTCCGCCTGAGTGATGAAGCGATCGAGATACATGCCGTTACCGCCGTGCAGGAGGTTGGCCAGTCCTTTGATGCGAATGAAGGAGTACGTCACGCTGTGCGAGGCCAGCAGAAACGCGTGCTCGCGCACATCGAGTTCCATACCCGGATGGATCGGCATCACCACGAGCTCGCCGGGTGCGTCGCGGGAGAATGCGATCCGTCCCGGTCCGTGTGCGTAAAGCACGGAGTACGGCATGCCATGCGCACGCCGACCGCCCGGCAAGTTGTACTGTTCGAGCGGAACGCGCGGCTCTTTCCAGAGCATCGTGTGCTGCTCGTAGTAGACGGAATCGCCCTGCTGCAACGAAATGTCCGCAACCGGCACGTATTTGCCTTCGACCTGCAGCGTCGAATTGCTGAACTTGAATTCCTCCATATCCTTCAAGCGCGGCGCCTCGCGCCAGCCTGAGTCGGAGACCTTGTCTTTCGCGTCGAGCGGAGCCGCGCAGGACACGCATTGCAGAGCATTGGTCGCATTGTTCATGCGACACCACGAGCAGACGATCATTTCCACTGCGTTTCTCCGGTTGATCGCCCACGGAAGGGCGTTTCATAACTGACTCAGTAAATTGGAGGATCAAAAGCTTTGCCACTATTTCATAAAATATACTTTGCAGCATTCAACTTTCAGTTCAACGTTTCCGGTTCCCGCCTACGATCCGCGCGCTTGGCATCGCTCCTTGAACTAGGTCCGAGACGTCCGACTTTGCCGGACGATCGCACCCGCGAGGCGACAGCGAAAGCCATTCCTGTGCAGTACGGCAAGATAGTCGGCAACGATCTGCCTTGTTCGTTTTCAACAAACGTCAACTACGGGGGAAAACGGACAAGGTGACGACCACATGTCCGCTGGCGCAAGGTCTCTGTCGCGAAACCGTCGGGTTTGGATTTTGCGAGGAAGTTTCCGGCGCCGAAAAACGACAAGAGTAAAGCCGACTAATACGCGTAGCGTAACTTCTGAAGCAGAGTGGCAAAGACTGGGGAAGCAGCGCGCGTGTGGAACTCAAGGAAGCAGAGTTAAACGAGCTGATCAGCTAGCTAACTCCGTCAGCGATGCCGCAACTTCTAAGCGTCTCATCGACCGGGACGTGGCGAAATGCGCGATTTCAACGATCCTCAATCAGCTATCAGTGCATTACGCAACAACGCGTTCGATTGCCTGGTGGAGTTCTTCAATCGATGCAGGCTTCTGCAAAATGTGACGGGTACCGATCGTGCTCGCCGCTCGATGAAGCTCGTCCATAGGCTGCGCAGAAAAAACCAGTATCTTCGGCAGCTCGAATCCGCCGCCACGGAGTCTCAGAATTAAGGGCTCACTGCGCTCATCGCCCAACTGCAAGTCGAGCAGGATGAGGTGAAATTCATGCGGCTCGCTCAAATGTTTGTATGCCGCCGGGGCCGTCGCGGCGAGCACCGACCGGTGACCCAAATGAACTAACGCGTGAAATGTCATCGCGCCCAGCACAGGATCGTCTTCAACAAGGAGTATGCACAACCGGCGCTTCATTCACGCGCCGGTGCATGAAGCGAGCCACTGTAATTCGAGCGGGACGCGTGAACTACTTGGCGTCGCGCTTCTTCTCCGCAGTCTGGGTGAGCAGATATCGTTGAACGTAATTCGCTACGCGATAAGGATTTTCACCTACCGTCTCCACAGCGAAATCGAACTGCGCTTTCGTGCAGCCTTTCGATATGAGGCTCTGTCGCAACTCCGCTAGCGTGTTCCATTCTGCAGGGACGTTGAATTCGGTTTTATCCGGCGCTGGTGGTGGTGTATTGGGCCTTTTCGACGAACTATTGAAACGTGCCATGTGCTCTCCATTCCCCAACGACGCAGCGTCAGAAATTCGTGCGATAAATTGATCGGGCTTGCTTCGGCTAGAGCTTGCCGAGTTCGCATGGCGACCACCGGGGCTCAAGCTTCGAGGAAGCTCACGAGCGGCGCGATCAGAAATGCTAGATCGCGGTAGGGCCAGGGCAAGACGGTAACGTGAGCTCAGCATACACCCTCGCAACCGCTTGTCCGTGACGATAGCTCTTCGCCGTGACAACAGATTGCGCGATGTGAGTTCTATCGACCACGCGTCCGAGACATTGGTGAGCGCGAGTTGCGCGGCGCGAGCAATCTCGACGCGACGTTCCGACTTCTTTGCTTAAAAAATCAATTGCGGAATCCGTTCGACCGCCGCGCGTGAGTCCAGTCAAGCATCTCCAATAGACCATGGGTTAATACGGTCACGGATCCGATGCATCCTCTTAAGTCCGGTAGCGTACATAATCGCTCTATTCCGAGATCAACCGGAGCGCTATGCTGCGCGCTGATGAGAGAGATAGGCGCATATGGCGTTGAGCAAGAAGCCAGCGGAAAATTATCTTCTCCAGGCTATTCCTGCAGGCGCATGGAGTCGCTTTGCACCGTTTCTTGAAACAGAGAACTTCACGCTTGGACAAGTTTTGTATTCTCCCGGCGGACACCAGCAGTACGCCTACTTTCCCCTCGATTGCATCATTTCCTTACTCTACGTTATGGAGAATGGCGACTCGGCAGAGATCGCGATCGTGGGCAACGAAGGGCTCGTTGGAACGTCGTTATTCATGGGCGGCGAATCCGCGCCTAACCATGCCGTCGTTCAAAGCGCCGGTCGAGCGTGTCGAATGCCAGCGCGTTACGTGCGCGAAGAATTTCTCAGAGCAGGCCCGGTGCAACACCTGTTTTTGCGCTACACACAAGCGTTAATTGCGCAGATGGGTCAAACCGCAGTGTGTAATCGGCATCATTCGGTCGATCAACAACTCTGCCGATGGATTTTGATGAGCCTGGACAGGCTACCCTCCAATCAGATAACGATGACGCAAGAGCTGATCGCCAACATGTTGGGCGTGCGGCGCGAAGGTGTCACGGAAGCCGCGCGGAAACTTCAGCGCGCTGGCATCATCGACTACAGTCGCGGCCACATCACGGTCATTAGTCGGCCTAAGCTCGAAGCACGCGTTTGTGAATGCTACGAGGTCGTTCGGCAGGCTTTTGCTGAGCTCTTACCCGGGAACAACAAGTCAAAACGTCGAAACGAATAAGACCGTTCGAAATCTTATTTGGAGAGCCGGTGTGCAGTCGTCAATGATCGCGCTTCGAACAGTTCTTCATACTGAATCTAAGTATTAGTTGTTATCCGTGCGTTTTAATTTGGATCGCTAGCGCACATATGCGGGATATCGAGATTTTCGATATACGCTGGGCCGGTGATTCACACTCCCCTGGATGGGTTTGATTTTCACGGGCAACTCGCGGCGTTTAGACTCCGCGTGACGTTAGACCAACATGCGTCGTCGCCAATAAATTTTCTATTGACTCTGTTTGGCGCGGATCATACTGACGACCGAGAGAACAAATTTTCGTGCGGTTCAATGGTCACCTTGCATTTCGACCTCGCACTTCTTGCAGGGGTTGAGTTAATTCTCGAACGCGTAATCCACCTCTCGCCTGTAACCCTGGACGAGGATTGCTTGGTACGCCTGTCGGATTCTCTGAAAGAGTGGTACGCCTCGTTGATTTCGGATCGAGTCCGGCAGCCAAATCAACCTGATTGCGAACTTTCCTCAGAAACCTAGTTGGGCAACGCCCAGTGAAGGGCATGCGCTCGAAGCTGCGCTACCACCGCTGTGGGGTCGTTTCCCACGGCAGAAACGACGAGCGAAAACTGGGAAGGTGGGCATCCAGCAAGAAGCGCCACTTTGCGCAGCTCTTCTAGCGTCGTCCAATTAAAAAGTGTGGGTAGCGATTCTTTGCCTGAATAGTCCACAGAGCTCTCACTCGCTGTTCTGATTGAAGCAAAGCGAACATATCCAGAAAATTGGCGGACCTCTGTTCGGTACCGAACATATCTGGCTGTGCGCCGTTACGCCACGCCGGCTCTGTACGCTAGCGGACAGACAAAAAAGGCATTTTCTTGCATCCTGTCTTTGCGGCGCTTCATGCCGTCTCTCATCGGGAACGTTCGGGACGAGCTGTCCCACCTGCTGGGCCTTGCTAACCCGGTGGAAATTATGGCGCGCGCGGTCTCTTCCTCTCCTTCCAATTTGCTCCTCGCGGCATTTCCCAGCAAAGACCACCTCCGGCTGCTGGCGCGAGCGAAGACAGTGACGCTGCGACGGGGTGCGGTCCTTTTCGATCGCGGCGACCGTGTCGGTTATGTGTATTTTCCCAATGGTGGGGCCTTGTCGATGATGGCAACGGCGGATGATCATTCGACACTCCAAATTTCCATGGTCGGGTCCGAGGGAGTTTGCGGCTTTTCCGAAATACTTAGCGGACAAATTGCATCGTTGCGCGCTCTGGTCATCGACGACTGCGAAGCAACGCGGATCTCCAGCGCGGACTTCCTACGACTTGTAGTCACCTCCGCTAATGTCGGTGCCGTCATGGCGAAATATGTGGCAGTTCGCTTTGCACAATTGGCTCAAACGGTTGCGTGCACGCGCTTCCATGTTTTGGAACAGCGTTTTGCGAGATGGTTGCTCATGGTGACGGATCGAGTGTCGTCAGCCGATTTCATGGCAACTCACGAACTCATATCCCGGTCGCTCGGCGTTCGGCGAGTTGGAATATCGGGCGCCGCGGCGATGTTCAAGAAAAAAGGGCTGATCGACTATTCGCGTGGGCGACTTGAGATCGTCGACCGGATCGCGTTGGAACGCGAATCATGCGCTTGCTATCAAGCTGACCGAAGGTTCTATCAAGACGGAATGTCTCGTCAAACCCGCGTTGGCCAAGCGGTGACGCGACAGCAATGACCTATCAATGGTCTCGCCGAATCCGTCTGAGCTAGCTGGAAAGGTGAAGTGTCCAAGTCCTAAGAACTCGCGCAACGACTTACTTGGCGCCAGCGTTAAGTTCTACGAACATCGAAAAATCGCCGGAGAACGATGGCACAACTTTGGAAATTCACCCAAGCAGAAGTATACAAAGCGAATGCGCTATCCTGCGATCGTTCCCACGGGGGTGTATATGCGATTAGTTCGTTTTGCCGTGTTCTCCATGCTGGTCTTGACCACAGCTAACGTCGATGCCAGAACCGCGACGTCGCCATCGCCACCAGCGCGGCGCTTGAATGTGGTGCTCAATCAAGGGGAGGTGGCGCGATGGCCTGGTATTGACGCCAAATCGTGCTCGTTGGGTAAACGCGCCTACCCGGCCATTGATGCCGTGTGCTATTACCCATTCGATGTCGACGCTAAGCCCGGGACCTATCCCATTGGTTTAATCGACCAGGCCGGCCAGCGGCATTCCGCCATCGCTATCGTCAAGGAGTTCGACCGACCACACGTTGATATCACGCTGCCGGACGACACGTATATCAACGTCTCCACGGCGAATCAGCAGCGTGCATTGATCGAGCGTAAAGCAGTGCTAAAACTCTTTAGTGCCGCGATCATCCCGGCCGCGTTCTCGTTGCCGTTTTCAGCACCTGCCTCCCCGCTTCCAAAGAATGAGAATGATTTCGGCAGCCAACGCTTATTCAACGGCAAGTTGGAAAGTGAGCACACCGGACGCGACTACCCAGTCAATGAGGGCACGCCCGTGAAGGCTATCGCCGATGGAACCGTGGTACTCGCCGAGGCACAGTTCGTGACTGGCAACAGTGTGTACATCAACCATGGCGACGGTCTTATCAGCGCCAGCTTTCACTTGTCCGCCATTTCCGTCCATACCGGCGATCGGGTCAAGCGCGGACAGACTATCGGCAAAGTAGGCGCGACGGGAAGAGCGAGCGGCGCGCATTTGCACTTGGGTATCCGCTGGCTCACTGCTCGCGTCGACCCGCAGCCGCTATTGGAAAAACCGTTGCAGCTTCACGACGTCGGCGACAGTCCAATCGAGGCCGAGCGCAAGGATGAGAAAGTGAAGCAGGAACCGAAGGAATCGAACGCGTCTATTCGTCGCGACGAGGAAGGCTGAGCCACGGCCAACACCGCATGAGGAGCCATGCCTGATATGAATTCGTTCCCGACTTCCTCCACTTTATCGGGGCACCCGCGATGTGCGCGCACGTTTGGAGGAACATTGGATTTGAAAAACTGCACGTCCATCGAAGCGCGCCTGCTGTTATCAGTTCATTGAGAAATAGCGACCATGCAAGCATTGATCTTTGATCTTGATGGCACTCTGATCGACTCCGTGTACATGCACGTCGTCGCGTGGCAGCAGACACTGCGTGAGCACAACATCGACGTCGACGCGTGGCGGATCCATCGCCGTATCGGAATGAGTGGTGACGTGATGTTGGCCGCGTTCGCCATCGAGTTTGGAAAGCGCATTACCAATCCAGACAAACTTGCGAAGCGGCATGCTCAACTCTTCAAACGGCTGGCGCAGCCGCAGCCTCATGCCGGCGCGCGCGCCTTGCTCAAGCAGCTGCGGCGTGAACACATTCGCTTCGGCATCGCGAGTTCGGGTGCTCGGAAGGATATCGCGCCCGCCTTAAAAGCGGTGGGCGTCGTTGCAAGTGACGTCGTCGTTACCCGCGATGACGTTTCGGACGGGAAGCCGCATGGCGACCTGTTTGACGCTTGCCGTCAACGTCTGGCGCTGGAGGCGAGCAATTGCCTGGCCGTGGGCGACGCCGTCTGGGACGCCATCAGTGCCCGCCGCGCCGGCATGCCCTTTATCGGACTTGCCAGCGGTGGCTACGGACGCGACGAGTTGGTCGCTGCGGGAGCCTATAAGGTTTACGCGGACGCCGCGGAACTTCTGCAACAGCGCGGGGAGCTCGGATTAGAAGCGACGCAAAAAAAAGCGTGAGCAAGAACAGCGCGTCATGCGTAATCAAAGAAGTTTTGGGTTGCCATCAGGAATCTTAATCGCCCCAAATGCACCCGTAGGCGAAGCAAAAGCCTCCCTCTCGATCGTTCTTGGAGAATCATTTTCCGGAAACCGAGAATGCTTGCCGATACAGGTAGTGATGCGCCGTGCCGTCACCTAAAAATTTTGCGTAATACACATAACCGGTTTGGCTGGTGCAACGGTCGGACAACGTACTTGGACTGATCAGCGTCGGATACCAATCGTGAACTTCCGAATCGGTGATCGAGCTATCCGGAAATTGCGAAGGCAGCACAACCATTCCGTCCGACCAATTCAGCAGGTCGGACGATGTGAGGACATAAATACCGCCGTTGCCAACCATCGTCATCAGATACTGGTTCAAATAAGTGTTGAACGATAGGTGCGGCTGTCGTTGATCGCTCGGGGCCGTGGGATCGAGCACGAGAGCTAGCGGCGTGAAGTAGCCTCCGAGACCCGGCGAGCTGAATGCTCCTTGATAGTACTTCTGCCATGATGCCGCCACGCCATCGCCAGCGATCGGCGCGCGTGCGATGGCAAATCCTTTCACGTTGCTTTGCAGATCAATTTCGCGAAAAATCACGTAGATAAAGCCATCCGCTTTTACGACCGTCGGTGTACTCGCTCCGGCGCCTGGCGATGATTGTGTCGCTTCTTGCGGATCGTGCGCGGAAATGATTTGACCCTGTCGCTGCCACGTCACGCCACCGTCGGTTGAACGCGCCAGACCAATGCCGGCATAGAACGGCGTTCCTGGCGAGTCCACGCCGCTGAATAAATGATTCTCGGCGTGATACACCATCAACAAATCAACTCCGTTCGCGGCGGGAAAGATATTTCCCGGCCCAGCGTAGTCCGCATCGAATGCTGTGGTGCCGGCTCCAGATGGCGTGAACACCGTAGTCGGTGTGCCCAACGACGAAAGATCCGACGTCTGAAATAGATCCGTTCCAAACGTGCCGCCGGCGGATAGCCAAAGGTTGAAGGAGCCCACGGTTTGCTGAA
>CAZZYA010000117.1:0-10875 GCA_964658115.1 uncultured Rudaea sp. | reverse complement strand
CGAGCGCATGCGCGTCGCCAAATGCAGGCGCGAGGTTTTTCGGATCGAACGACAGATGCGCGCTGGGGCATTTCAAACCGGCATCGTCGATCAGTTTGCGAAATTCCTTCGCTGACAACGAACCGAAGCCGGCAGTCTCCACTTCGCCGTAGCCGATCGCGCGCAACTTTTTCAGCGTGCCGGCGGGATCGGTTTTCATCGCGTCGTTGACGGTATACAACTGGATGCCGACCGGTTTGTTGAGCGGGTCGGCGCCGGCCAGTCGCGCCAGCGTCGTCGATCCGAGAACGGCCATACCGATATATCCGGAACGCGAAAGAAATTGCCGACGCGAGGTCATACGCCTTCGCCGCCGGTGACAGGCGTGGGATTCGACGCGGTCGATTTCGAGCGCTCGCTGAAAACCAGAACAAACAGCACGAGCACGACGGCCGCGCAAGCACCGGCGAAAAGCCAGATCGATTGCCAGTCGTGCGCGGTGCCGCTCGTATACGCTTCGACCACGCGACCCGACAGCCACGCGCCGATGAACATGCCGACGCCGTAGGTCAGAAACGTGATGAGTCCTTGCGTCGCGCCACGCAACGTCGGCGGCGCTTCGCGATCGATATAGATCTGGCCGACGACGAAGAAGAAATCGAAACAGATGCCGTGCAGGATGATGCCGAGCCACAGCATCCACATCAGCGATTCGCCATTGCCGTACGCGAAGCACACGTAGCGCACCACCCACGCCAGCATGCCGACGGCGAGCATCCATTTCACGCCGAGCCGGCGGAAGAACCACGGGATCAGCAGCATGCAAAACAGTTCGGACATCTGCCCGCCGGTCATTTTTCCCGCGGCGTTATGGATGCCGATTTCGTTGAGGAAAAGATTGGTGAACGCATAGTAGAACTGCAGCGGAATGCAGATCAGCAGCGACGCCAGCGCGAACACCGCCATCGATCGATCGCGCAGTAAACGCACGGCTTCCGGCGGAATGACCTGTTGCCAGCCGATGGCCGTGCCGCGCGCGAGCGGCGGTGTGTCGGGCAGCGTGAAGCAGTAGATCGCCATCAGCAGCGAAACCCCAGCCGCCAGTCGCATCGGCAGCGCGGTCGCTTCGACGGCGAGCGCACCGACGATCAAACCGGCGACGATCCAGCCGATCGTCCCGAACACGCGGATCAATCCGAATTCCTGTTGCGGACTTGCCGTCTGTCGCATCGCGAGCGACGTCGTCAGCGCGAGCGTTGGCATGTAGCACAGCGAATACAGGAGTATCACGACGTAAAACGCGACAAACGATGTCTGCCACGATGCGAACAATAGCAACGCCGCGCCGACTGCATGCAGCACGCCTAGCAAGCGTTGCGTCGCGAATGCGCGGTCGGCGATCAGGCCGACGAAAAACGGCGAGACGATCGCGCCAATCGCCGTCGTGCCGGCGGTCCAGCCGATCTGCTGACCGGAAAAGTGCAGGGCGGACAACCACGTTCCAAGCGTGACATACCACGCGCCCCAGATGAAATATTGCAGGAACATCATCGTTCCCAGACGGAGGCGCAACGTCGCGTTCACGTCGGCTCACCGAAGGCGGTCTGCGTCCGGCAAGGCGACGACAAAAATGGAAAGCCGCACGGCCACCCTTGCATGCCCACCTCTCCCCGTTGCATTTCCCGCCGCCGATGTTATCGGTTACATTTTTCACCTGAGGCTACACCGCTCGGCAAATTCGGGCAAATGATTTTGATGCTGCATTGAAGCGCAGTCGGCTTGGCGAGTTTGGTACGAGGGCGCCGCATGAATCGATTCGATCCCACACGACGCGAGCTGCTGAAAGCGGGCGGCCTCGCGGCTGTCGGCCTCGCGTTCGCACGTACAAGCGCGGCGGAGGCGAGGAATGTTGGTGCGCCGACGCTCACCGAACTCGGCTACGCGCAGGTGCGGCTCGGGCCGAGTCCGCTCGATCGACAGGCGCAGGAAAACCGCGCGTTTCTACTCGCGCTGGACGAAGACGCATTGTTGTTCCCTTTTCGCAAACGCGCGGGACTTGCAGCACCGGGCAGCGATCTCGGCGGCTGGTACGGCAACGACGCATTTGCCCCCGGCGCCACGTTTGGCCAATGGCTTGCGGGACTCGCGCGCTATCACGCCATCGATGGCGACGATGCGACGCGTGCGAAAGTCGACCGGCTGGTTCGTGGTTATGCTGTAACGATCGGAAAGGGTTTTTACGAAAATAATCGCTTCCCGTCGTACGATTACGACAAGCTGACGCTCGGTCTGATCGACGCGAAACAATGCGCCGGTAACCGCGATGCGTTGTCCGCACTGAAACTGACGACGCGAACTGCCGTGCCTTATCTGCCGCCGCACGCGATGGCGCGCATGGAACACGATCATGCCCCGCAAGAAGATTTCACGCAGCACGTTCTCGACGAGAGTTACACGATCCCCGAAAACCAGTTCCTCGCGTGGCGGCTGACCGGCGACGCGCTGCACAAGCAACTCGCGCAACGATTTCTGTACGATGAATTCCTGCTGCCGCTCGCGCGTGGCGAAAACACATTGCCGGGCAAGCACGCATACAGTCACGTCAACTGTTTGAGTTCGTCGGCGCAGGCGTCGCTCGCGTTAGGTCGGCGCGACTATTTCGATGCCGCGCGTCAAGGTTTCGCTTTCGTCGATGCCCAGAGTTTCGCCACCGGCGGTTGGGGACCTGACGAACATTTCGTCGAACCGGGCAGCGGCAAACTCGGCGCGAGTCTGAGCGCGGAACACAAAGGTTTCGAGACACCTTGCGGTTCGTACGCGCATTTCAAACTGACGCGGTACCTGTTGCGCATCACGCGCGACTCGCGTTACGGCGACAGCATGGAGCGCGTGCTTTACAACACGGTTCTCGGCGCGAAACCGATCCAGCCAGACGGCCGCGCGTTCTATTACTCCGACTACACGTTCGAGGCGCGCAAAACTTTTCATCCCGATCGCTGGCCCTGTTGCTCGGGCACATTGCCGCTGGTCGCCGCCGACTATCGCATCAGTACCTGCTTTACCGACGCGAACGGCATCTACGTGAATTTGTACGTGCCCGCGCAAGTGGACTGGCGACAGGGCGGCGCGCCATGCCGTCTCACGATGGCGACGGACTATCCGTACTCGAGTGCTATCGTGCTCGATGTGCACACGTCGGCGCCGCGAACGTTCACTATCAATTTGCGCATTCCCGCGTGGACACAAGGCGCGCGCGTGGCGGTGAACGGAAAACGTGTCGAGCAATCGATCGAATCCGGAGCCTTCGCCGCGATACACCGCGAATGGCGCAGCGGCGATCGCATCGAACTCGAATTACCATTGCCGTTACGGCTGCAATCCGTCGATGTCCAACATCCGGATACCGTGGCGCTCCTCGCTGGTCCGCTCGTGCTGATGCGTCTGCTCGACGATGGCGCGACGCCCTCCATGACACGCACGTCGCTGCTTTCCGCACGTCGCAACAGCGACGCCGCGCGCGAATGGCGGATAACGAAGGACACGAAAACGATGTCGCTGCGAGCATTCGCCGATATCGAAGAACAGCCGTATTCCGCCTATCAGACGGTGCAACCGGCCTAAAGCAGCGAACGTTCGATATTCACGGACGGATTCAAGCAACGTCCATCGCGCATCGAATATGTTGCGCCATCACTCCGTCTTCGCCGCCAACGCGTCGTTGATTTGCTTGACGATGCCAGTGAGCGCCTGTTCGGCGTAGCCCGAATGAATGTCGAGGATGCGACCGTCGCGACCGATCAGCACCATGTGCGGAATGCTCTTGACGCGATAAACGCGCTGACTGATGCCTCTGCTGTCGTTGACCAATAGCATCTGCTGGCTTTTGAGAATTTGCGACGCCCTACGGAACGCCGCCGATTCTTCGACGTTCACCGCAACGACTTGTATCTGTCCTTTGCCCAGTTCCTGCAGGTTTTCCAGGATCGGCAATTCCTTGCGGCACGGCCCGCACCATGACGCCCAAAACGAAACGACGACGACGCGACCGGGAAAGTCGGAAGGTTTCACCGCTTTGCCCGCCGTCGTCACGCCGAGCGTCGTATCCGGCGGCGGTTCGCCGATCGTTGCATCAGCGAAAGCGCTGGCGCAAAACACCATCAGAAAAAACGTCAGCCAAGTATGTATTGAACGCATTCTCATCGTTCCGTCGCCGCAGCCATCGATAGCTTACCGCGCCATTGCGACCCGGTGGAACGGGGCCGAGTCGAGGTGTGAATGCTCAATTCGTTTCGAATCCGTTGCGGATAATCTCGTCCGGCAAACTGTTGCCGAACAGCTCAATGCTGCCGGTCGTGCCGCCGCCCACGGCGGCCGAACCGCGACCCGTTTGAAGGCTTGCCGCCGCGCTCCACGTGCTCGTGATCGGATCGAACAACTCGGTCGCCGCTGTGCCGCAACATCGCCGATCACCAGCACTTTTTCCGGAAGGCAACAACGTCGCCCTATGCTGGAAGCGCGCATTAGCCATGTCGCCCGCGACGGCCCGCGACACTTGCAGCGCGTGCGCAGGAATAGAGAAGGCGAGTGCGGCCAGGCACAGCGTCCAGATACGGAATATTGCGGACATCGTTGTTCCCCCGATGTTCCGTTCGATGTCTGAGCAAGCGTAACAGCGGCAGCGAGTCTCACGGAAACGGAATCGACAGCGCGGGCGAATCCTCGCGATATACTCGTTGGCGACTTTCCGCGAGGCAGGCATGCCGGCGTCCAGCGATCTGCCGATCACTCACCTCCTCGAGTTGGCGCGTGCCGGCGACGCCAACGCGGCGGATGCGATTTTTCCGGTTGTCTATACACAATTGCGTAATCTGGCGCGCCGTCAGTTGGCGATGGTCTCCGGCGCCACGCTCGTGCCGACCGAGCTGGTACACGAGGCGTATCTGAAACTGTGTGATGGCGGGCTGGCTAACGTCGCCGATCGCGATCATTTTTTCGCGCTCGGTGCGCGCGCGATGCGTCAGATTCTCGTCAGCCGCGCACGGCGACGTCACGCGCTCAAACACGATGGCGGAAGTTTCGTGACGTTGACGCCCGAGATTCCCGCTGCCGCGGAGAATCAGCTCGACGTCGTCGCGCTCGACGCAGCGTTGAACGCGCTGGAGGCATTCGACCCGCGCAAAGCGCGCGCCATCGAACTGCGTGCGTTCGCCGGTCTTTCGTTCGAGGAGATCGCCCGCGTACTCGACATCTCACGCGCCACGCTCGCGCGTGACTACCGCAGCGCGCAGGCATGGCTGTATCGCGCGCTGGAAATGCCGGAAACGCTCGTGAAGGCGCAATGATCGATCCGGTACGCGCATTCGCGCTGTTCGAGCAAGCTGTGGCGCTCGATCCCGCCGCGCGAAACGCATGGCTGGATTCCGCATGCGCGGGCGACACGGATTTACGACGCGAAGTACTGCAGCTACTCGAAGCCGACAGCCGCGCGAACGATTTTCTTGGCGCCCCGCTCGTCGTCGATTCCGACCGCAGCGGAGAACGTCTCGGTGCGTGGCGACTGCAGAAGCTGCTGGGCTCGGGCGGCATGGGCAGCGTCTATCTGGCCGCGCGCGCCGACGGCAGCTACGAAAAATTGGTCGCCATAAAATTCCTCCTTTTCGACGCCGGCGATCTGCGCCGCCGTTTCGCGCTGGAGCAACGCATTCTCGGCGCGATGACGCATCCGAACATCGCCGCGTTGCTCGATGTCGGCACCGACGCGCGCGGGGCGCCGTATTTCGTCATGGAGTTCGTCGACGGCGTGGCGATCACCCGCTACGTGGCCGATCACGCGTTGGATTTGCGCGCACGCGTCGCGTTGTTCCTGCCGATTCTCGCGGCGATGCAAACCGCACATAGTCAGCTCGTCGTGCATCGCGACATAAAGCCGAGCAATGTCCTCGTCGATGCGAACGGCAATCCGAAACTGCTCGATTTCGGCATCGCAAAATTGTTAGGCGATCGCGAGCCGATCGCCACGCGCACCGGATTGGGTCCGCTGACGCCCGAGTACGCCAGCCCGGAACAAGCGCGCGGAGTTCCGATCGGCACGCCGTCGGATATTTATTCGCTCGGCGTGCTGCTGTACGAACTCGTCACCGGCGAACGACCTTATCGCATCGACGATCAAAGCCCGACGGGAATCGAGCGCGCGATCTGCAACATCGAACCCCTTCGACCCAGCGCGCGAATGACGGCACACGCGTCCGGCGAAAGCCTGCGCGATCTCGACGCGATCATTCTCAAGGCGATGGAAAAGCAGTCGCCGCGTCGCTATGGATCGTGCGCGGAATTCGCGGCGGACCTGAACCGTTGGCTGGAAGGCCGCACCGTGACCGCGCGCGAGCCGAGTCCGCGCGAACGTGTGCTGCGTTATCTGTATCGGCATCGGCTCGCCGTGTCCGTCGCTGCCGCCATCGCGGTGGCATTGCTCGTGGGCCTCGGAGCCGCGTTGTGGGAAGCGCGTGTCGCGCGCGACCAGACGCGCATCGCGCTGACCGAACGCGACCGCGCGCAGAGTGTGATCCATTTCCTGACCGACACACTTTCGGCGGCCAGTCCGGAAAATCTCGGACGCAACGTGACCGTTCTCGAAGTGCTGCGACACGCGCGCACAAATTTGCCGCGCGATCTCGATGATCATCCCGATGTCGCGGCAACGGTGCAAAAGACGCTCGCCGATACGTTCCTCGCCGTCGGCGATCTGCAATCGGCGCGCGAGTGCGCCGAGAATGCGCTCGCCATCGCGCGGCGTGAAGGAGATCAGAATCTCATCATCGAAAGCGAATTATCGGTCGGCTATATCCTGCGCCAGAACGGCGATTTGAAGGCCGCGCGGCCCGTGCTCGAATCGGCACGCGCGGCAGCGCTGGCGAACGGAAGCGCGACGCAGCGCGCCGCTTCGGCGGAAATGCTCGGATTGCTGGCGAGCACCAACAACGATGTCAAAGCCGCGCAACGTTGGTACGCGATCGCGTTGGACGAAGTTCCCGCGGACGACGCCGGCTTGCGCGGCGAACTCATGAACAACATGGCGATCGCGAAAGAACAGGACGGCGATGCGAAAGCGGCTGTCGATCTTCATCGGCAGGCGTTGAAGATTTTGCTCGATGCGAACCAGCACAGCAATCCGCGCCTGGCCAAAAGCTGGATCAATCTCGCCAACGCCGAAGACGAAACCGGCGACGTGCAAGCCGCAGCGGTTTCGTTCGAGAAAGGTCTCTCGATGCAGATCGAACTCGACGGCGACAAGCATCCCGACGTCGTCAACACGCTGAGCACGATGGCGATGTTCTATCTCGATCGGGGCGATGGCGCGAACGCTCTGGCCTACGGCGCGCGCGCAGTCGAAGGCGCGAAAGCGCTGTCGGAGACCAATCTTCAGGTTCCCTACGCGCGTTACAGTTATGCGCGCGCATTGCTGTTTTCGGGCGATGCGAAAAAAGCGATTCCACTTTTGCAATCCGCGCTGTCGGAACGCGTCGCGATTTACTCGGCCACGCATCCGCAATCGCTGATCACGCAAAGCTGGTTGGGTCTGGCGATGGTTCAGGCCGGAGATCGCGCGGCCGGCGCCGAGCTGACACGACGCGCCTACGAGCAACTGCGAGCGACGGTCGGCGACGATCACGTGATGACGAAACGTGCGCTTGGCAACGTCGAAAAGGTTGCGGCGTTGAAGTGATCCGAATCGGTCTGTCGCCGGACGGATCGCGGTTGAATAAGTTTTCATTGGTCCAGCGCGGCGCTCACGCAATCCGTTCGTCAATACGCCGAGCTTATCGATTGCCGGATTTCGCGCCCTTTGCGGTAGCTCTATGTCGAATTGTCCATATTCGACCTAACCGTGGAATCGTCATCGTCCAAGCGATCGCTCTTTATACGAACGGTAAGGACGAGTTCGAAGCGGGCGATTTCGCCGATCCGTCAGATTCGGTACGAGCATTTCCACGCCGGCCCAAAACGTCGAAGCCTGCAACGGAACGTGCGTCAGCAATTCGAGTTGGATTAAATCGATTGATCTGGTCAACGTTTCATTTGGCGACGAATTATTCGAATCGCAGTTCGAATGACGTGAGCGGCGATCCGCTGACAGCATCGGACTCGAACGCCGAAGCTGATTATCACGTCGCCGAGGTTTCGATCGCTCCGTGACGGGGTCGATGGTCGGTGACTCGTGCAGTGACGTAGTTACTCTTACGATCCCGCCACCCTTCACGCGGATCAAATCCGCGTGACGGTAACGTTTGGTTTTGTAGCCGTCCCTTTCATCCGCGAACCTATAAGGTCGCCGCTGCATCGGCAGCCGTCGAAGCAAACATATGAAAGGGAGGCTATATGCACCATTTTACGCGGAATGCCCTCGCGGTCGCCGTATTGGCGACGTTCGTGGGTTCGGCATTCGCTTCGAGTCATCGAGAAGCGCCGTTCGTCGCCGGCCATCCGCAGGTCGATGGAACGGACTTCTACATGTTCAACAGCTACGAGACGGGACGGCAAGGATTCGTAACGCTCGTCGCGGACTACATTCCGATGGAAGACACCTACGCCGGTCCGAGCTATTTCTTCATGGATCCCGACGCGCTCTATGAAATCGAAATCGACAATGTCGGCGACGGACACGAACATCTCACGTTCCAGTTCCGCTTCACCAACACCATCCAAAACGCGGCGCTTTCCATCGGCGGCGTCAGCGTGCCGGTTCCGCTGGTCAACATCGGTCCATTCGGACCGGGCGTGACGGATGGCGACGCCAACAAGAATCGCATCGAAACGTATTCTGTCAACGTCGTGCGCGGCGATCGACGTCACGGTCAGGTCGCGCAAGCGACGAACCTCACGTCCGGCGGCACGACGTTCCGCAAGCCGCTCGACAATATCGGCAATAAATCGGTCGCCGACTACGCGACGTACGCGAACAACCACGTGTTTTCGATCGGCATTCCCGGCTGCGACACACCCGGCAAGGTTTTCGTAGGTCAGCGCGCGGATCCGTTCGCCGTGAATCTCGGCGAGATCTTCGATCTGGTCAATCTCAACCCGGTCGGCCCGACCAACGCCGAACCGAACACGCTGGCGAACAAGGCGATCACCGCCATCGAGTTGGAAGTCGCGTCATCGTGCCTGACCAACGGTTCCGATCCAGTCATCGGTGGCTGGACCACGGCGAGCTTGCGTCAAGGCGCGCTGCGCAATCCCGCACCGGCTGGTTTGATCGGGAGCGGTGGAGCGGGTCGGCCAGCGGAAGTCGTGGGCGGTCCCTGGGTGCAGGTTTCGCGTTTGGGTATGCCGCTGGTGAATGAAGTCGTCATCGGTTTGCCGGACAAAGATCGCTTCAATTCAAGCCAGCCGAAAGACGACGCGCAATTCGCAAGCTACGTGACGAATCCGACATTGCCGGCGTTGTTGCAGGTGCTGTTCAGCGTGCGCGCACCGACCGCATTTCCGCGTACCGATCTCGTCGAAGCCTTCCTCACTGGCATTCCCGGATTGAATCAGCAAAAACAGGTCACGCCGTCGGAGATGCTGCGTCTGAATACATCGACACCGGTGGTTGCCGCCACTGCGCAGAACACGCTCGGTGTCCTGGCGAATGACACTGCAGGCTTCCCGAACGGACGTCGACCGGGCGATGACGTCGTCGACATCGAACTTCGCGTCGCGATGGGCGTATTGTTGCCGGCCGCGCAGGCACCGGACGGACAGTTGCCGTACACCGATCAGACCTCGTTGAGCGCCGCCGCGTTTCCGTCGGCGTTCCCGTACCTCAACACGCCGCTGCCGGGATCGCCGAACGGCGCCAACGGCATCGCGTCGACACCTTGAGGTGACTATGAAACGCTCACTTCTTTCAGCAGCGGTACTCCTCGGCGCGGCGTCAGTCGCGCATGCGGACAGTCTCGACCTGAACCTCGGCATCATCGGCCTGTATCTCGTTCCCGATCAGACCATCGATTTCATTGCCGCCGTCGACATGGTCGTGTGGTCGGAAAACGTCGACAACTTGTATGCACTGGATATCGACGGCTTCACCTTTACGTCGCCCGATACCGATGACACAGCCGATCCGGTTCCGCTTGGACAAACCATGAGTTCGAATTGAGTCACTTTGTGTCGAAACCGCTGGCGGCGATTTTCTGGATCGCCGCCAGTTTTTTTTGTCGCGACGTTCTGGCGACGGCGCACGTTCCGGAAAACGACGACGTCGTGCTGGAAAAGCTGCCGCCTGCCGCGCGTGCGGCAGACGCGCTGTTCGCATCGAACCTCGCGAAAAGTGCGCGGGCCGTCGACGCGGCAAGCGCGGTTGCGGCCGCGAAAAAATTCGTCGAGATAGGCCAGCTTTATTCCGATCCGCGTGCTTACGGCTACGCGCAAGCCGCGCTCGGTTCGTGGTGGACGGCAAATCCCGCGCCCGACGATGTGCTGCTGATGCGAGCGCGTATTCTTCAATTCCGTCATCAATTTTCCGATGCCTTGCTGTTGCTCGAAACCGCACTTCGACACGATCAGTTCAATCCGGAAGGGTGGCTCATGCTGGCGTCGATCGAACAGGTGCGCGGCAACGTCGCTGCCTCGCGCGCCGCATGCTTGAAACTCATTCCGATTTCCGATCCGCTCATCGGCGCGGCGTGTGTAACCGCGACCGTTTCACTGACCGCGCGCGCGAAAGACGGTGATGCATTGCTCGCGAAGGCACTCGCACAGCCCACGGCAACATCTCCGGCGGAACGCGCCTGGGCATGGACGATCCTCGCCGAACTGCGCGACCGCACCGCGACGCAAGACGCGGATTTCCAGAGTGCGGAAGACGCGTTCAAATCGGCACTCGTTGCTCAGCCGGAAAATTTGTACGCGCGC
>CAZZYA010000116.1:5465-10887 GCA_964658115.1 uncultured Rudaea sp. | reverse complement strand
AGGAGGTGTAGCTAGAGTACACCCTAAACTTGGCGTTTATGCGCCTAGCGGAAACTATTTGTCGATCGTCTGCGCGAGGAGGGTGCTTGGTGCGGTCGAGCGCTTGCGGTCGATCGTACAAGTTTGATTATCTGAGCGATGCTAGAAAGGTGCGTCGCATACCCCATGAATGCCCCTGGGCGATGCCGTCGTGAGAGGCTGCTCAATGCGTCGTACCGCGGAGGTGATGAGCGCCCGCGATTGGCGCGGATAAAATCCGATGTCAAAACGGCTAGTCGAAGGTGTTCCAGATCACGAGCGCCGTGTTGTCGTGCAAGCGATGGATCGACACGTGACTGCCCCGACGGACCCATGTAGACCATAAAACGCGAAATTTTCGAAGGAGACAAGACTAGGCGAATTGGTCAGGTTTCCGTCTATGTAAGTGTGCACGTAGTGACCGTGCAATTTCTGCGGACGAGAATCCGCGCAACATTCGTGGCTACGAAAGTGCGGCGACAGATATCCCACCAGCTACGAGTCTCACGACGGCGAGTGACGGCAACCCATACAGTCGAAAACGTGCGGAGAAGGAACGCTGGGATCAAAGAGCCGACTTGGAATACGTCTGAGAGGCCAATGCTGATGTCCCACAAGCCGTATGCCACAGCGGTTATGAGATAAATGACTGACGTTACTCGCACAGAGCTCTCTGACGATTCATCTCTGTGATCATTGCCACGCTCCGCGCGATCATGCGATGCCTAACGGACTCGATAGAACTGAAGGCCATTCTGCCCCGGATCCGTCAGATGAAATTCATACGTACCCCAAGGCGTTTCCCCCGGCACTGACCACCTGCTCGCGCCATCGTTGAGAGGGTTGATTGCTCCACTCGCACGAAACCCCGCGTATAAAACATCAACGTCGCTGACAAGGAAACGGTAAACGGGACGATCGACGCCGGTCGACCACTGGGAGGCGTCTGCCCATTGCAGATGAAGTTGCACGCCCTCGCGAACCACGCCGGCATATCTCGGATCGCTGTCGCGATCTTTGAAGATGAGATCGAAGCCTAACTTTCGATAAAAGTCGATCGACGTACCGACGTCCCGCGACATCAAGACGGGATGGACTGCCTTTAGTTCGGGTCTTATCGTGCTCATTGCGCGATCATCTCACGTCGCGATCGGCGATTGAACAAAGCGTGACAATCCGTCCTAGCATAGAGCATGGCTATCCCGATGCGCGTACGACACGAAGGAAAACGGGAGGGCATGCCGGTGGAGGGAATCGAACCCACACTCTGTTGCCAGAACTGGATTTTGAGTCCAGCGCGTCTACCAATTCCGCCACACCGGCTCTGATGTGTACGCACGACGAATGGGTGCGTGGAGGCAGGCGCGCATTGTAGTGCACCGATGGCGTTCGGGAAAAGCGTCTATTTCGGTGCGTGTTTGATACCGATAGCGCACGCGGTGCACGCGATGATGGCGAGTCCGCCGGCGAAGACCTCGTGTGCGAATTCGGGACTGGACGCGCGCGTGAGGAAACCGATGCCGATCACCGGCAACGCGTTGGCGGTGTAGCACACGAGCAGGTAGGCGGCGATGAGCTCGGCGCGCCGGTCGCCGGGTGCGATCTGGCTGATGATCTGTAAACTGCCGCGATAGCTCAGACCCATCGATGCGCCGGTGATCAGCGTGGCGATTCCGAGCAGCCAGAACGAGCGCGCGACTTCGGTGAGAACGAGCAATCCGAGGCCGACGATCAGTAAAGCGAGTGCGCCGAGCATGACGCGCCGGCCTTGCAGTTTCTGCGTCAGCGCGGCGACGAGCGCGGCGAATCCGAAAAACGCGGCGACGGTGACGCCCGCGAAAACGGGTTGCGTCGCGTGCAATGTGTTACTGAGAATTCCCGGCGCGATCGCGGCGTAAAAACCGCCGAGTGCGAAACCGGTGAATGCCATCGTCGCTGGCGCGATGAAGGCCATGCGGATTCCTTTAGGCACGCCGATGCGCGGTCGCAGCGATACTTCGCGTAGCGAGCGCACGGGATGCGCGACGGTTTCCGGCGCGCGGCTCATCACGATCAACAACACCGCGACGACGACGATGTTGACGAGGTAACTCAATCGCAACGGCCATGGAAACCACGTCGCGAGTAATCCCGCGAGCAGCCCGCCTGACATCAGGCCCGCGAGATTCGCGCTGCTGGCGACCATGCCGCCGTGTGCGCGGTCGTGGTGCGGTTCGAGTTCGGCGATCCACGCTGTGAGCGCGCTCGCGCCGAGTCCGGCGGCCAGTCCGCTCAGCACGCGAGCCGCAAACAGGAAGGTGACGTTCGTTGCGACGAGAAACACGACGGATGCCACGAGCAGCAAACCGAGTCCGATCAGTGCCGACGGTTTCCGCCCGATCTGATCAGACAGCCGTCCGAAAAACAGCAATACCGTGAGATTGCCGATCACGTAAATCGCGTAGATTTCGGTGACGACGATATCGGCGAAGCCGAATTCGCGCCGATAGATACCGTACAGCGCCGTGGGAATCGTGCTCACCACATATAGCGCGGCGATCGCGACGCCAGCGGCCCACATCCAGTGCCGTCGCGTGGATTGTTTCAGAGCCTTCATCGCGAAATCCTTTCGCTGGCGTTCGACGGAAATTCCTTTTTTAGTGCGTCGCGTCCAGCGAAAGCTGGCGTTCGTCGCGCGTGTACCAGTTGCCATCTTCGCGGCGAAACACAGCGCACTGCGTCATCGGTCCGCGATAGACGTGCAACGTGACGGCGATCGCATCGTCGCTCGGATTGCGGATCGTGTGGAATTCGTGCGGTGGAATCAGGCTGCCGGCCGAACCCGGTCCGACGTTCATCGTGCCGCGCGATTCGAATTGGTAGCGCCCATCGCGCTGTTCGGTGAGTTCGTACGGCGTGACTTCGAGCGAACCGTACCAAACACCTTCCACGCACCACATGCCGGCGTGATCGTGGATCAACGTGCCTTGGCCCGGACCCCACGTCATCGCGATGATGCAATAGCCGTGTTCATCGCTGCGATACAGCTCGCGGCGCGCGTAATGATCGCCGGCGCCGTGATAGCAGCACTCGGGCAGTTTCACTTCGGGATCGCGGATCAGTTTGCACAACGCGTTGCGCAGCGAGTCCGTGATTTCCGTCGGACAATCGTGGCAAACCGAGCGGTCGACCGCTTCGACGAGACGTTCAGAACCCGGAAATTCGACAGCGAGCATGGATGACGGTCCTATTACGCGCGCATCTTATAACGTCGCGAGGAAGCGCGCGATGGCCGCGCCGAAACGCGGGATATCGACCAGGAAACTGTCGTGGCCTTGCGGGCTGTCCAGCGGCACGAAATCGACCTTTGCGCCGGTAGCCGCCAATCCGTCCGCGATTTCTTCCTGCTGCGACAGCGGAAACAGTATGTCGGTGCTGACACCGATCACTAGTGCGCGCTCGACCTCGATTTTCCTGAGTCCGCCCGCGATCGTCCGGTCGTCGGCGTGGTCCGCAATATCGAACCAGTCGCTGGCACGCGACAAATACAAATAGGAATTCGGATCGAAATTGCGCACGAATTTTCGCGCATGCGCGCCGAGGTACGACTCGACGGCAAACTCCGCCGCGAACGGATCGTCCTCGCGCCGATCGTGATCTAGACGGATGCGTGCGAAACGTCCGACCCATTCCATCGACGAGCGATACGTGATCACGCCGAGCTTGCGCGCGATCGACATGCCCGCTTCGGGATAGTGCATATCGTCGTAGTCGCCTTCTTTCCAGTTCGGATCGAGGCGGATGGCTTCGCGCTGCAATGAACGAATGGCGATCGCGAACGGTTGCGCTTGCGGCGCCGTGGAGATGCTGATGTGCGTCCGCGCGCCGTGGCGATGCTGCACGAGATAGGCGAGCGCGCTCATGCCGCCCATCGAATTGCCGATGAGGCACGCGAGTCGCTCGATGCCCAGATGACGCACCAGTTCGAAAGCGGAGTTCGCAACGTCTTCGAGCGTCAAATCCGGAAAAGTTAATTTGTATACATTGCCGGTTTGCGGATCGATCGATGCGGGTCCGGACGATCCCTTGCAGCTTCCGAGAGAGTTCACGCAGATGACGAACCAGCGGTTCGTATCGATGTGCTTGGCCGGGCCGACCATGTCTTCCCACCAACCAAACGACGGATCATGCGCGTTGGACGCCGCGTGCGCGTCGGGCGAAAGTCCGGTCAGAATGAGGATTGCGTTGTCGCGTGCATCGGTGAGTTTTCCCCACGTTTCATAGGCCAGCTTTGCGCCGGTAAGTGCGCCGCCGCGGCGCATCGGGAAGGGCGAGGGCAGATCGAAGAATAGCGTCGCTGCGGTCATGCGGGTGGTCGCACGGAGAATGCGACATTATAGCGGGTGCAATTTTCGGAGACGGTGCGGCTATCGTTGCAGGATCGCTTTCCAGATTTCGGTTTTCGCATCGAGGTCGAGGAATTTTCGGGACGGCACTGGACTGGTCGAGGGCATCGTCAAAATGCGACGGGTCGTCAACCATGTGGCGAATTCTGGACGCACATGCCGCGCGAACGCGGCCGCTGCTTTCGATCCGTTCAACACGATCGTGTGCAGATCCGGCATCGATTCGAACAGCGGTGCAAAATCGTTCGGCTGTTCGTTACGGATGCGGCTGTCGAGACTGCCGATGCGGTCGGCAGCCCCGATGACATCCCATAGTGCGACGCCGTGCTGTTTCAGAAACGCGAGTCTATCGCCGTACTCGCCGCCGATCTCGCCGTTGAAAATGCGGCCCACGATCGACCAGAACTGATTGCGCGGATTGCCGTAATACTCGTGTTTGCGCAGCGACTCGTCGCCCGGCAGGCTGCCGAGCACGAGTATTTTCGCGTGCGGCCACACGATGGGCGGCAAACCGCGTTTCACACTGAACTCAAGGGACGACCTGGTCGATGGTCAGTTCGATCGGCGTCGTCGTCGTCACCGCGAGCGGTTTGGAGATGACTTGCAGATCGCCACTTTGCGCGATCGCATTTCCGGATTTCGAAATGCGCGCGCCGACGATCACTTGTGGAAATTGCGACAATTTCAGCGTCGGCATCATGCCCATGCCGTCGGTGAGCGTAATGGTCGTCGGTAATTTATCGGCCTGCAGTCGCTGGATCGCTATCGGCATCGGTGGACCACTCGCGGCTTTGGCGTAAACGAACAGGATGTCGTTCGGCGCGGCCTTTGCCTTCAGTTTCGGATCGAGCGCAACAGTGACGGTGAGATGCGGCCCGTCAGCGCTGGCGGCGGCGACAGGCTGTGCGTCGTCGACCACCGCTTCGGCGGTCTGATCGTCTTCCGGCGCTTCTTTGCCATCGCGCGCGGCTTCGGCCTTGGCGATTTCTTTCTTGATCGCCTGGATCGTCGGCGCGTCC
>CAZZYA010000116.1:1304-5455 GCA_964658115.1 uncultured Rudaea sp. | reverse complement strand
TGGCAGCACGGCGATGAGCTTGTTCCAGTACGCGATCGCGCTGTCGTATTTTTTTTGCTGATAGTCGCTGATGCCGAGCAACCACAAGCCGCGCTGATGATCGGGCGCCGTTTTCAGAACATTCTCGATCAGCACACGCGGCTCGCCCGCGATGCGGCGATCCGGCGACGCCAAGGCGAGCACTTCGGCATACGCGACCGTGACATCGGGATCGTTGGGCGCGAGATCGTACGCATGCTTCATCGCATCACGCGCGTCGGTAAAACGTTCCATCGATTCGTAAGCGCGACCGAGCAGCGCCCAGCCTTCGACGTCGTTCGGATTCTGCTTCAGCTTCGCTTCGAGTCCAGCGATGGCCTGTTCGATATTCTGTCCGTGATTCGGTGGCGTCTGCGCATCAATGGGTGCTGCGGTGTTGTCGATCGCGCCGGGTTGTCCGACGCTGCGATAAATCAGGATCGCCGCTGCCGGCAACAACAGCGCCACACCGAGCGCGGCATAAAACGGCGTCTTCGATCGCGCAGGCGTTGGCGCATCGATCGTGCCGAGCAGGCGGTCAGCGAGTGCCGCCCGTTTCGCGGCGTATTCCGCTTCGCTCAGAATGCCGTTGTCGCGCGCGGCGTTGAGCGCCTCGAGCAGGCGCCGCGCTTCCGTCGTCGCGCCGGCGGAATCATTGCGCGCTCGCAAAAGTGGTGCCAGCACGAACACGAGCGCGACCGCGAGCATTGCCGCGGCGCAAATCAGAAAAAAGGTCATTACCAGTCGTCCTCGAGATCGGTCGCCATTACCGGCTGGCGCGAGCGCTTGCGCAGGATATTGACTACGACGACCGCGCCGACAAGCACCAGCAGGCCCGGCAGGAACCACAACAGCCACGTGCCGGGCTTCATCGGCGGATCGTACAGTACGAAATCGTTATAGCGCGCTACGAGATACTGCTTGATCTCCGCGTCGCTTTTTCCACTTTGCATCATGTCGAAAACCTGTCGGCGCAATTCGCCGGCAAGCTGCGCTTCGGAATCGGCGAGATTCTGATTCTGGCAAACGAGACAGCGCAGTTCGCGTGTCAGGTTCTGGAACCGGATTTCTTCGGCGCGGTCCTTGAACGGCAGCGGTTCGATGGCGTGCGCGAACAATGTCGCGAACATCAGCAAGACGAGCGCGACGAGACGCGTCATGGCGCTTTCGCCGGCTGGCCGAGCGCCTTGAGTTGCGGCATCAGTTCCGACGCGATCAACTCCGGCGTGAACATGCCGATACGTTTGTAGCGCACCGTGCCTTGCGCGTCGATGAGAAACGATTCCGGCGCCATGTAGACGCCGAAATCGATGCCGGCGCGGCCATCCAGATCGGTTACGACCGCATCGTATGGATTACCGAATTGCGCGAGCCAGCGTTTGGCGTCGGCCGGTTCGTCGCGCCAGTCCAGACCGATGAGCTTGATGCCGAGCGGCTTCAGCGCTTGCGTCAGGATCGGATGCTCGTACTGGCATGTCGGACACCAGCTCCCGAATACATTGAGAATGTACGGTTGCCCGAGCAGGTCACTGCGCGCGATTTTTTTTTCCGGCTCGTATAAAAGTGGAAGTGTGAACGCAGGCGCTGGCTTGTCGATCAGCGGCGACGGCACTTCGGTCATTTCGTGATGCTTGTTCCAGTCGATGCCGAACGCGAGCAGCCCGACCAGTGCGATGAAAACGATCAGAGGAATCAGACGCGTCATCAGACGGCGGCCTGCGGAACGTCGATCACGCTGGCGGATTTTTCTTCCGCGCGCGCGGGCAGCGCGCGGAATCGGCGATCGGACGCGGCGATAAATCCGCCAAACATCATGCACAGCCCGCCGAGCCAGATCCAGCGCACGAACGGTTTCACATAGATGCGGACCGACCACGCGCCATTGTCGAGCGGCTCGCCCAGCGCAACGTACAGATCGCTGAACAAACCGGGCCTGATCGCGGAAATCGTTTGCGGTTGTCCGCCGCCGGAATATTCGCGTTTTTGCGGATGCATCGTCGCGACGACGGCTTCGCCGTCAAGCACCTCGATCGTGCCTTCGTCGGCGACGTAGTTCGGACCTTGCGTACGCTGCACACCTTGAAAACGAAAGCCGCGTCCGCCGATTTCGACGACTTCCTTCGGGCCCGCGCGCAGATCGCGTTCGATACTCGTGGCTTCGGTGATCAGCACGCCGGCGACGAAAATGGCGACACCGAAATGCGCGAGGATCATGCCGCACATTTCTGGCGTGTAGCGTCGTCCGCGCGGCGCATCGCGCCAGCGCTTGACCGCATACAGGACGATTCCGATTCCCACCCACAGCGACGCGGCGACACCGGCCACGCCGCGCAGCGGCAAATCATGCGCAAGCAGTTCCGCTGCGGCGGCAGCGATCACGGCGACGATCAACGCCGGACGCAACGCGCGCCAAGTCGCCGGCCAATCCGCGACGGCCCAGCGGAAGAACGGACCGAGCGGCATCAGACAGATCGCCGGCAACATCAGCAGCATGAACATGAATCCGAAATAGGGCGGTCCGACGGAAATGCGGCCGACGCCGAGCACGTCGCCGATCAGCGGATACAGCGTACCGAGCAGCACCATCGCCGCCGCGCACGCGAACAACAGGTTGTTGATCAGCAGCAGCGTTTCGCGCGACATGAATTTGAACGCGCGGCCGCCCGCTACTTTGGGTGCGCGTAGTGCGTAGATCAAGAGTGATCCGCCGACGACCACGCCGAGGAAAATCAGGATGAACGTGCCGCGTTTCGGATCGCTCGCGAACGCGTGCACGCTCGTCAGCACGCCCGAGCGCACCAGGAACGTGCCGAGTAAAGAAAGGGAAAATGCGAAAATGGATAAAAGTAGCGTCCACGCGCGGAAGCTGCCGCGCTTCTCCGTCACCGCTTGTGAATGAATCAACGCAGTGCCCACGAGCCACGGCATGAACGACGCGTTCTCGACCGGATCCCAGAACCACCAGCCGCCCCAGCCGAGCACGTAATACGCCCACCAGCTTCCGAGCGAAATGCCGAGCGTGAGAAATGCCCACGCGACGTTCGTCCACGGACGCGCCCAGCGCACCCACGCGATATCGAGTTCACCGCCCAACAGCGCCGCGATGGCGAACGCGAATGCGACCGAAAATCCGACGTAACCCGTGTACAGCATCGGCGGATGCATGATCAGTCCCGGATCCTGCAGGATTGGATTGAGATCGTTGCCGTCCGCGAGTGCCGGAAGATGCCGCAGAAACGGATTCGACGTGAGAATCGTAAACAGCAGGAATCCGAAACTGATGAAACCGAGCACGCCCAGCACGCGCGCCATCAGCGCATCGGGCAAGCGCCGACTGAACGTCGCGACGGCCACCGTCCAGATGTTCAGGATCAGAATCCACAACAGCAGCGAACCTTCGTGCGCGCCCCACACCGCCGGAAAGCGGTAGTACCACGGCAGCGACAAATTCGAATTCTGCGCCACGTAGGCGACAGAAAAATCCTGCGTGACGAACGCGTACGTCAGCAGCACGAACGCGAGCACGACGAAGACGGCTTGACCCGCGACGACCGGTCGCGCAAGTCCGATCAGCGCCGCGTTGCCGCGCCACGCGCCGTAGATCGGCAGCGTGAACTGCACCGCGGCGAGCAGAAGCGCGAGGATGAGAGCGAATTGGCCGAGTTCGGGAGACATAGTCAGTTCTTCGGAGTGGCGTTGGCGGCTTTGGCTTTCGCAATCGCGTCGGCCACTTCTTTCGGCATATAGGTTTCGTCGTGCTTGGCCAGCACTTCGTCGGCGATAAAGTGTGTGCCGTCGAGTTTTCCGGTCGCGACGATGCTCTGTCCCTCGCGAAACAGGTCCGGGAGAATTCCGACGTATTCGACCGGCATGTTGTGGAAGCGGTCGGTGACGACGAAATCCACTTTCAGGGAATCCGGCGAACGTTGCAGCGAGTGTTCGAGCACCACGCCGCCAAGACGGAAACTCGCATTCGCCGGCGAACGTCCTGCATCAATTTCGCTCGGCGAAAACAGATACGTCATATTTTGCTGAAGCGCGAAGACAGTGAGCGCTGTCGCGACGCCGACCGCGGCAACGATCAATCCGACTGCGACGAGCCGGCGGTTGCGCGTCGGAGTCATGCGGATTTC
>CAZZYA010000116.1:0-1294 GCA_964658115.1 uncultured Rudaea sp. | reverse complement strand
CTTCGCTGCTTCGCGACGCATTCTGCCTTGCAATTCTTTCAGCGCGCGTCGGCGCTGCAACATCGGCGCGACCGTATCGATCGCCAGCACGATGAAGAACACCGCGTAGGCCGTCCAGACGAATGCGGCATAGCCACCCATGTTGGCGTCAGCCATGCGTCACCTGCGCAAGCGCGAGATGGCGCGCCCATTCCTTGCCTGACTCCAGGCCGAGCAGCATCGCGCGCGCACGCGCGAGCACGCTTGCGAAAAAGTATACATGTGTAGCGACGGCCAGCACGAGCAGCGGCCAAAGCATGCGCGAATCGATTTTCGAAGGGCCTAGCAGGCTTACCGTCTGCGCCTGATGCAGCGTGTTCCACCATTCGACCGAATAATGGACGATGGGCAAATTCACCACGCCGACCAGCGCGAGGAACGCGGCCGCACGCGCGGCCTGACGCGTGTCTTCGATGGCGTGATACAGACCGATCACGCCGAAATACAGAAATAGCAACACCAGTTCCGATGTCAGGCGCGCATCCCACGTCCACCACGTGCCCCACATCGGCTTGCCCCACAACGAACCGGTGACGAGCGTGATGAAGGTGAACGCGGCGCCGACCGGCGCGGCGGCCATCGCCAGTGTTTCGCTCAATTTGATTCGCCACACGAGCGCGATGAAACCATTCGCGGCCATGAACCCGTATGCGAACAGGCTCATCCACGCGCACGGCACGTGCACATACATGATGCGGAACGATTCGCCCTGCTGATAATCGGCTGGCGCGATGAAAAGTCCGCCGTAGAAACCCCACGCGCCGAGTGCGAAGGCGACCGCATACAGCCACGGCATCCATCGCCCGGCCACGCGATAGAAATACGGCGGCGATCCGAATTTGTGGAACCAGAGGACGAGCGGATTCATGTCAGTCAAGCGAAATTTTCAAAGCAGCGGCGGCAGCCAGCGGCGCAATCGCGTCATGACCCCCATCCCGGCACCCTCCCCGCACCACTGACGAAAGGCCCGCTCGCGCGCAATCATTTCGCGGTTACTAACCTCAAGTAGGGCACGCCGTGCCAGGGGTCCGCAGATGAGGAGAGTGCGTGCGAGCCATCTCCTTACGAAAGCGCCACACGACCATTCGGCTGGACCCGGTCGTACGCCGCATCGGGATCGTCACCGTTCTCGGCTCCGTCATGTCGGTCCTCGACACGATGGTCGTGAACGTCGCCCTCGACTCGCTCTCACGCAAGCTGCACACCGATATCAAGACCATCCAGTGGGTGGTTACCGGCTACCTTCTGGCGCTGG
>CAZZYA010000115.1:0-10920 GCA_964658115.1 uncultured Rudaea sp. | reverse complement strand
GAGAATGCCTTGGGGGGTGCCGCTCCACGGACCGCTGCCGATGGTGCTCGAACCCTCACCGCCGAGGACGCCGCCGCCGACTTGTCCGACGTTGCCGGCACTCGAAAAGTCGCCGTTGGGAACGGGAATCTCTGCAGCCGTGGCCTGCGCGGCAAAGAAGCCCGCCGTCAGCGCGAGCGCTGCGAAAGCAAATGAGCGGCGTCGGGGCTGGCCTTTGTTTTTTTCGACGCTGGACTGAAGTTGTGTCGCCGAGAACATGGTTGTTTCCTCCTGTCGGTACGAGCGCCATAAAGAGCTGCGGTTTTTTCCGCTTTGCGATTCATGGCGTAAAAACTATGATTTGGATACTTTGCGCAAATGTGTACTTGGTCTACTGCGAACTTTCACAGTGGGCGCGTTGCATGCGCTGGCGTACGGATGTGCAATTTCGATGAAAATCAGTGCTCTGCCGATCGCGGCGCCATTGCCGGCTGTTCTCGTGATGGGAGATGTTCGACGTCATTCGTTGTGGTTAACCCTCAACGCGTATCGCCCGTGATTCGCGTTCGTTCGAGACGCTTGAGCGAAAACACGTGTTGGCCGATGATCGCGGGATCCCAATCCGGAAAATCGCAATGAACGCTATCTGGCTGACTGCAACTCTTGTACTCGCCGTGTCCGGCGCTGCATCGCGCGACGCAAGGAACGACACGTCGGAAATCCGCCGCGTCGAAGCGACGCTGTGCGAGGCGTTCCAGAAGGGAGATGCGAGAACGCTGCGCGAATATATGGACCCGCAATTCACGCAAGGAACGTCGCGCGGCGAGATCGAGGATTTTGAGCACACGGTGTCGGAAGTCGAAAAGCGCGATCCGCGCTATGACGAATTCAGGAATCACGATCAGACGGTGCGACTTTACGGAGACGCGGCGATCGTCATCGGCATCACGAGTGTCAAAGGCACATCAGGCGATCAGCCGTTCGCCGCGGATTTCAAATACACCGACACGTATATCCATCGCGACGGACATTGGTGGCTCGCGGCGAGCCACGCGTCGCGCATTGGAAAGTAGTCAGCGCTCCAGTCGTTCTCGCAACGCCATCGCCGCGGCGGGATTGCGTTCCTTCGCTGCGCCGATGAAATAGACGAATACGTCGCGTTTGCGCGCGTTCGGCGAGGCGGGCGTCACGTAGTTCAGCTCGGCCGGCGCGCGGCCGGCCGCCCACGTCTGCGCGTGTTCGGCCCAGCGGTCGAGTTCGGGTTTCGGATAGCCCGTCTTAATCACCGAGCGGCTGCGCATCAGTCGCGCGTAAACGAAATCACCGGTGATGTCCGCGATCGATGGGTATTCCGGCGAATCGGTATACACGGTCGGAAGTTTGCGTTCGCGGGCGAGTCGCACGTAGTCGTCGTTCGCGAAACTCTCATGCCGCACTTCGAGCACGTGCCGCAGCTTCTGGCCGTCGAGTTCGATCGGCAACAGATCGAGAAAGGCAGCGAATTCGTCCGCATCGAAACGCCGGCCCGGCGGGAATTGCCAAGAAATCGGTCCGAGCCGATCGCCGAGTTCGGACAAACCGCCGAACACGAACGCCTGGATGCCGCGCTTGGCGCGCGCGACGTCGCGCACCTGCGTGATGAGCCCCGGCGCTTTCAGCGAGAAAACGAAACCATTCGGCGTTTCGCTACGCCATTTCGCATAGGTCGCGGGTTTTTGCGCTGCGTAGAACGTGCTGTTGACCTCGATCGCCGTCATGTGGCGGCTGGCGTAGTCGAGTTCTTTTTTTTGAGTGAGACCGTCGGGATAGAACGTCTCGCGCCACGGCGCGAATTTCCAGCCGCCGATACCGACCCGAATTTTTCCGCTGCGATTTGCCATGAAGATCGTCCCTGATGACGCCAGGGACGATCATGCCATCGCGACGAACGCCGATCCATCCGGACCTTGCGGAGTTACCAGCGGTAGTGGACGGTGTACGTCAGTTTCGCTTCCCCGTCGGCGGAAATCGGCAGCGGGAAATCGATGGTCTGCGCGTCGCGCTTCACGAAGTCGTGATTCTTCGCCGTGATTTCCCAATCGCTCCAGCGATAAAGATATTCGCGCACGACTACGGTCGCGGTTTCCTTCTTGTGATTGCGCACGCTCACTTCGAAACTTTCGTCGATGGTTTTTCCGGACGTGTCGATGTGGAAAGCCGTTTGCTTGCGATCGCCGACGATGTCGAACGAATTGCCGAGCTTGATGTGCAACGTTTCGTTGCGCGGCGTGTGCTTGATGACGTCTTCGCCGATGAACTCGAGCGCACCGTCGCTGCTGTTGGCCTGATTCACGCGCACGCGGCCGGCCGGCGATGGGACGCCGAGTTTCTCAGCCTCCTTGTTGTCGAAATCGAGATACGAACCGACGGTGCCGTTCGACGTCGCCGCATAACCTTGATCGGTCACCGGGCCGTACCAGCCACTGAACATCGGCGCGGCGGTGAACACGAGTTGTTTGCGGCAAGCGATCGCGTGCACGGCCGGAAACAGTTCCAGTTGTTTGGTCGAATTGTCCGGCAGATCGGTGCGCCGGCCGAGTGTATACAAATGATATTCCGACAGCGTCGATTCCACGAAACCACTCGGCGCCGGCACTGCATCCATCGTCGCCATCGCTTTCATCATCCGCATGGGCGGTGGCGCTGCCGGCGCGCGGTTCACTTCACCCGCGACGAGTTTGAGTTGCGCGTTCGCGAAACTGCCGCCGGACTGATTGACCAACGTCACCCACGCGGCCAGATCCATGTCGCACGTTCCGGCGCGTTCGCGCATCGTAATGTTGTAGTCGCTCCACCACGTCACGCCTTGCGTCTGGTAACTGACGCGCGTGTTTTGCTGGCCGCCGGTCTGGCTGTCGACTTTCCAGACGAGTGTCGGACGCGAGATCAAGCCGCCGGGCAACGCGGGGAAGCGAATATTGCTGTATGAATTGATCGTCAGTACTTCGCCCGTATCGCGCTGCAAAATCAGCCCGCCGTTCGCTGAAAGAAGCTTGCCGCTGAGCGTGTCGGTCTTGTCGCCACGTACTTGTTCGACGGTGATGGTTTGGCCGATGTAGCGGTCGAGCAGTTTGGCGTTGTCAACGAGATCGTATTGATAATTCTGTTCCATCACGCGCGTGCCGGATGGATCGCTCAGCGATTCGAACGCAACCGTGGTCGGATCGATGCGCTTGGCGACATCCGTGAAGCGCAATTCGCCGATGCCTTGCGACAACGTCATCGCGCGCGAATCGCGCACGAGTGCGTAGCCCGGAAGATTCTCACCGTAGTTGGCGAGCGTCGCCGTGCTGATCTGTCCGGGCTGTGCGGCGCTGTAGACGGTGAGCGAATAATCCGGCGCATCCGCGGCGTGCGCGCACGCGGTGGCGAGAGCGGAAACGATGGCGATGACGAGTGGACGTTGCATGCGGATCTCCGGTTGGATTCGTCCGTTCAACGTGTGCGCGTGCCCATCGGGGTTAATGATCGTCAGATTAATGATCGCGCCATGGATCGTAGGTTCCGAAGAACCACAGATGACCTTCGATGTCGCGGCAGCTATAGCCTTTGCCGCCGTAGTCTTTCGCTTCGAGTTCATCGACGATCTCCGCGCCGGCGATTTTGGCGCGCGCGTAATGCGCGTCGGCATCTTCGACAATCACGCACGGGCATTGCGTTTCACGGCCGCCGATTTCGTCGGGCTGAGCGATGCGCTTGCCCCATTCGCTGCCGTTGTCGACCGAGCCCAGCATGATCATGCCGTTGCCGAATGTGAGCTGCGCGTGATGAACGATTCCATTGTCCGCATAGACGGCGTTTTTCTCGAACCCGAATGCATTGCACAGCCATTCGATGGCCGTCAGCGCATCCCGGTAACGCAGACTCGGGATGATGGTAGCCGTGGTGTTGCGTGCTCGGGTGCTCATGCTCGATCCTCTGTGAAACGGAACACAATCGCCGAAGCCAGGGGTTGTCATCGGCCGCGTCAACGCCCACACTGTACGCCGTTCATGTGAACGGAAAAGGTGCCGGTGGCCACACTCGACCTGTTCAAGCGTTTTTTCGGGCCGCAGGAGCGGCGCGAAAAACCTCGCGTCAACGCCCGCGAAGGAACCCGCGTATTGATCGTGGACGATTCGCCGACGATCGTCGCGTTGCTGAAGAAAATTCTGCAGCAAAATGGCATCTCCACGCTCGAAGCGAACGACGCGGAAACCGGCGTCAAGATCGCTTACGCGCAGCGGCCCAATCTGATCTTTCTCGACATCGTGCTGCCCGGCATGAATGGCTTCGCGGCACTGCGACAGTTGCGCAAGGATCCTGCGACGCGCGAGATTCCCGTCATCATGATCAGCGGCAATGAGCAGGCGACGGAACAGTTCTACGCCCAGCGCATCGGTGCCGACGATTTCATGAAGAAGCCTTTTTCGCGATCTGAAGTATTCGCGCGCATCGAACGCCTGCTCGATGCGGACATGGTTCCGAAACGACCGGCGCCGCACATGTCGCAATTCACCGTGCGCTGATTCCGATGCGTTGGCGGGTGCTGTGTGTGTGCGTTCCGATGATCCTCGCCGGCTGCGCGCCGCCGACAAAACCTCCCGCAAGACCGCCTGCCGAACCGCCCGCTAAGGTCATGCCTGGACGCTTCGAGCCAATCGAGGGGCGTGGTCCCGAAGTGATTGCCGAATTGCGAGCTGCGCCGGCGAAGGCGCCCGAATTCGTCGACAGCTCGTCCGCGACGAAAGACGAACAAATCCTGTCGGCAAAGGGCTACGTAAAAGTGGCCGATGGCTATTACGCCGGCATCGATGCCGACGCGAATGCGTGGCTGCAAAAACAGGGCAGGATGATCGGCGCCGACAAAGTGTACTTTTATACTGTGGAACCCGACGTGCAGACCAAGGCGCCTTCGCTGCACGCGGTTTATTATGTGCGTTTCAAATTGCCGTTCGGCGCTAGCTTTCGCGATCTCAACGCGGCGGAAATCGAACAGGTCGGATCGAGCGGCGTGCGCATCGGTAAAGTGATTGGCGGTTCACCCGCAGCCGATGCGAATCTGCTCGCGGGCGACATCGTTCTCAAGGTCGACGCAGAAAGCATCGCTGGCCGCACAGCGTTCGAAAAACTTTTGCGCAAGCACACGGGAAAGCGCGTGACGCTCACCATCAGCCGCAAAGGTATTGTGAGCACCCGATTAGTTCGATTAGGTGTGCTCGCGAGCGAACTCAACAAATCACATTGAAAGGGTCAGAACCGATCGACGAACTCGACCGCCGCGTCTAGGTCGCGGGCGGAAATCTCGATCAGATCGTGAACTTTGTCGAGCGATGAGCGATGCGGCGTTTCAACCTCGATGCGATATACGGACGCGCCCAGATCGTCCGGCAATTCCAGCGACGAGGAATCGTCGCGCAGCGTGGGTATTTCATCGTCTACTTCCTCGACGCGTTCCAGTTCGTCAACACCGTTGAGTGTGGCTAGGATGGCGTCGGCGGCACTGCGATTGCCGGTCACGCGAAGTCGCAAAATTGGCATGCACATCTCCTTGTCGCGTTAGTGCCGTCACTGGCAAATGTATTGAAGCAGTCCGAAGATGCACGGACAATAAACGTCACTCACAGACAATCACAAAAGGGGAGCGGGTCATGCGGCACACACTGATCGTTACGGTGGCGATGACGGTCCTGACCAGCGCCGCGCACGCCGCGGATGCGCCGGCCAAGCCGGTGACGTCGACCGATATCATCGCCGCTTCGAAGCCGTCCGACTGGCACGCGCTCGATCCGCAACAGACCTTGTATCTCGATTTGCCGCAAGGCCGCGTCGTCATCGAACTCGCGCCGGCGTTCGCGCCGAATCACGTCAAGAATATCAAGACGCTCGTTGCCGAAAAATATTTCGATGGACTGCAGATACTGCGCGCGCAGGACAACTACGTCGTGCAATGGGGCGATCCGCACGGCGACGCGCGCGCCGAGGACAAGGACAAACCCAAATCGATCGGAAGCGCGAAGCGGACGTTGAAAGCGGAATTCACGATTCCGCAAGATCACGTCCCTTTCGTGCCACTTCCGGATCGCGACGGCTACGCGCCGCAATCCGGATTTTCCGGGGACTTCGCGGCGGCACGCGATCGGAAAGCGGACACGGCATGGCTGACGCATTGCTACGGCACCGTCGGCGTCGGTCGCGATATGGATGCCGACTCCGGCGGCGGCACGGAACTGTATGCCGTGATTGGCGGCGCACGCTGGCTCGATCGCAATATCACCGTTGTCGGACGCGTCGTGCAGGGCATGGAGATTCTTTCCAGCATGCCGCGCGGCGGCGGCGCGATGGGTTTTTACGAAAAGCCGGACGAACGCACGACGATCAAATCCGTGCAACTCGCGGCCGACGTGCCGGAATCGCAGCGCGTCAAACTCGAAGTGATGAAAACCGATACGCCGACATTCACCGCACTTATCGAATCCCGTCGAAACCGGCGCGACGAATGGTACAAAGTGCCGTCGAATTACATCGACGTTTGCGGCATAACCATTCCGGTCCGCACAGCGAAATAAGCCGAACTGCACGCTCGAACGCGGCTTTCGCGGCATGACAGCGAGGCATGACTTCCTGCCCATACGCTAGTATCAACTAAGCACTACCATCAACTCCACGCTACCGGCTTCGTGGCATGGACACGGACAACCTCCAGAAGAAATTCCAGAAGGAACTGAGCACCGGCACGACGGCGCTGGTGTTGCTGGTCGTCCTGTCCAAAGCGAAAGAACCGATGTATGGCTATCAGATCGCCAAACGCCTCGAGCAAAGCGCCGACGGCGCGCTGAGCGGCAAGCAGAGCGCGTTGTATCCGGTTTTGCGCAATCTCTGCGCAGCCGGATTGCTCAAGAGTCACATCGAACCGTCCGACAGCGGACCTCCGCGCCGCTATTACGCGATCACGGCGTTGGGCCGCGCCGCCGCCGAACATTGGACGAACACCTGGACCGCCACTCGCAAATTCGTCGATTCCGTTTTGAAAGGAGCTGTGTGATGCCGATTCCGACCACCATCAACGACTATCTCGCACAGCTCAGCGCCGCGCTCGCCGATGCCGATCCGGCCGTGCGTCAGGATGCGCTGTACGACGCCGAGGAATACCTGCGCTCCGAACTCGCCGAGCATCCCGAATGGGACGAGGCGACGATGCTCTCCCATATCGCGACCAGTTACGGCGCTCCGGAGGAAGTCGCCGAAATTTATCGCGACAAGGAAGTGCAAGTCGAAACTGCGTTGCGCTCGCCGGTAAAAAAACCGTCGCGGACGTCGTGGGGAAAATTCTTCGGCGTGCTCGCCGATCCGCTGGCGTATTCGTCGCTGTTCTACATGATCCTTTCGCTGGCCACGGGAATTTTCTATTTCACGTGGGTGATTACCGGATTGAGCCTGTCGTTGTCGCTTTGCATCCTGATCATCGGCGTGCCGTTCGCGGTGTTGTTCGTCTCGACCGTGCGCGCGCTCGCGCTGATGGAAGGGCGATTGATTGAAACGATGCTCGGCGAGCGCATGCCGCGCCGGCCACTGTATGCGGATCGTGGACGACCCTTTGGCGCGCGCGTGAAAGCGATGTTCACCGATCCGCGCACGTGGTCGACGATGCTGTACATGATCGTGAAGCTTCCCATCGGCATACTCTATTTCACGATGGCGACGATCGGCCTTTCGTTATCGCTCGCGATCGCGCTGAGTCCGATCACGTATGCGCTGTTCGGCTTCGGTCTGGTCAACGTGAACAACTGGCATCTCGGACCGCCGTTGTGGACCGAACCGCTCATGCTCGTTCTCGGTGTGCTGGTGCTGTGCGCGACGCTGCATCTGGCGCGCGGCGTGGGTCATACCCAGGCCGCGCTGGCAAAGCATTTCCTGGTGAAGACGGCGCAGTACTAAGCGTACTTCTTGATGAAGTCACGCACGTCCGGATAAACCACTTCGCGCCAGCGGCGTCCGCTGAAAATGCCGTAGTGACCGGCGCCTTTCACGGTGAGGTGGCGCTGGTCGGCTTTCTTGATGCCTTTGCACAGGCCGTGCGCTGCCTGGGTTTGACCGAGGCCGGAAATATCGTCGAGCTCGCCTTCGATGGTGAACAACGCGACATCCTTAATGTCCTGCGGCGCCACGTGTTCGCCGTGCACGAACCATTTTCCGCGCGGCAGCGCATGTTCCTGGAAAACGGTTTTGATCGTGTCGAGATAATATTCGGCCGGCATGTCGAGCACGGCGTTGTATTCGTCGTAGAACCGACGATGCGAATCGGCGTCTTCGAGATCGCCTTTGCACAGGTTTTCGTAGAAATCCCAATGCGACATGAAATGCCGGCTCGGATTCATCGCGATGAACCCCGCGTGCTGCAGGAATCCCGGATAAACACGACGACCAAAACCCGGATAGTTCGACGGCACTTCCTGCACCACCGTGTTCTCGAACCACGACAGCGATTTGGTGCTGGCGAGATCATCGACCTGCGTCGGACTTTCCCGCGTGTCGATCGGACCGCCCATCATGATCATCGTGCGCGGCAACGCTTCGCCGTTCGATGCCATCAGCGAAATCGCGCCGAGCACCGGCACGGTCGGCTGGCACACGCTCATTACATGCAAATTCTCGGTGCCGATGTGGCCGATGAATTCGCGGATGTAGTCGACGTAATCGTCGAGATGGAAACCACCCAGATCGACCGGCACCATGCGCGCGTCGAGCCAGTCGGTAATGTAGACGTCGTGTTCCTGCGCGAGCGCGCGCACGGTGTCGCGAAGCAGCGTGGCGTGATGGCCGGACAATGGCGCGACGACCAGCACCGCAGGAGACTCGGTGATTTTCTTCAGCACTTTCGAATCGTCAGCATAACGCTTGAAGTGCAGCAGATTGCAAAAAGGTTTGGCGAGTGCGACTTTTTCCACAATGGGAATTTCCGTTCCGTACGCCTGCACGGAAGGGATGTGGAAACGCGGCTTCTCGTAATCCTTGACCAGGCGATAGGCGAGTTCGTAGTTGGCCGCCATGCGCGGCGCGCCCGGCAGATTCGACAGCCAGCTATCCGACGCGGAGAACATCTTCGCCGCCGTCTGCGACCAGGACACCATCGGATTCATCAGCGCCCGGTTGAACTCGTGCCATTGATAGAGCATTGAAAACCTTGTTATAAACGAGCGGACGATTCTCACCTATTTCGTGCTGCATTGCGACAATGCAATGGTCTAATCGACAGGAAACTCATGCCTGATCCGTCTTTTATCGACATCAAACTGCATCCCTTTACCGCGATTCCGGGCCTGCCCTTTTCGGAAGCGGTCGAGACGGGCCAGCTCGTGTTTCTTTCCGGTCAGATCGGCAGCGGCGCGGACGGCAAACTCGTCGCGGGCGGCATCAAAGCCGAGACTCGGCGAACGCTCGCGAACATTGCTGCCGTGTTGCAGCGGCACGGCATGTCGATGGATCGCGTCGTAAAAGTGACGGTGATGATGGCCGACATGGCCGAGTGGGCCGCGATGAATGAGGAATACATCGCCGCGTTCGGTAAACATCTGCCGGCACGAAGCGCGTTTGGAACGTCAGGCCTCGCGATGAACGCGCGCGTCGAGATCGAGTGCATCGCGCTGCGGAAGTGAGACCCGGCCGCTTCTCAGATCGGAAACCCGCGAGTAGACTCGATCTCAGTTGTTCTCGCGGAGGAAGGGGTTGAAGCCTACCGATATTCGCGTTCCCGATTACTTTCACAAAGTCGTCGATTGCCAGTGGGCTTGTCCCGCACACACTCCGGTTCCCGAATACATCCGACTCATCGCCGCCGGGCGATATTCCGACGCCTACCTCGTCAACTGGAAATCCAACGTGTTCCCGGGAATTCTCGGGCGCACGTGCGATCGTCCGTGCGAACCGGCGTGCCGGCGCGGTCGCGTCGAGGAGAACAATGCGGGGAAACCGGAACCGGTTGCGATTTGTCGCCTGAAACGTGTGGCCGCCGACAACAAGGATAACGCGTCCGTCAAAGCGCGCATGCCGAAACCGGCGGTGCACAAAAACGGCAAGCGCATCGCGTGCATCGGTGCAGGTCCATCGTCGCTGACCGTCGCGCGCGATCTCGCGCCGCTCGGATATCACGTCACCGTGTTCGAGGCCGAAGCCAAAGGCGGCGGCTTCATGCGCACGCAGGTGCCGCGATTCCGTTTGCCGGAAGAAGTGATCGACGAGGAAGTGGGCTACATCCTCGACCTCGGCGTCGACTTCATCGGCAATTCACGCATCGACTCGATGCGCGATCTGCTCGCGCGGAATTTCGATGCGATTTTCGTCGGCAGCGGCGCGCCGCGCGGGCGCGATCTCGATCTGCCCGGTCGAACCGAAGCGGCAAAGAACATCCACATTGGTTTGGACTGGCTCGCGTCGGTGTACTTCGAGCACATCAAATCCATCGGAAAACGCGTCATCGTTCTCGGCGGCGGCAATACGGCAATGGATTGCTGCCGTTCGTCGCGCCGTCTTGGCGGCGACGACGTGAAAGTCATCGTGCGATCCGGCTTCGAAGAAATGAAAGCGTCGCCGTGGGAAAAAGAAGACGCGATGCACGAAGGCATTCCGATTCTGAATTACAGGGTGCCGAAAACGTTCGAGCATCGCGACGGAAAGCTCGTCGGCATGACATTCGAGAAAGTGCGCGCCGAACGCGATGCGAAAGGTCGGCGTCAGCTCGTACCGACCGGCGAGCCGGATGAACTGGTCGAATGCGACGACGTTCTCATCGCCGTCGGTCAGGAAAACGCGTTCCCGTGGATCGAGCGCGATGTCGGCATCGACTTCGACGAATGGGGATTGCCGAGAGTCGACAAGGCCACCATGCAGTCGAGCCATCCGAAAATCTTTTTCGGCGGCGACGCG
>CAZZYA010000114.1:0-10986 GCA_964658115.1 uncultured Rudaea sp. | reverse complement strand
GTCGCTGCCCATGCAGTTGAGCACTATTTCACCGGCGCCACGTTGTTGCACTTCGGAAATCCAATCCAGTGTTTCGCGACCCGCCGCGCGAATTTTTTCCGTGTCGCCGCTGTATTGGCGCACGCGCCAAACACCGTCGTCGTCGCGCAGACTGTCGATACCGACGACGATGCATTGCACGCCGAATTCGCCCGCCAGTTCATCGATCAACCCGGGATTTTCCAGCGCGGGTGAATTGATCGAGATTTTGTCCGCACCGGATGCAAGAATCGCACGCGCATCGTCGAGCGAACGGATGCCGCCGGCGACGCAAAACGGAATGTCGAGTTCGCGCGCCACCGTTTCCACCCAAGCGGTTTCGACACGGCGACCTTGCGGGCTCGCCGTGATGTCGTAGAACACCAGCTCATCGGCGCCTTCGTCGCGATACTTTTTCGCAAAATCCACAATGTCACCCATCACCGCGTGATCGCGAAAGCGCACGCCTTTGACGATCTGGCCGTCACGGACGTCCAGGCACGGAATGATTCGCCGGCTCAGCATGCGAGTGCCTCGGCGATGCCGAGCCGGCCTTCGAGCAGCGTTCGACCGAGAATTGCCGCACCCACACCGATCGAGGCGAGTTCCAGCAAATCGGCGCGATCGCGAACGCCGCCGGAGGCTTGTAGTCGCAGTGTCGGCGCGAGCTGGCGAAGCCGACGGTACAGCGAGAAGTTTGGCCCGGCCAACATGCCATCGCGATCGATGTCGGTGCACAACACGTGAAGCGCGCCGGCGGCGGCGTAACGCGCCGCGAGGTCATCAAGGCGCGCGGATTCGGCGCGAAGCCAGCCGGCGCTAGGCAGCGTCCATTCGCCATCGATCAGCCGAGTATCCAGCGCGATACAGAGTTTTTCGGCACCATAGCAATTAATCCACTTTTCCACTTTGTCGGGTTCGCGCATTGCGATGCTACCGATCACCACCCGCGAAACACCGGATGCGAACAGCGCGTCGATGTCCGGCTGCGCGCGCACCCCGCCGCCGGCCTGAATGTGCAGGCCAGTGGCTGCCAGTCGTGCCACGACTGAGAGATGCTGCAAACCGCCGGCGCGTGCGCCATCGAGATCGACGACGTGCAGCCATGCCGCACCAGCGTTGCGATAATTTTCCGCGGTTTCCACCGGATCGACGGGATAGCGCGTCTGCCGCTCATAATCGCCCTGCGCGAGACGCACGACGTGACCGCCGCGAAGATCGATGGCTGGAATGATCTGCATCGTCACAGCGCCAGAAAGTTTCGCAACACGTGCGCGCCGAGCGTCGACGAGCGCTCCGGATGGAATTGCACGCCGAAGAAGTTGCCGCGCTGGACGGCCGCGGAAAACGTTGCGCCATGCTCGCTGCGCGCGATGGTCTGCTCGCCGACGGGTGCGGCATAGCTGTGCACGAAGTATGCGTGGTGCGCGTTATCGTCGCCCGTCAACAATGCGTTGTCGCGCGTGATTTCCAACGTGTTCCAGCCCATGTGCGGAACGCGCGCGCCATCATGCGCGCTCAGTTTTCGCACCGCGCCGTCGATGATACCCAGGCATTCGGTATCGGCTTCCTCGGATCGCTCGAACAGCAATTGCATGCCAAGGCAGATGCCGAGCACCGGTTGCGTCAACGACCGAACGGTGTCGACCAAACCATGCCCGCGCAGCCGCCGCATGCCGGGCCGCGCAGCGCCGACGCCGGGCATGATCACGTGCGACGCCGCGCGAATCGTGCCGACGTCGCTGCTCAATGTCGGCTCAACCCCAAGCCGTTGCAGCGCGTAACGCACCGAGCCGATGTTGGTTCCACCCGCGTCGACGAGAACCACCTTCGTTTTCACAGCACACCTTTCGTGCTCGGCAAATCGCGACCTTCGCGACGCACGGCTTGGCGCAATGTCCGCGCGACCACCTTGAAGCAGGCCTCGACCATGTGATGCGCGTTTTCGCCGCGGACGGCCAAATGCAACGTCGCGCCAAGGCTATCGGCCAATGAACGGAAAAAGTGTGGGACCAGTTCAGTAGAAAGTTCGCCGACGCGTTCGCGCGGAAATTTTCCATCGAATACGAAATAGGCGCGCGCGGAAAGATCGATCGCCGCGCGGGCGAGCGTTTCATCCATCGGCAGCGTCAATTCGAACGACCGCGACGACTCGCTTTCGACGGCCGCGCCGTAACGATCGATTCCGCGTTTGTCATCGAGCGCAACGCGCATCGCTTCGCCGATCGCGAGCGCGCAATCTTCGACGACGTGGTGTTCGTCGATGTGCGTATCGCCGGCGCATTTGACCGTCAGCGCAAAGCCGCCGTGTTTGCCCAACTGTTCGAGCATGTGATCGAAGAAACCGACACCGGTATCGATTGCGGGCGCTGCCGCAGAATCGAGATCGACGCGCACATCGACATCGGTTTCCTTCGTCGTGCGACGAACGTGTGCGGCCCGCGGCATATCGCACAGCGCATGCGCGATAGCATCCCAAGTCCATTCGTCACCGAGTCGGAATCCACGCACGCCGAGATTCGCGGCGAACTGCAAATCCGTGTCGCGATCGCCGATGACGGCCGACGCCGCACGATTCCACGTATCGTCGGCGAGATGGTGACGAACCAGACCGACGCCGGGTTTGCGCGTGTCGCGCGCTTCGTGCGCGTGACTTTCGTCGATCAGAACTTCGCGAAAAACGATGCCTTGGGATGACAAAATCTGCATCAGCAATGTGTGCGGACCGTCGAACGAGTCGCGCGGAAACGATGCCGTCCCTAAACCGTCTTGGTTGCTGACCATCAGCAGTTCATATCCCGCAGCGATGCAACGGCGCAGCGCCGGGATAGCGCCGTCGACGAGCGCCAGCTTTTCGAAGCAATCGATTTGCTGATCGGGCGGTTCGACGATAAGCGTGCCGTCACGATCGACGAACAGGAGCTTGCGCTGCTTCATGCCGCGACGCCGGTGTCGCCCAGTGCGCGGAGGAGACTGTCGTTCTGCTCCGGTGTCCCGATGCTGATACGCAGGCAATTTTCCAGACCGCGATACGCGCCGACGTTGCGCACGACGATGTCGCGCGACAAAAGATAGCGATACGTTGCCGGACCGTCGGGAAAGCGCGCGCAAACGAAGTTCGCGACGCTCGGCATCACCGTCGTTGCGTTCAATCGTGCGAGCGCTCGTGCGACGCGTTCACGTTCGCGGCGGATCACCGCCACGAATTGTTCGGTGCGTGCTTTCGCATCGGAGTCCAGCGTTGCGAGTGCGATGTCGACACACGGCGTCGGCAGCGGATACGGCGCTTGAATACGGCGCAGCAACGCAATGACCTCGGCATGCGCGATAACGCAACCGATTCGCGTCCCCGCCAGACCATAGGCTTTGGACAGCGTGCGCAAGACCGCGATATTGGCGTGCGACGTGAGCAATGTCGTCGCGCTGACGGCGCCGGAAAACTCGATATATGCTTCGTCGACGACGACGAGCGCGCGATTCTCGAGAGCCGACGCGATGCGCTCGATGTCGGCCATGGCGATCGCGTTGCCGGTCGGATTGTTCGGCGAACAGAGAAAAACGAGTTTGCACTCGGGCGTGACGGCGTCGATGAGGGTGTCGGTATCGAGCGCGAATTCCACCGTCAGCGGAACCGTGATCACGCCTGCGTTTTGCACGCGCGCGCAAACGGCGTACATACCGAAAGTGGGCGGACATACAGCGACGGCGTCGTTTCCGGCGCGGCAAAATGCGCGCACCAGCAGATCGATCGCTTCATCGCTGCCACGGCCGATCAGCACGTTATCGGCGGACACATCGTAAAGACGCGCGAACGCGCCGACGAGTGAAGCCGGCTGCGGATCCGGATAGCGGTTGAGCATCGTGCCTGCTGGTGGCCACGGCAGTTCATTGGCGTCGAGCATCACGCCGATTGCGTCCGCTTCCATTCGCGCCGACGAATACGGAGTGAGTGCGCGGATGTCCGGCCGCGCGATCGCGACGATGCTCACGCGGCCTCCGATAATTTGTCGAGCCGTATCGTGACGGCGCGTTCGTGCGCCTGCAGCCGTTCGGCGCGCGCGAGCTTGGCGGCGCACGGACCGATTTCTTGCAGCCCTCGCGGCGTCAATTCCTGCACCGTGATCTGCTTGATAAAACTCGCCACCGATATGCCGCTCCACGCGCGCGCGAAACCATACGTCGGCAGAACATGATTGGTACCGCTGCAATAATCGCCGACCGATTCGGGGGACCATGGCCCGAGGAAAACCGATCCCGCATTGACGACGCGGTCGAGCCACCGGCGCGGCGAAGCGACGTTGAGGATCAGATGTTCCGGCGCGTACGCATTGCTTATTGCGATGGCTTCATCGAGCGATTCGACGAGGATGAATCGCGCATGCGCCAGCGCCGATGTCGCGATCGCCGTGCGCGGAAGTTTGGCCAATTGATGGCCGAGCGCGGCGACGGCGCGGTCGATGAGTGGCGCGTCGTCGCTGACGAAGATGACTTGCGAGTCGGGGCCGTGTTCGGCCTGCGCGAGCAGGTCGGCGGCGACGAACTCCGCCTCGGCTATCGCATCGCCGATGACGAATACTTCGGAAGGCCCGGCTGGCAAATCGATCGCCGCGGCGCCGTCCATCATCACGCGCCGTTTGGCTTCCGTGACCCACGCGTTGCCGGGCCCGAAAATCTTGTCGCATGGCGCGATCGATTCGGTGCCAAACGCCATCGCCGCAATCGCTTGCGCTCCGCCGACTTTGAAAATGCGCGAAACGCCGCACGCGGCGAGCGCGTGCAATACCATCGGGTCGCACCTGCCGTCGGGTCGCGGCGGCGTGCACGCGATGACGTCGGGACATCCAGCGATCTGCGCAGGAACACCGAGCATGAGCGCGGTCGAGGGCAACGGTGCGCTGCCGGCCGGCACATACAGGCCCACGCGCGAAATCGGCCGCGTGATTCGTTCGCACTGCACGCCTTTCGCCGTTTCGACGCTGATCGTTTTGGGCGCTGTTGCGAAATGGAATTTTTCGATGCGTGATCGAGCTTCGTCTATCGCAGCCTTCAACGGCCCTTCGATCGCGGCTGAAGCGGCGGCAATCTCTTCGTGGCTCACAAGAAGCGATTCCAAACGGCATCCATCGAGCTTCGCGGTGAGATCACGCAGCGCGCCATCGCCTCTTTCGCGCACGTTCGCGATGATCTGCGCGACATCGCGTTTCATCGACGCATCGCACGTTTGCGGTGGACGCTGCAACGTCGTGCGGCGGTGGTCGCCGTCGAGCGATTTCCAGTCGACGATGGTCGGCGAAAACATCATGCGAGCATTTTCTCCACCGGCAACACCAGCATGCGACTTGCGCCTGCCTGTTTCATCGCTTCCAAATGTTGCCACGTTATGGCGCCGTGACAGACGGCCTGCATCGATACGTCGTCGTCGCTTCCTTCCAGCGACATGACGGTGGGACGCTGACCGCCGGGCAGCAGTCGCGTGATGACGTCCACGGCGGTGCGCGGCACTTGCAACAGGACGAGTTTCGATTCGCGCACCTGCAAAACGCCATCGACGCGCCGCAAGAGCAATTCACGCAATTCACCGCGTTCGTCCAACGGCGATTCCGCCGGACCGACGAGGACGGCTTCGCTTTCGAGAATCGTCGCCACCTCGCGCAACTGATTCGCGGCCAACGTGGCACCACTTTGCACGAGATCGCAAATGGCATCCGCCGTGCCGAGGCGAGGCGCGATCTCGACGGATCCGGACAACACGACGATCTGCGCTTCGACGCCCTGCTTGCTCAACCACGCGCCAAGCAACGCGGGATACGTCGTCGCGATACGCAGTCCGCGCAAATCGACCGGCGACGAATACGGCGCATCATCCTGCAGCGCGATGGCAAGACGACAACGTCCGAACTCGAGCGCGCGCAGTTCGTGCGCAATCCTCGTGTCGCTGACCTGCTCGTCCAGCACGTTGCGACCGACAATGCCGAGATCGCAAACGCCTTGCGCGATCAAGCCGGGAATGTCGTCGTCGCGCACGAGCAGCAGGTCGATGGCGAGGCTTTCGCCGAAGCAAAAAAGTTTGTCGCGACTTTGCCGAAAGCGCAGTCCGCAGCGCGCCAGCAATTCCTGCGACGCGTCGGCGAGGCGTCCGGATTTCTGTACCGCTATGCGCAGACGGTCGCGCGGCTCAGCGCTCATCGCGCGCTCCGTGCGACGGTGCGCTTGCTTGCTGCGCGGCCGCGTTTGCGGATCGGTGGCAGCGCGCCTTCGCCGATGGCGGCGCGATAACCGCCGTTGCCCTGGCTTAGAAAGCGCGCGACGCGGCCTATCGTCGTCACGCTGACGGCGGTGCGGTCGTGGATCTCACGATAAGCCAATCCGTCCAATAAATACGGCACCACGCGCCAACGGTCGGTCAACGCTTCGAGTTCCGCCGGCGTGCACAGGTCGCGCAGAAAAGCGCGAATTTCCGGCAGCGCGCGCAACGCCAGCAGCGCGCGGCAGAGCGCATCGAGTGGCGTGCCAGCAAGGTTTTCGGGAACGATCGAACGCAATTTCATCGATTAATGTATTAACGCGTTAGTACATTACGACACGATAGCAGAACGCCGCGCACGTACGCAATCTCTCAATCAGCGATTGATTTAGTTACGGTCCGCGGCGCCGAAAGCGCCGGACGCGACGAGCTGAGTGATGCGGCGGACATCGGCATCCATCGCTCGATCGCGCTCCATGAAGGCGATATCGCGGCGGATGCGCGTGAACGCATCGCGAACGGCACTGCCGGCATGAAAATCCGACTGGCTGGCCAATGCTTTCATCAACGCATCGACTTCGCGCCCGAATTGCTCGAAGGCAGCACTTCCCGGTTTCGGCGCGTTGGCGATCTTTCCGGCCATGGACTCGCGGTCGCCTCGCGCGGCCAGAGAACGCGCGGCGTTGAGCATGTCCTGACGATATTCGAGCGCCTGCGCGGCGGTGTACAACTCCAACGCCAGCACCCGTGAAAGATCGTCGAGCATTTCGTGCGCGTGACGGATTTCGTTGGCGCCCATCGACACGTGGTCTTCGGCGTTCGCACTGGTCGGGATCGAATAGACCGATGCCGGATGCGCGCGCGTGGCCAGATCGTTGACGAGCGACGCCGCGGTGTACTGCACGATCATGAAGCCGGAATCGGTGGCGTCTTCATTGCCGATGAGGAACGCGGGCAAACCATCGTTGGTCGCCGGATCGAGCAGCTTGTTGATCCGGCGTTCGCTGATCGATGCGAGGACCGGAATCGCCGCTTTCACGTAGCTCATCGCGAGCGAGAGCGGCATCCCGTGGAAATGGCCAGCGGAAATCACCTGATCTTCGATGACGCGCGCGTCTTTGGCATCGGGGAATATCAGCGGGTTGTCGGTGACGGCGTTGAGCTCGATGTCGATCACGCGCTGTGCTTGCGCGAGCGCGTCGCGCACTGCGCCGTGGACCTGCGGAATGCAGCGCAAACAATACGCATCCTGGGGCTGGTGTTTCTTGCCGCCTTTGAACGGAAGGAAACGCGCGTAGAACGCTTCCTTGCCGTGACGTTGCGAAGGCGGTACGTAATCCCAACCGATGTCGAATCGATTTTTCTGATCGCTCGGATCGGTCCACGATTCGGCCATCCACGTGCGGAATTTCGGCACGAGGTGATACGGAATGTCGCTCAGGTTCGAACCTTCGAGCAAGTGGCGTAGATTCGCTGCCGTCTGCACTTGACCCGGATGCGGACGCAGCGCGTGCACGTCGGCTTTGAACGCGCCGAGGCGTCCGGCGAATGCATCGAGCGTCATGGCGGCGGCGAGATCGGCGGTTTGCAGCAACGACTCTAGTTTCTGCAGCGCGAGCACGGCCGTCGCGAGCATTTGCGTCGTACCGTTGTTGAGCGCGAGACCTTCCTTGAACGATAGTCGCACCGGACTCACGCCGGCGCGACGCAACGCTTCCGCGCCGCGCACGCGTTCGCCGCGATGAAACGCTTCGCCTTCACCCAGCAATACCATCGCCAGATGCGACAGCGGTGACAGGTCACCACTCGCGCCGACGGATCCCTTGCCCGGAATGACGGGCACGATATCGCGATTGAGCAATTCAGCGAGCGCTTGCAATGTCGACGCGCGAATGCCGGAATGCCCGCGCATCAGCGTATTCACGCGGATAGCGAGCATGGCGCGCACCAGGTCCGCCGACAGCGGTTCACCCACGCTGACCGCATGCGTCACGATCAGGTTGTGCTGCAATTCCTCCATCAGCGTTTTGTCGTTCGCTTCCGGATTTCCGCCGGGAAGTTCATCGCGCGCGCGATGCGCACCGAGCAACTTGTCCGCGTTGCTTCCGAAGCCGGTAGTCACGCCGTAGATCGGTTCGCCGCGCTTGACTTGATCGGCCAGGAAATCCGCCGTGCGCTGCACGTGTTCGAGCTGTTCCGTGTCGAGCGCTATGCTCGCATCTCCGCCCGCGATGTCGGCCACGTGAGCGCGCGTCAGACTCGTGCCGTCGAGTTTCACGGTCTTGCCGGTCACTGCGGCATCGCCTCGGATTGCTCGAGTTCGACGCGCAGCATTTTCACCAGCTCGGCGCGCGGCACCTCGAACTGATCCTGTTTACGCATGTCCTTAACAGTGACGACGCCTTTGGCGATTTCGTCGGAGCCCATCACCACGACGAAACGGATGCCGGCGCGATCGGCGTATTTGAACTGTTTGCCGAGCTTCGCACTTTCGAGCACGACTTCCGTCGCGATGCCCGCTCGGCGCAACTCGCTGGCGATGTCGAGATAGGCCGGCAATTGCGCTTCGTCGAGCTGGCTGACGAGAACTTTGACCGTGCTTTGCGCCGAAGGCAGCAGCTTGGCTTCGCGCAACTGATGGAACAGGCGCGTCGCACCGATCGAGATGCCGACGCCGGGCAAATGCGACTTTGTATAATTTGCAGCAAGATTATCGTAGCGACCGCCGGAACAGATCGAACCGATCTGCGGATGATCGTTGAGCGTGGTTTCGTAGACGGTTCCGGTGTAGTAATCGAGGCCGCGCGCGATCGACAGATTGATCGCGTAGTGCGTCTCAGGCACGCCCATCGATCTGATCAGTTCGAGCACGTCGCGCAATTCCGCGATGCCTCGTTCAAAAGTTTCACTGCCACGGCCAAGCGCATCGAGTTTCGCGAGCGCATCGGCGTGACTGGAAGAGCGTGTCTGCACGAAATCGATGATTTTTTGCGTTGCTTCGGCGGAAAGGCCGAACCCGTCGCCCGCGAGCGATTCGCGCACATAATTCGCGCCGCGTTTGTCGAGCTTGTCAACCTCGCGCAACGCGAGTGCCTGTTTTTCCGAATCCGACAAGCCGAGACTTTCAAAGAACCCGCGCATCAACTTGCGGTTATTGAGCTGGATCGTGAATGATCCGAAATTCAATTCCTTGAATACGCTATAGATCACCGCCGGCATCTCGGCGTCGTAACGCACGGAGAGCTGATCTTTGCCGATCACATCGATGTCGCACTGATAGAACTCGCGGAAACGTCCGCGCTGCGCACGTTCGCCGCGATACACGCGTTGGATCTGATAGCGCCGAAACGGGAAGCTGAGGTCATGCTCGTGCTCGGCCACATAACGGGCGAGCGGCACTGTGAGATCGAAACGCAACGCGAGTTCGGGTTTGCCCCCCTGCTCCAGCGCACCGGTCGACTGCACGAAGTAAACCTGACGTTCCGTTTCGCCGCCCTGCTTCGTGAGCAGCACATCGGAAAATTCCATTACCGGCGTCTCGACCGGCAGGAATCCGAAGCGCTCGAAGTTGCGCCGTATCGTGTCGAGCATGCGCTGAAACGCGATCTGATCGGCAGGCAATAGTTCCATGACGCCGGGCATGGTGCGGGCTTGGGTCAACGCCATGAATTCCTCATCAGCACAAGCGAAAACGGTCGACCGCGCCCCTCGCGCGGCAGCTCGATAGATTATCAGAATGCCGCGCTACTCCGACGGATTTTTGTTGCGCCGCGCGACGCTCGCCGCTATCATTCGCGGCCCAACGGGGTGTAGCTCAGCCTGGTAGAGCGCTACTTTCGGGAGGTAGAAGTCGCAGGTTCGAATCCTGTCACCCCGACCAGAATAATCAATAACTTAGGCCACTCTTTACCGAGTGGCCTTTTCATTCGTAACAGCAGGGTAACAGTAAATGGACTCTGCAACGCTAGATGTCGTCTATATTCCACGCGCCGCCTGGGAGCTGGGCTGGGATGCTCTCGTCGCACTTGGAACCATCCTACTTGCCGTCGCGACCTTCAAGACGATCAAGGAAACTCGACGCCTGGAAAACGACCGACTCGAACAGCGCGCTCGCGAACGCCTTCACCAGGCAGGCTACATGTCCGTGGTGTTCGACCACGAATTGAACATGATCACCGGTCTCGCTTCGCAAGTTCTTCGAGACGCTTGGCAACACCGACGGGGAGACCTAACCATCGCCCTTGATGCGGCAGTTTTTGCCGCGGACAAGATTCAGATTCCTATGCTCCTGAAATTTGCGGCGCGCGTGAACCGATTCGACGATTTGACAGCGACGGTTGTGCTTATCGTCATTTCACGAGTAATGCAGGCAAAGTTAAACCGACCGCCGCCAATCGAACAAATTCCTAGAAGAAAGTTGCCGAAACTTTCCCGTGGCGCTGTAAAGCAAATGCACTCAATTCGGAAAGAGGCGAAAGTTGCGCGGGCATTGTTGAAACAATATCGACCGGCGAACGTATTTATCAGAGAATCATCGAGCCAGCGAATTCCGTAACGCGACGACAATACATTGCGTCGCGGTTCCTGAGATGCCGTTTCCGATAATCACGGCATGGAATCAGCGCGCCCCTTCTCCGAACGCATGCACTGGGAAATAGCTAAGTCCTGCGGCTGCAGCTACGACGTTCTGATCATCGATAAGCGCGAAGTGGCCTTCATCGTGC